>CAZHXV010000001.1:0-66628 GCA_964536455.1 uncultured Aquimonas sp.
CCTAGGGCCTGTCATCAATTGCTCGGATGGGCGATGCTTGTCGCCCCCTTCCTACCTTCGTTGCCATGGCACGCCGCTACGCCCTGCGAGACGATCAATGGGATCGCATCCGCGATCTGCTTCCCGGCCGAGCCGGCCATGTCGGTGTGACTGCCAAGGACAACCGTCTGTTTGTCGAGGCTGTCCTCTACCGCTATCGAGCCGGTATTCCCTGGCGGGATTTGCCTGAGCGCTTCGGCGATTTCCGCGTGATCCATCTGCGGCATAGCCGCTGGAGCCGTACCGGTGTCTGGCAACGGGTGTTCGAGGCCTTGTCGGAAGACGCGGACAACGAATACGCGATGATCGACAGCACCATCGTCCGGGCGCATCAGCACAGCGCCGGGGCAAAAGGGGGGCGGCGCAGGCCATCGGACGCAGTCGCGGTGGACTGAGCAGCAAGATCCATGCCGTGGTCGATGCACTGGGCAACCCGATGGCGTTCCATCTGAGCGCAGGCCAGGCTTCGGATCTGGAAGGTGCAGATGCGTTGCTGCCAGGCGTGTCGGTCGGGGCACTGCTCGCTGACCGAGCCTACGATGCCAGGGCACGGGTCATTGAGCCGATGCAACGGCAGGGGGCGCAGATTGTCATCCCCTCCCACCCAACACGCAAAGTGCAACGTGACTACGACCGGGCAATGTACAAAGATCGGCACCTGATCGAGAACTTCTTTGCCAAACTCAAGCAGTACCGCGCCATTGCCACCCGGTATGACAAGACCGCCTGCAACTTTCTCGGCGCGATCTACTGGATCGCCTCAGCCATCTTGCTCAATTGATGACAGGCCCTAGCCCCCTTGGCGCCACTGCTATTCTCGCGACACGTAGGGATTCCTTCACACCCGGGAGCCGGCCTTGACGCAGTCCTTTCCATCCACGCCCACTTGGCAGCGCGCGCTGTCGGCGACCGAGCAGGTCAATTCCTGCGCGCTCAGCGCAGACGGTTCGCGGGTCGTCGCCGGAACCAGCCAGGAATTCGGCCAGGGTCAGTTTGCGGTGGTGTGTTTCGATGCCGACGGCAATCAACTCTGGCGCCAGCCGGTCGGCACGGCCGAGTCCTACCAGGGTGTGTTCTGGGTCGCCATCAGCGCCGATGGGTCGACCGTCGCGGCGGGTGGCGAACTGGCGGACGGATCGGATGGCTTCCTGGTCGCTTTCGACGGCGGCACGGGCTCCCCGCTCTACGCGAAGACCAGCCTGCCGGGGCGCGTCAACCAGGTCAGTCTGAGCGACGACGGGGCCACGTTGCTGGCTTGCTACCTGAATTCCCTCGCCCTGTTTCGGCGCGGTTCGACTCTTGACTTCGAGCAGGTCGGAACACTCAGCGTGGCGCCACACCACACGATCGAAAGCGCGATGATCAGTAGCGATGGAACGCGTGTCGTGGCCGGCAGCATCCACTATGAAGGGAACTCGACGATCGGCGCCGTCGTTTCCGCGCCGATCATCCCGATGGCCGGCTTCGGGGACGCGACCACGACGGCGTTCGATTCGGGCGTGATGCGGGTCGCGATCACCGCGGACGGCTCCGCCTGGGGCGGCGTCCTGCACGATGCCAGTTGCGTGTGTTTCCTCGCGGGCTCGACGAGCCTGCCGGTCTGGCGCCATCGCAGCAACGTGCCGGCGGACATCGCCTATGCGTTCGGTATCGCCGGATCCACGGCCGGAACGGTCACCCTCGCGTATGGCGTGAATCTGGTCGTCGGTGACGATCCCGGTGCGCCGCAAGGCGCGGTGGTCAGTCTCGCGTGCGATGCGCAGGCCGCCACGCCGGTGCCGGTGCAGCGCTGGGCCATGCCCACAACATATGCCGTCAACCCAGGCGTGAGCCTGGATCGCGCCGCTACCCTGATCAGCGCCACCGACGGCAAACCCGATCCCGGGCACGAAACCGTGGAGAGCGCCGGCAATTTCTACCTGTTCGACAATGTCGCCAATTGCGTGCTCTGGTCCTATCCGACGCCGATGATGAACTGGCCGATGGCGGTCGCCGCCAACGGGCAGGCGATCGTGGGCGCCAGCGACGATGGCAGCGTCTACTACTGGGCCAGGTCGTGATCGAAACATCGATGGCTGCGGCCGCAGCCCGATGGCCGCGCTGGCTCAAGGGCCTGGCACTGGCCATCGCCTGGGTCGGCGTCTGGGGTATCGGCCATCTCGGCGAGTTCGCCACCCACGCCAGTCTCTGGTATCCGCCTGCGGCGCTGACCTTCGCCAGCCTCGCGGTGCTGGGGGCGCGCGTGATTCCCTACCTGGTGCTGGCCTGCTTCGGCGGCACGCTGTGGTCGTTGTCGATCTATCACGTCGATATGGCCTGGACCGGCGTGCTGGGGTTCGGGCTGGCCAATGCGATCGCTCACATCGGCGGCTATGCGCTCGGCGCCTTCGTACTCCGCCGCATCGCGCGTGAACCGGGCCATCGGCTGCCGAATCAGATCATCGCCTTCCTGGTCATTGCCACGCTGTCCTCGGCGCTGGTCACCGTGGGCGTGATCGCGACACTGGTCGCCTTCGATCAACTCGGCCCGGAAGGGCCGGTGGCGACCGCGCTGGTGTTCTGGATCGGCGATTTCGTCGCCCTGGTCGTGCTCGGCCCGCTGTTCGGCGCGGTGCTCCTGCGCCTGCTCCGGCGCAGCGAACTGTGGGCGGAGGCGCATGCCTTCCTGCATCGCGAGCGCCTGCGCAGTACGTTCGGCTACAAGCTGCTCTTCAATATCGCGCTGGTGATCCTGGTCATGCTGATCGCCCATCGCGGCCAGAGTTACGAAAGCGCGTTTCTGATCTTCTTCGTGTTGATTCCGCAGCTGTGGCTGACGTACACGGAATCGCCCATGGCCACTACGGTCAGCCTGGCCGCGATCAGCTTCGTGGTGGTCCTGCTGTTCTGGTTGCTGGAGCTTGGGCAGTTCGTCTACATCTATCAGCTGGCGATCGCGATCATCGCGACGACCGCCTACTTCGGCCTGGCGATTCCCCTGCTCGAAGCATCCAATCGCCAGTTGCGCCAGCGTCTGATGTTCGATCCGCTGACCGGCGCCGCCACGCGCGACTACCTGATCGAGAAAGTGCGGCTGGCGGAGCGGGCAACCGAGGCCTCGACGGATGCCCTCGCCATCATCGATCTCGATCGTTTCAAGGAGATCAACGATACCTGTGGCCATCGGCTGGGCGACCAGGCATTGATTGCGCTGGTGGAAACGCTGCGCGCGCATGCGCGCGCGAGCGATGTCGTCGCGCGCTTCGGCGGGGACGAGTTCATGATGCTGTTGCCGGGATGCGATCGCGACAACGCGAGAACGCGCATGCAGGCCGCCATTGGCGCGCTGCGCGAGATGCGCATCGACGGCGACATGCGCCTGACCGCAAGCGTCGGCATCGCCATTCGCCGCCCCGACGAGCCCTTCGACAGCTGGTTCGCCCGCGCCGACCAGGCGCTCTACCAGGCCAAGCAGGCCGGTCGTGACCGGGTGGTATGAGCCGGAAGTGGAACAGGGGTGGGAGCAATGCCGGGGTCAGGTTCACTTCCCGCTGCGCCAGGTGTGCCTGCGCCAACGTGCCGAGAAAGGAGACGCTGCGACAGTCCCCTTCGCAGAAACGCAGACGAAACCGGGCAGAGATGGAAATTCCGGCGCGCAGCCTCCTTCGCAGGTGCGGCGGAAAGCCCGCCATTTCGCGGGATTCCGGGCAACAAAAAACTGCTGGGAGCAAGTTTTTGACATCGCGAAGCGATGGCCCGAAGGGTTGTCGCCATGGATGGCGGCAACAAAAAACCGGCCTGAGAGCCGGTTTTTGTTGAAACTTGGTGGTGGAGTCAGGGGCTAGCGCGAACTCTTCTCATGCACGCACGCGGAGACCGTCTCGCGGCGTGACAGCACTGCGCGGATTGTAGGGAAAATCGCAGCGTTCCTACCACCTCCGCACACATGGCAATTTACGGGCGGGTCGGCTATGCCGACGCGCCGTGCCTGATCGCCACCGACGATGAGAGCTACACCTACAACAAACCGGATCAATCGCATTTCGACGATTCAGGAGCATCACATGCTCCGGCGCGCAGTCGAGCGCGGCGTGCCCATCACCAAGCTGGCATCGGCGCTGAACGTGGACACCAGCCACATCCACCGGAAGGTGGGCCTGCTCGACGGCATCTGCGCCGAAGCCGTCGATCTGCTGAAGGATCAGCAATTCTCCGCCAATCTGTCCACGGTGATCCGCAAGATGAAGCCGACGCGCCAGATCGAGAGCATCGAACTGATGATCGCCGCCAACAGCATCACTGTGGCCTATGCCGAAGCCCTGCTGGCGGCCACACCGCAGCACCTGCTCGTCGGCGGGCAGAAACCCAAGAAGCTCAACGGAGTCACCGCCGACCAGATGATGAAAATGGAACGCGAGATGGGCAACCTCGAAGGGCAGTTCAAGCTGGCGCAGCAGTCCTACGGTCAGGACGTGCTGAACCTCGTGCTGGCCAAGGGCTTCCTCGCCAAGCTGCTCGACAACAAGGCGGTGGCGCGGTTCCTGTCGCAGCGGCAGCCGGATGTGATGGTGGAGTTCCAGCACATCGTGGAGACGGTGGCGTTGGATAAGGGGTAAACGCAACGCTTACGCCACAGTGTCAATGCAGATCGAGAATTTGCATCGTCGTACCTATTTCCTCAACAGGCGTGAATTTGGCGATCAACTTGATGGCATCGGATAATCTGCTGCCCGTCTCCCGGATCTGTGCTTGATGCCATTCCACCTGATCTGCGAACTCGATGACCTGAGGCGGCGCTTCCAACTCGGCGATGCGGAAAACCAGTATCTGCTGGGCAGTGCTCCCGACTGCGAGCTGCATCTACCGTTTCCCACCGTGTCGCGCCACCACGCCCGGCTGCACGTTGCCGCCGACGGCATCCACATCGAAGACCTGGGTTCCAGCAACGGTAGTTTCGTCGATGGTCAGCGACTGGCCGGGCGCTTTCGGATCAGCGCCGATTCCCGAATCCGGCTCGGTTCGATAGCGGCGCGCCTGCAACCGATCGCCGCCGATGACGCCTCGCTGGCGGTGGCGCTGCACATGAGCCGGCACGACGGCAGTCAAGCCATCCAGAACACCCTGCCATCGACGCGCAGCGACGGTCTGGGCGGCGCTGCCTGGGAACGGTTGATCGCATCGCTGGCACGAACCGAGTCCCTTCTTGCCCGCGCCGGCCACGTCGGTGACGCACTTCTCGGCAGCGGCCTGGCCGATAGCGTGGAAATCATCGACTGCCGTTCCGGCGACGGTGACGATGCCCGCATCCTGCTGCGGCAGGGCAACCCTGCCGCCAGCTCCATCTGCCATGTCGAACACGGCACGCTGCGCCTGCACGCCAGCGGCGAACGGCTTGACCCCGCACTGCTGCGCGCCCTGTTGCGACTGCTGACATTGGGGCGCGAACCAGCCACGCCGCCACCCGATGCCGCCCACGTTCCGACGGTGGCCGACGATGACTGTGGCCTTGCCGATGCGCGGATGCGCGAGATCTACCGGCGTGCCCGGCGGGTCGCCAGCAGCGACCTGAACGTGCTGATCCGGGGGGAATCGGGTACCGGCAAGGAAATGCTGGCGCAATTCATCCGGCAACACGCTGGCGATGCGCGACCCTATGTCGCCCTCAACTGCGCCGCGCTGGCTCCGGATCTGATCGACGCGGAACTGTTCGGCATCGAACGCGGCGTGGCCACCGGCGTGGAAGCGCGACCGGGCAAGTTCGAGCAGGCCCACGGCGGCATCGTGTTCCTGGACGAGATCGGCGACATGAGTCCGCCCACCCAGGCTCGCCTGCTGCGCGTGTTGCAGGAAGGCGAGGTCACCCGCATCGGCGGCAGTCGGCCTCGACCGGCACGGGTGCGGGTAATCGCCGCAACCAACCAAGATATCGACACCGCCGTGGCCGAAGGGCGCTTCCGCCTGGATCTGCTGCACCGGATCGCCGACTGGCAGGTCACGCTGCCGCCGCTGCGCGAACGCTCGCAGGACATTGCGCTGCTGGCCGGGCGCTTTCTCGAACAGGCGTGCCGCGCGCGCGGTATCCGAATCAGCGGCATCACCCGAGCCGCCCATGCCGCCCTCATCGCGCACGACTGGCCGGGCAACGTGCGCGAACTGCAACGGGAAATGGCGCGCGCCGCCGTGTTCCTGAGCAACGACGATGCCCTGAGCCAACTCGACCTGAGTGTCGCGCTGCGCGGTGACCCGACGGAGAGCGGGAAGGATCTGGCCTCACAACTGGAAGCTGCCGAACGGCGCATCCTTCGCACCGCCATCGCCGTCGCCGATGGCAACATGAGCGATGCCGCCACGCGGCTGGGCATCGCCCGTTCGACGCTGTACCGGCGCATGGAAGTGCTGGGTCTGCGTGAACGGGACGCCGACTGAGTGCGGTCGGCGTCCTCCGATTCGCCGCCTGACGTATCCTGCGGCCATGTCGCCAGAATCGATCAACCTGCCCGACCAGACCCTGTCGCCGTTGGGCGAAGGTGCGATGGCGCGTGTGTATCGCGCCGAGCATCCGCGTTTCGGGCAGATCGCGATCAAGGTGCTGCGGCACGCCAGTGCGGACGCCTGGCGTCGCCTGCAACGCGAAGCGAGCGCACAGGCACGGCTGAATCATCCGAACATCCTGCGCATCTTCGGCTTCGGCAGTTTCGAAGGGCAGCCGGCAATCCTCATGCAGCGCATCGATGGCCGTCCGCTGGATGTCGTTGCCGCCGAATTGCCGCTGGAAGCGCGCATCGACCTGCTGTTGACCGTCTGCGATGCGGTCGAACACGCCCATGCTGCCGGTTTGATCCACCGCGACCTCAAGCCCGGCAACGTGCTGGTCGAGGAGCGCGACGGGCGCTTGCACCCCTTCGTGCTGGATTTCGGCCTGGTTCACGACACTGCCGCGTGCAGTCTGACCGGCGCGGGCGAACTGCTGGGCACGCCAGCCTACATGTCGCCGGAGCAGGCGCGCGGCGATGCGCGGCACGTCGATCGGCGCTCGGACGTGTTCTCGCTGGGCGCAATCCTGTTCGATCTGCTGACCGGACGGCCGCCGTTCCAGGGGCGTTCGGTGTCCGACGTGCTGGGGCAAATACTCGGCAACGACGCACCGCTGGCACACCGGGTCAGCCGCAGCGTGCCGCTGGCGCTATCGCGCATCTGTGCGCAATGCCTGGAGCGCGATCCGGCCCGCCGGTATCCCTCGGCGGCGGCGCTGCGGCAGGATTTGCAGCACTGGTTGCGCGGGGAATCGCTGCGTGCGCGTTCGATCGGCCTGCGCTACCGTGCCGCGCGCTGGCTGCGCCGCAACCGTGTCGCTGGCTGGTCGCTGGGTGTAGCCTGTCTGATCGTTTTGCTGGCGGCGGGCTGGAGCCTGCATGCCCGTCGCATCGCTGCCGAGCGCGAGGAGCAGGTCGCGCGACTGGCCGAGGGTGGTGAATCGCTGCGCCAGCGAATGCGACTGCTGCGGCTGGCTCCGGCGCAGGATCTGTCTGCCGCCGTCAGCGGCCTGAACGAGGAAATGCGCGCCCTCGAACAGCAGGCCACACGCCTGGGCGAGGCGGGTGCGAAACGCACCCAGCGCGCATTGGCCCAGGCCTGGCTGGATCTGGAACACCCGGGAAAAGCCATCGCCGCCTTGCAGTCCTGGCTGGCGCATACGCCGCACGATGCCGCCGCGCTGCGGCTGCTGGCCGAAGCGCAACTGGCGCATTACCGCGACATCAGCGCCGCGCTGTCGGATCTGTCCAGCGAAGAAATCGCCGAGGTGCTGGGTGCGGAAGGGCGGGCCCTGCGCGAGGGCGCACGCGATGCCCTGCAACGCGCCAGCCGGATCGATCCGGCGGCCTCGCCGCGCGCCCGCGCCGAACTGGCATTGCTGGAACGCGACTTCGATGCGGCCCTGCGCGCTGCCGATGACTACCGCCCCGGCGATCTGGCCGACTACGCTGGTCTCGCGTTGCGCGCCACGATCCTCGCCGCACAGGCGCGCGTCATCGACAGCAGCGGCGACCAGCAACAGGCCGCTGCCATCAGTCGTGACGCCTTGCAGCACTTCGAGCAGGCACGGCAGGTGGGTCGCAGCGATGGTCGGCTGCTCGAAGCCGCCTGTCGCGCGGCCGCCCGCGACGTGCGCATCCAGGGCCGCAATGGCGTCAAACCACCCACCGCGCCGGGTGCATTCCAGCCCGCCTGCGACGAAGCCATCCACGTCCGTCCTGATCGTGCCGGAAGCTGGTCAGCACGGGCACTGGCCTGGAGCGCCATCGCTGCGGTGCGCGCCACTGGCAAGGACGCCAGCGGCGAACGCCGGGCGCTGGAATCGATGCACGACGACGCCGTGCAGGCGAGCCGACGCGCGGGAGCGCGCCCGGAACCGACGCTGCTGCTGGCACGCGCCCAGATACGCATCGCGCAGTTGCGCCAAAGCGGCTTCGCAGCCAGCCTGGCGGGCTACGACCAGGCCATCGCCACCCTGACCGGCCTGCTCGCACAGCATCCGCGCTACGTTCCGGCCCTGCACGAACTGGGCATTGCCTATCGCCAGCGTGGGCGCCTGCGCGCCAACTTCAAGCAGTCGCCGGGCGAAGACTACGAACTCGCCGTCGGGGCGCTGGACACGGCGCGCCAATTGCAGCCCGACGCCGTGGCCCTGGCCGACGATCTTTCGCTGACCTACGTGTTCGCGTTCTACGACCAGCGCACGCGCGATGCGAAGGCAGCCCGCGCGCTGGGCGAGCGCGCCGTCGCCGTGCTGGACGAACTGCTGGCGCGGCAGCCGGATCACCCCGACATTCTTGCCACCCAGATCGCCAACCTCGCCGATCTCTGGGCCTTCCTGCGCTCGCTGGCACCCGGTGCTGCGCCGACGTCCGACGCGCCGCTGCGCGCGCGCGCGCACCGGCTCGCCGAACACTTGCGCCAGATCGCACCGCAGCGGCTGGATGGCTACACATCATCGGCGATGCTGGAGATCACTGCAGCCGAATCAGCGCATGATCGCCAGCTGTCCGAAGCCACCGCACTTGAGCGCGCGGGAACGTTGCTGGCCCAGGCCAGATCGGTCGGACTCGCCGTGCCGGACGGTATCGATGCCTGGTTCGCCACCGAGCGCCTGCGCGAAACGCTGCTGTCGGCGGACGCGCAAGCGGAGGCCGCATTGCACGCAGCCAGCGCCGCCCTGGCTCCAGCGTTGGCGAACGACGCCGACGTCGATGCCCAGATGTTGGCGCAACTCACCGAACTGCAACTGGCCGTGGCCGAGTTGCAATGGCGGCAGCGCGCCGGACGACCGGTCGCCGCCGTCATTGCGCGCGGACTGGCGCGCTACCAGCGTCTGCGCGACAGTGATCGCGACGTAGGCACCGCCCACTGCAATGGCGGCGAGCTGTTCCTGTCTCGCGCGCGGCTCGCATCGGGACGTGCACGCCAACACGACGCCGAGCAGGCGTCGGTCGCATTCCGTGCCTGCATCGACATATCGCCCTTGTCCCACGCCTTCCGCCGTCCCGATCTCGACGCCGCGCAGGCACTGCTGGCTTCCGGCGCATCGCACTGACCCTGGCTTCATTCATGGGCAAATGGGCTTTCCGGCTTCAGGAAAAACATGCCTTCCGCTGTGGGACAGGAGAAATGTCCGGATTTTCGACGGTTTCCTGTTTTTACGGGTACCGC
The DNA here is from genome assembly GCA_964536455.1 of uncultured Aquimonas sp. GTDB lineage: Bacteria > Pseudomonadota > Gammaproteobacteria > Xanthomonadales > Xanthomonadaceae > Denitratimonas. Next base: position 9,727 of record CAZHXV010000001.1, read on the forward strand.
CCGGATTCGGTAGCCATTTCCGTGCCCCTCCAGACCGTTCCCCTCCAAGGAGACACTCATGCGCATTCTCATTCCCGCCCTGATCCTGCTGCTGGCTGGCTGCGGTGAGCAACAGCCTGCGAATCCGTCCTCGCCCGTCGATGCCGTGCGCCAGGCCGCCGAGACCGCCGCCGCCAAGACACCGCCGCAGTCTGCCGCGCTGCAACCGGGGCAAAGCGTGCAGGGCATGATCGAGGCCGATGTCGGGAAGGGTACGCAGTCGTTCCGCTCCCTTTCCACGAAGGTCGCCGACGATCTGGACAAGCAGATCGAAGAAAAGCTGCGGGCCGGCGAGGGCCAGCGCGCCCTGAACGAGGCCAACCGCACGCTGCGCGATTCGGGCGTCAAGCAGGAAGTGAACGCCGATCAGGTGCGGGATTTCATCAGCGGCATGGCCGGCAAGACCTTCCATGATTCGGTGGTGCAGCACATCGGCATGATCCATCAGCTCAATGTCACCCTGGGCGGCACTGCTGCCGACGGCACCAAGCTCTCGCTCGATCTGAACTTCGACGACACCAGCCTGCAACTGAAAGCCGCCAGCCTGACCTATACGCCCGATCCTCGCGCCATGTTCGACAGCTACCGCGCCGATGACGATGCGCCGCCGCAGGTGACGATCGAACGCTTCGAGAAGAACCCCGATGGCAGCTACGCATTGGCCGGCAGTTTCCGCGCCCAGAATGTGCCAGCGTCGCCGATGGCCAGGAAGATCAAGGGCAAGACTCTGGCCAGTGCCGAAGGCCACTTCGCCTTCGAGGCGCTGCCGTTCCGCGAACTCAACCTTGGCGGCGTGAAACGCTGAAACCTGCCGCACTTTCACCTGACTTTGGAGCATCCCATGCGTCGCACTCCGTTGTTGTGTTCGTTGCTGTTCCTGGCCGCCCCTGCGCTGGCCGACGAAAACGTCATGCTGGTACTGGACGCCTCCGGCTCGATGTGGGGCCAGATCGCGGGTCGCAGCAAGATCGAGATCGCGCGCGAGGCCGCCGACCAGATGGTGTCGAACTGGGATCAGGCCAATCGGATCGGCCTGATCGCCTACGGCCATCGCCGCAAGGGCGACTGTTCCGATATCCAGACCCTGATCCCGCTCGGCCCGCTGCAAGGCGACGTGTTCATGGATACGGTGAACGCGCTCAATCCCAAGGGTATGACACCGCTGTCGCAGGCCGTTATCGATGCCGCGCAGGCGCTCAAGTCCGGCGAGCAGAAGGCTACGGTGATCCTGCTCAGCGATGGCGAAGAAACCTGCAAACTCGACCCCTGCACGGTGGGGGCGGAACTGGAGCGTAGTGGCGTGGATTTCACCGCGCACGTGATCGGCTTCGACGTGCAGGATCCCGCCCATCAGGCGCAGTTGCGTTGCCTGGCCGAGAACACCGGCGGGCGCTATTTCAACGCCCGCGATGCGCAGGAATTGAGCCGCGCGATGCAGGGTGCGGTGGGCGTCAGCACCCAACCGCCGCCGCCACCGGCGAGTGCCACGCTGGCCCCGCAGGGCCAGGCCGTCATCACCCAGCCACTGACCGTGACCTGGACCGGACCGGCGGATGAGGGCGACTACATCACGGTGGTGCCGCACGATGCCCTCGATGGCCACTACCTGACCTACGCCTACGTGCCGGAAACCGAAGGCGACAGCAGCGGCAACGTCACCTTCCCGATGCCGGCCACGGCGGGCGATTATGAACTGCGCTATGTCAGCCCCAGCCGTGAAAAGCAGGTGTTGACGCGGGTGGCGCTGACCATCGGCGATCTCGAAGCGGTGATCGACGCCCCGGAAACCGCCGTGGCCGGTACCACGCTGACGGTGATTACACGCGGCCCGGTGGCGGGCGAGCACTGGGTCGGTTTCGTCCAGCCGGGCAAGGATGCAGCGGCCTACATCAACAATCACTACGCGCGTCTGGGCACCAGCGGCGAGCCGTTGGAGATCAAGGTGCCGGGCGAAGTCGGTGAGTACGAATTGCGCTACGTGCTCAACGAAGGCGAGCGCGTGGCCTATTCGCGCCCGATCAAGGTGGTGGCCGCCGAGACGAGGGTCGATGGCCCGGCGGAAGTGATGGCCGGCGATCTGGTCACCATTCAGGCCACCGGCCCGCTCGATGGCAGCCATTGGATCGGTTTTGCCCCGGCTGGCAGCGAGGCCGGGGCCTACATCAACAACGCCTACTACCGCCCCGAAGCGGCCAGCGGCAGCGGCGTTGTCACCGCGCCGTTCGAGCCGGGCGATTACGAATACCGGTACATCCTGTTCGAAGGCCAGACCATCGCCGCCTCCAGACCGGTGAAGGTGTTGCCGGCGAAAGCGACACTGCAAGTGCCGGCCACGGCGTCCGCCGACAGCGAAATCGACGTCGGCTTCAGCGGCCCGCGCCATGGCAGCAACTGGATCGGCATCGTGCCGGTCGGCGGTGACGGCAGCGAATACAGGGGCTGGGAGTACGTCCCTGCGCAAGGCGACTACGTGCGTTTCCGCACGCCCGAGCAGGCCGGTGACTGGGAGGTGGTGTTCATGCAGAACAACCAGGTGCTGGCGCGGCAGCCATTGCGGGTGCAGTGAGCATCGGCAAACCATGGCGACGTTCCTGAAGCCGAGCGTGCCCGGCTCCAGGTGAGGCAAGCGGAAGAGTGTTCGATGCAGGGATGCCTCCGCTTCTCGCAGAATGACATGGTGCCTCAGGTGGGTGTATCACTCATCATCGCGCCAGCGCCTCGCGGGATGTCAGCGCATGGTCGAGAAAGGCTTCGAGACTGTCCGCTGTATCGGCGTCAGTGCGCAGCCGGATGCGCAGGTGGTCTGGCCCGGCAATCAGGATCGGAAACGCCTTCTCGTCGCGATGCGTGCCAAGCCAGTTTTTCAGCGGCGGGGTGTAGGCGGCAGTGATTTTGTCCACAGGCGTACCCTCTGTGGCGAAGACGGTTGCGTCGGAGATGTCGGCATCCTTGACGAGTTGAAGATCGCCGACGCTTTCGGAGTCGCCGCCGAGCAGTTTGGACAACAGCATCTGGCTGAGCCCGCCACCGAACCGACCGAACAGCATGGCGGCGGCTTCAGCTTCCTTTTCGGGGATGGCGGGGCCGATGACCACCATCGCGTTGGACAGATTGGCGGCTGGATCGATGAACTCGGTTTTCCGTACATGGCCGCCCTTCCCGGTGTTCCGATAGCGCGTCACCTCGCACGACCAGTTCGATCCGTCTGTGGGGCGAATCTCGATGCGATAGCCACGCCCACCGGACGCCATCTTGCGTTCCACGCTCCAGCCACGCCGTTTGGCCAGTTTCCGAAGCGATTCGGAGTCCAGTGTGTTGGGCCGGCCGACGAAGAAGTAGAGGCCCACCATCGTGGCAAGGATCAGGGCAAGGATCACGAATGCCTGGATCATGCCCAAAGGTGCAAACGTCGCGTCGATCACTTCACCAATCACCTTCATTCATGCCTCTCCTGCGCACCGAAAAAACATTCTCATGTCCATGTAATCGTGATCCGCGATGGCGCGTCCGAGCCATGCGTGCGCAGCCAGCGGTAGCGTCGCCAGCCGAGGAACGCTGGAAGCAGGGAGAGCGGCAAACAGGCCAATGCGATCCAGCCGAAGACATGGGCCGTCGCCACTGCGCGGGCGAGATAGCCGCTGCGGAACGCCTCGAAACTGCCGTAGGCGATTACCCGCGTCGCATTCAATGCGCTGTGCGTTTCACCGCGGTCGATGGCGCGCAGTTCACCGGGATCGGCCCAGATGACGACGGGATCGCCCTCCCGCAAGCAGTGCTGGAAGGCATATGGGCCGCAGTCCGGCCAGTTGCTCGCCTGTATTCTCCGGGCGACGCCCTGAACCCTTATTTCCGCGCCATCGGCCATTCGCATTACGTAGGAAGAAGGTAGATGCGTGGCGAAGTCGCTGGAGAAGCCGACAGCCCGATGCCCGTTGTAATAGGCGAGGTAGTCTCCGCCTTCGGTGGTCTGGCGTTTGGCGGGATCACCGATGCGGCCAGCGGCGAAGATGCCGTTGTAGCGCGTGCCCCAGGGTTGTTTCCACAGTGCAGCGATCTCCGTGCCCGTCGTGGCGATGGCATGATTCGGCAGCGCGTTGATATCGACGGCCTTGAGCCAGGCACCGAGGCTGCACGCCAGCAGTGCGAAGGAAAGCGCGCAGCACAACAGAAGGATCGGCAGCGCCGCATGTTTCGCTGTCGTCTTTGGAAAGACAACGCGAACCAGCAGCCACACCAGCAGCCAGACGAATGCCGCCCCAATGGCTAAGGCCATGAACTCCTCGAAGATCGGGCCGTTCGCGTCCGGCGAGGTCAGGAAGACGGCAACGAGCGCAACTGAGGACAGCGCGACGATGACAGGTGGCCGCCACAGGCTTTCCCGATAATTCCACAGAAGGAAAGCCGCCAAAGCGACGATGGCGGCAACGAGAATCAGCCGCAGATGGTCGCTGTCGGCGCGGCCGCTCAGCCATGCAAGCATACCGGCCACGACGAGCATGAGGCCGAGATTGGCGAACTCCCGCAGTCTTGCCGTCACCAGCCCACCTCCTGGCGCGCGACGATGACGTCGTAGCCGGTCGCAACCGTCACCACGATCTTCCAGACAGCGAAGGTGCCGGTGAAGCCTTGCACCAGGGTGAAATAGGTGAGCGTCACATGGCCGCGCCGGGTGGTGATCGCGGGCGGATGGACCGCAGCCGGCGGCTCGAAGCCCGAACTGCGCATCACATCATCGTCGAACAGGAACTCGGCCCGATCCGTGCGGTTGAGGCAGAAGGTCACCCTGCGGACGATATCGTCGAGCGGCATTCGGTTCGGTGGATCGAGAACATGCATCGCGCGCATCAGCGCCGACAGGCCGCCGGGGCGACCGATGCCGCCCTTGTAACCCTCGAAGGCGATCTGGATGCCCGGGCCCGGCCCGGCAAAGCCGTTGACGAGTGGCCTCAGATTGGCATCGAGGGCGGTCCACGCATGAAGTGGGCCAGTCTTCAGTGCGGCAAGGGAGCTGATGTTTTCCACTCCGGTGAGCGGATGAACCTCGAAGCTGCCGGGCACCAGTCCCAGCGAATCGACAAGGCTGCGTGCGAAGATTTCGCGGGCGATGTCCGCGCTGCGCTTCGTGCCGGGTGCCTGCGCCATGACGCGCCCTGCCCACAGGACAGTGCCCGCGAGTCCGGCCAGCATTTCGCGGCGGCGCATCAGTGCGTCAACCCGCACATCATCACGATGGTGCAAACGCATGGCGGCAGATGGTCGGCGGGGTTCATGCTCATTGCAGGAGGCTCTCGGTGAAGCGTGGTGGATTGTCTGGCGCAAGCACGAAATCAGCGCGGTAAACGCTGACGAGTCCGGTGTGGCCGCCGCGCTCGACGAACCAGGTGGCGCGGATCGTGCCATTGGCGTCTTGCGCTACCACAGAGGTCGTCACCTGCGTGTGCTGCGGGTGCCAGTCGATCAGGCGATTGCCCGTGCCGGGTTGGTAGAGCCACATCAGTCTCCGCACGATGGCATCGGTCGGAACCGGCGATTGCTGCACGCCAGCCGCTTCGAGCAAGTGGCGGATGGCATCGGGGAATCGGGCTGTGACGACGCAACCGTCTGCCGTCGCAAAGCCGCGCGGGCCGGGGTCCACCTCCGGCCAGTCCGCCCTCAACGCGAAGAAGGGGGGCGTTGCCAAAGGATCGAAAGGATTGTCCGGTAGGCCTGGATGTTGTGGCTGGACGACAATTTTCTCGATATCGATCCCGTAAACCGCGGCCAGTGCCTGCGCGAACGCTTCGCGCGCGGAGGCCAATGGCTCGATTGCGTGGCATGTCGTCGTCTGGAGCATGAGCAGCAGGCAGAAAAGGGCGCGCTTCATTGGCTTCATCGAGCTGGTTTGCGGGCAGGAGGATGGGCGCAGCCAATATTCGCGCGCCCCGTTTTTGAACGGAATCGATCAATGCAAGCCGTCTTTAGAGCAGTTTTTCAAGCCGATCTATTGCCACAGATCGCCCCATTGGCCGGCATCCCATTGCAGAAAACTCCCGCACTGGACGACGACGCTGTCGATGGGCGCATGGCCCATGCTGCCGCTGGCGTTGCTGATCTGGCAGCCCGGGCCGCTTGATGGCTGAGTCTGGATACTGACGCTCCAGGCCACGCCGAAACCCAGCAGCGTAGTGAAGCGCCAGGGGCCGTTGCTGGGGATGGACAGGTTCTCGCTCACGGTGCCTGCGGCCAGGTGCAGCACCAGACCGCTACCCGCCAATCCGGACGCCGTGCCGCCCACGGTACAGCAGGCTTCGAAGCCATCGTGGAAGATCGCGTCCTCCGCGCCCTTGGGCGCGGCGACGGCGGGCGATGCCAGCACGGTGGCGAACAGGGCCGATACGAGGAAATCGCGCATGTCAGTAGTTCTCGAACAGGCTGCCGGCCCGCCAATCGTCCAGGCCCGTCGCCGAGCGATTGGTGCCGCCGCTGACCGAGGCGCCGTTGCCGCTGGCCGTGTTGGCATTGCCGCCGCTGACCGAGGCGCGCAGGCCGCTGGCCGTATTGGATTCCCCGCCACTGACGACGGCTTGATCGCCGCTTGCCTTGTTGAAGAGACCACCGCTGACAGCGGCCGTATCTCCGCTGGCGATGTTGGCGCTGCCACCGCTGACCGAGGCATAGATGCCGTTGACGATGTTGTTGAAACCGGCCACAAGGCCGCCAAAGCCGGTGTAGCCGTTCCTGTTGCCCAATATCAGGTTGTGCGAGCCGCTGCGCTGGTTGGCGGCCCAGGTTCCGCCATTGGATACGCAGGTCGTATAGTTGGTGTTGTATTCACCAAGCGAACAGAATTGCGCGAGTCCGGGGAGTTCGTTGTAACCGATGATCAGGTTGCCAACGCCGTTGCGGGTTGGGGTGGTGCCTTCGCCATTGACCACCTGCACATTGACCCCGGAAAAGCGTGCGGTGGATTGGCCGGTGCGGGGATCAATGGTCAGCTCCAGCACCTCATCGAGATCCAATACGGTGTTGGCCTGCACGGCGCTCATGTTCGATTGCAATGTGGCGATGGTCGTGGCCTGAGCCGTGATCGTGTTCTGCATGCTCGCGATCTGGCCTTGCGCAACCGCCAGGTTGCCTTGCAGTGTCGTCGATGCCGCTTCCAGTGCAGCGATGGCCGTGGCCTGAGCCGTAATCGTGTTCTGCATGCTCGCGATCTGGCCTTGCGCAACCGCCAGGCTGCCTTGCAGTGTCGTCAATGCCGCTTCCAGTGCAGCGATGCGGGTGTCGTTGTCGTCCACGGCAGTCTTGGTGGCGCTGAAATTCGCATTCACCTGAGCCGCCACCGCAGGCGTGTTGGCGCTGAAGCTGTGGGGAATGACGAGTTCCCCGGCGCGACTTGCGCCGCAGGCCAAGGCAAAGGGCGCGGCAAGCAGAAAAAGACGGATGAAGCGGATCATGCTGGAGCTCCTCGGAAACGGCTGAAACCTGTCGCCTGCCCAGCAATCGCCATGCCATTCGATCAAATCCTTGAAAATCAATTATTTAATAAAATTTCCGACAAGCACCGCCTGCCGACTGTCGCAAATGCGGGACAGCCGTCGTCCCGTCATCAGGACAGTCTCTTGGGACGAACCTGGCGACACCGCGACTGTAGCGGCGATTGATCGCATCCAGCGTCGCCATCAGCTTGTCGTTGCCAGCCGTGGGCGGTGAGAACAGGTCTCCTTGCAGGTCGCGCGGGCGCGCGAGGTCGGTGAGCCAGATTCCGGCCTTCTTGTAGCCGAAGCCATCGCGCAGGAAGCGCCTATCCAGCACGCCGCGCAGCGTGGTGAGCAGCAGGCGCGTGTCGGCAGTCGGGACGGCCAGGTTCACCATCTTGTGCGGATGGTGCTGGCGCAGCTCGGCGCGGAAGGTGTCGGTGGTTGCGAAGACGCCCATTGCGGCGGCAACGAGGCCGCGTGCGCGCAGCTTTTCGGCAGCGCGGATGCAGAAGGTTGCCATTGCCTGCCCGATGGCGTCGTGATCTTCGACGCGCTGGCCGAAGCTGCGGCTCACCATGATCTGTTGGCGATCCGGCTCGACTTCTTCCAGTTCCATGCCGGACTGACCTTGCAGCTCTCGCACCGTGCGCGCCAGGGTCACGCCGAAGGCGGAAAGGATGTCGTCGAACGGCGCATCGCGCAGGTGTGCGGCGGTGGTGATGCCGCGTTCGGCCAGTCGCGCAGCAAAGCGCGGCCCAACGCCCCACACGTCCGCCACCGGGAAGTCGGCAAGCACCCGCGCACGCGCAGCGGCATCGGTGAGATCGACCACGCCCTCACCACGCTTGGCCTGCTTGTTCGCCAGTTTCGCCAGGGTTTTCGTCTGCGCGATGCCAATGCAGTTCGGGATGCCAGTCCAGCGATGAATCTTGGTTCGCAGGTCATGGGCGAAGGCCACACGATCACGCATGCCGCGAAGATCGAGGAAGGATTCGTCTACCGAATAGACTTCCACGCGCGGCGCGGCATCGCGCAGGATGGCAACCACGCGCGCTGACATATCGCCGTAGAGCGTGAAGTTAGCCGAGCGCACCGCCAGCTTGCGCCGAATTTCCGGTGGCACCTCGAAGATCGGCTGCGCCATGCAAATGCCGAGCGCCTTGGCTTCCGCCGACCGCGCGATGCAGCAGCCGTCGTTGTTGGAAAGCACCACTAGCGGCTTGTTGCGAAGCTCCGGCTGGAATACGCGCTCGCAGGAGGCGTAGAAGTTGTTGCCATCAAGTAGGGCGAACACAACGCTCAGCCCCGCAACGCACCGTTGCGCGCCGGATACCGCGCTACGCCCGTCACCGGATACAGCTCGACCTCCGTGCCCGGAGGAAGCACGATGTTCTGGAACCGCGGATTGCGGCTGTGCAGTTCGATGTGATCGGGCTTGATGCACAGCACCTTGCACGTCGGCTGGTTGCCTTCCCACACCGCCAGCACGATGTCGCCGTCCTTCACGTCCACCGACCGATCCACGATAAGAATGTCGCCGTCGCGGATGCCGACGAGGATCATCGACCAGCCTTCGGCCCGATACAGAAAGGTCGCGGGGGCGTTTCGAATCAGCAACTCGTTCAGGTCAACCGAATCGTCCTGAAAGTCCTCAGCGGGCGACGGGAACCCCAAGGCAGCGCGCGCAGCGCCCATCGGCAGCGGAACGGAAACCGGATACAGCCGTGCCGGGCCAAGCGGCAGGACAGCGGCATCGAACAGGGAAATCGGAATGGCGGACATGGCGGCGGAGCTTCGGGCAGGCCCGTCTCAGGAATTGCGACGGGGCGAACACGTTAGCAGAATGACTAATGCCGCGCCTGAAGGCCGCCCGGCCTGCACGAATCCGGCGCTTCCCCGACAATTCGCCCATGTGCAACCGCTACATCGCGCCCGACCGCGCCGAAATCGAACGCCAGTGGGGTATCGACCGCAGTCGCGCCGAGCTGGCTTGGACTGCCGCCATCCACCCGCGTTCGTCAGGGCCATTCCTGCGCGCCGCCGAAGGCGGAACGGAACTGGTCGTCGGCCAGTGGGGCTTGATACCGCACTTCGCCAAGGCTGCGAAGCTGCCGTACTCCACCAACAATGCGCGCGCCGAAGAACTGGCGCAGAAACCCACCTACCGCGACCCGTGGAGACGCGGCCAGCGGTGCATCATTCCAGCGGCGAACTTCGACGAACCCAACTGGGAAACCGGCAAGAACGTGTGGTGGCGCTTCCGCCGCGCCGACGGCGCGCTATGGGGGCTGGCCGGTCTGTGGAACACCTGGATCGACCGCGCCACGGGCGAAGTGGTCGAGAGCTACACCATGCTCACGCTCAATGCCGACGAGCATCCGCTGATGCGGCGGATGCATAAGCCCGATCCGGCTTATGGCCCGGACGAGCAGGACAAGCGTTCCGTGGTGCCGGTGGAACTGCGCGACGTGGCGACGTGGTTGCGCGGATCGCAAGCGGAAGCGACGGCGCTGCTACGGCTTGCGCCGGTGGATGTGTTCGAGGCTGGGCCTGCGGAAGGCAGCGCGCGGCAGGCGGCGTTGATGTGATCGGCTACGGGCCGAGATAGCCGCGTGCCGCGCCGAAGTTCGGCGCGTATTCCATGCCGAGCGCATCGAACTCGGCGCGCAAGGCCGTAGGCAGTTTTTTGGCCTGATCCAGATAGTCGTTCGTGTTCGAGGACAGGAAAACGACCTTCGAGGACAGCCCGCCATTCCGCAATCGTTGGATGGCTTCGAGATAGGTTTCGATGACGATGCAGTCCTTGAGCGAATCCTTGGCCTTTTGCGCGGGCGCGATGGCGCGATAGACGCGATCAAAAGCGCGGTCACGAATCTGCGCCGACTGTGGCGCGCTTTCGCATGCACCAAGAAGCCGTTCCGAAACGGCACGTGCGCGGGCGGAATGTCCAAGGATGTGGCCAGTCGCGGCGCTGCCGTTGGCTCCGAGGTGCTTGGCGATTTCGTCGATGCGACGAATCTTTTCGGCGAACTTCTGCAATTTCTCGCCGCACTCCTTTTCGACATGATCGACGTGTTCGGAAAACTCGATGCGGGCTTGGTCGCACACCAGCGCGACAAGGGATTTCTGAGGTTCGATTCGATCCAGAAGATCGAGAGCAACGGCAAAATCGGAGGGTCGCGCCTCGTCGCGCGTAGGGTCGCGCATGATGTCCAGAATCGAGCAGGTGTCGAGGCACAGCACAGGCAGGTTCGCCTGCACCAAGCGCGACACGTCGGCGGGTTGAAGCCCCATGCTCAGTCCCGGTCTTGCTCGAACTGGGTTAGCAGTTCCAATCCGTATTCATATTCGATGATCAGCTCGACCGCGCGCTCCGGGTGCCAATGATCCACGTCGATCAGCCACCGCTTGATGCGGTCGGTTGCGTCAACCTGTTCCTTGTGAGCGGCGATGATGAAGGCGAACCAGCGGGCGCGATCTCTGGGGTGTGCCGAGCCGGTGGATTTGTTGGCGAGCTGCGAGAACTGCCGAAGGAGTTTGGCGGTTGCGGGCGACATCCAGTCGGTCAGCGTTTCGGTATCTTTCGTCAACACGATCCGCAGGCCGAGAGCCTCCTTCACGGGGTCTGCAATCTGCGCCTTGAACTGCTGCAAGGCATGGTTGTATTGCCGGATGGTCAACTGCCCCGATTCGAGGGGGATGAGGTTGGTGACGCGCAGTTCGTTGTGGTCTTTCCAAAGCACCAAGCCGATCCTGGGTGAATCGCCCTGCGCCTCCAACTCGAAAGCGAAATATTCGGCATCGCTGTCCATCGAATCGTGCTGCTCCCGCTCCGGCGCGTGACGCCACGGCGGCGCGGCTTGCTTGGCGAGCGCATCGCGCACTTCGCTGGGCGTGTGGCCATCGAGCCAGATCGTGAGGTCTTGGAACACTTCGATGGATGGCGTGGCATCGGTGGACATGGACGTTTCCTGTGGCGTTCAGGCGTGGAACACGCGCTCCAGCGTCGCGGGGACGAGGGCGGCGTTGGCGGTGCGGATCGCGGCGTGTCGGACTTTGAGGGCGGCGATTTCCGATTGCAGGCGGGCGAAGGCGCGTTGTGCGGGAAGCGGCGGCACGGGGACTTCAATCGCCATGAGTTTTTCCAAGCCGAGCGTGCGGTTGCGGCCTGCGCCGCCGGGTGAGGCTTCGCCGATCTTGAGCAAGCCTTCGTCGGTGAGGAAGTAGTAGCGCAGGAACTCTGCGCTCGTCTGCGTTTCGTCGGCGCGGCAGGTGATGAAGCGGTGCGAGCCGAAACGGCCTACATCCTCGGGCTGGGCGATGGCGATTGCGCCTTCCCATGCGAACACGTTGGAGAACAGCAAGTCGCCCGGTTCGATGCGATACAGGCGCTTGGTGCCGACATCCCCTCCAGACAGAGGCGGCTTGTGGAATGTGCCTTTGCCGAACGAGCGGATGCCAAGTTCCGGGTAGCTGCCATCGAGCGATATGGATTGTTCACGACGCACCAGCGGTGCGGCTTCGGCCATTGGGCGCAGCGGTGCGCCTTCGATGATGTCGCGGAAGCGCAGCGCCAGCAGGTGTTCGGCGTCGCGTTCGGCGGCGTCCAGATGCGATTCGACTTGGCGGGTTTTCTGCGTCAGCGCGTCGAGGCGCGCGACGAGGGCTTGCTGTTCGGGGAGCGGCGGCAGCAGGATCGAATGCGCCATCACTTTGTCCGGTTGAACGCGGATTCGACGGGAACCCACGCCTTTGCTCCCCATCGCTATGGCTTGCCATACCTTCGGAACTTGGAAATATGCCTTGATGTAGCCCGGATCAAGCCGTGATCGGTCAATCGAAAAGCTCGGATACTCATTCGACACGAAATGCCCGTCGAACTCGTCATCGACAAGGCCGTAGGAACCCTCGAACGCGAACAGTCGGCTGTAGATGAAGTTGCCTGCGGTGACGCGATTGAGCGTTCGCGCGCTCGTCCGCATGCCGTCGATGGGCGGCTTGCCGAACAGGCCGCGTCCGAAGCTGTAGATTCCAAAATTCGGATAGGTCTTTCCTTCTTCAACGGCGGTCGAGCCGTTGGCGGGCCGCAATAACTCCGAAAGCTGCACGGAACGCCACGCCTTCACTTCCCGCCCTCCACACCATCGCGCCCGATGCGCCGCGCTTCCAGTTCGCGCCGGGTCTTGTCCAGTTCCTCGGCCAGCAGGTGTTCGTCGGGCAGCACGGTTTTGTATTCGGCGGCCAGCACCTTGTTCGGCAAGCCGTCCAGGGCGTAATGCGCTTCGTGGATGTCCTTGCCCGCGCACAGGATCAGGCCAACGGGCGGGTTTTCGCCGGGCTTCATCCAGTGTTGGCGGGCGTAGTTCAGATACAGGTGCATCTGGCCCGCGTCGGCATGGTTGAACTTGCCCGCCTTGAGGTCGATCACCAGCAGACATTTCAAACGACGGTGGAAGAACAGCAAGTCGATGCGGAACCAGGTGTCGCCCACGCGCAGGCGGCGCTGGCGACCGATGAAGGCGAAGTCGTCGCCCAGTTCCAGCAGGAAGTCGGCCATGTGCGCGATGAGCGCGGCTTCCAGTTGCGATTCGGAGTATTCGTCCTTGAGGCCGAGGAACTCCAGCACGAACGGGTCTTTGATCGCCTGTTCGGGCGTGATGGCGTCGTCGGGTTCGGCGCGTTCGGCCTTTTGCAGCATCGCGGCCTTGTTGCGCGAGAGTGCGATGCGCTCGTAGAACTGGCTGTCGATCTGGCGATTGAGCTGGCGCACGCTCCAGCCGCAACGCAGGGTTTCGGTTTCGTAGAAGGCGCGGGCGTGTTCGTTTTTCACCGACAGCAGGCGCACGTAGGCCGACCACGGCAGCGGGAAGGCTTGGGCGAGCGTGGCGAGGTCGGGAGATGTGGCAGACGGTGTCTGCGAAATTGCAGTGCCGGACGATTTTGCAGACAGTGTCTGCAAAATCTGGTCGGCAGGCCAAACGAGATAAAAACTTCGCATCTGCGCCAAGTTCCGCCAGCCAAACCCACGGCCAAATCGTTGGCTGAGGTCGATTCCAAGACGCTTGATGAGGTCAGTTCCATAGTCGGCGCGACCCTTGCCGCCCTGCTCGAACTCCACGATGCGCCGCCCGATTTCCCAATAGCTGGCGGTCATCAGGGCGTTGACGCTGCGCGCGGCGGCGCGGCGCGCGGCTTCGAGCAAGGCGACGATGTCGGCGTGGACGCCGAGATAGGCCGTATCGCCGTTGCGGGCGATGGCGGTGGATTTCGCGGCTTTCTTCACGGCCTTTGCGGGCGCTTTGCGGGTCATGCCTGCACCTCGTTCACGAGGGCTTCGATTTCAGCCAACAGGCGCATCACTTCGGTTTCATGGCCGCGCATGGAGGCGATCAGGTCTTTCGGTTCGGCGTGTTCCAGCCCGCCCTTGGCGTTGGGGTTCTTGAGGTCGAGGTTGTAGATCGGCCAGTAGAGCGCGTCGCCTTCGGCCTGCGCGGCCTTGGCGGCTTGTTCGTGCGCCTGCTGTTTGGCTTTGAGATCGCGCAAGCGTTCTTGCAGTTCGGATTTCTTGCCGTTGCTGGCGGCGGAGATGGTCTGCTCCAGTTCGCGGATCGGTTTGCCCTGCGCGAGAGCGACGTTGCGTTCGCTTTCCGCACGCTGCCAGTGCGGCGTGGCGGCTTCCACGGCGGCGGCGTGTTTGGCGGCGAAATCCAGCGTCCACGCCTGCGGGCCTTCCTCGCGCCGGTTCCACCATGCCAGCACGGGCGAGAACTCCTCGAACTGCAAGGGCGCGGTCTTGCTGTATTTCTTGCGACCTTCGGGCAGTGGCAGTTCGTAGAACCAGATCGTCTGCGTGGGGCCGCCGCGCTCGAAGAACAGCAGGTTGGCGGGAATGTCGGTGTAAGGCGCGAACACGCCCTGCGGCAGGCGCACGATGGTGTGCAGGTTGAAGTCGCGCAGCAAAGCCTGCTTGATGACGGCGGCGACGCCATCACCGAACAAGGTGCCGTTGGGCACGACCACCGCCGCGCGCCCACCGCGTTCGGCGGCTTTGCGGCCGGGAACCGGGGCACCGGCCACGCGCAGCTTGCGCATGATGTATTGCAGGAACAGCAAGGCCGTTTCCGCCGTCTGCATATTGGGCGGAAAGTTGTTCTTGATGCCGGTTTCTTCCTCGCCGCCGAAGGGCGGATTGGTGAGGATCGCGTCCACGCGCTCGCCGTGGCCGATTTCGTTGATGCGGCGGTCGAGGGTGTTGCCGTAGGCGATCTGCGGGGCTTCGAGGCCATGCAGCAGGAGGTTCATCTGCGCCAGCATGTAGGGCAGCGGTTTGGCTTCCTGCCCGAACAAGGTGTCTTGTTGCAGCACGCGGCGCTGATCGACGCTGCCCACTTGCTGGGCGATGTGGTCGTAGGCTTCCACCAGAAAACCGCCGGTGCCGCAGGCGGGATCAAGCACGGTTTCGCCAAGGCGCGGATCGGCGACTTGCACCATGAAGCGCACCACCGGACGCGGCGTGTAGAACTCGCCGGAATCGCCGGAGGCGTCGCGCATTTCGCGCAGCATGGATTCGTAGAGGTGCGAGAGGGTGTGGATTTCCTCGCTGGCGCTGAAATGGATGGCGTTGATCTTGTTGAGAATCTCGCGCAGCAGGTACCCGCTTTCCATGCGGTTCTGCACGCCATTGAACACCCTTGCGATCACGTCGCGCTGACTGGCCTTTTCGCCATCGCCCGACAGGCCGCGCAGATAGGCGAACAGACCCTTGCCCTTGCGCCCATCGGCGCGGGTGGTTTGCTCTTGTGCGATGAAGTCGAGCAGCTCCTTGCCGGTGATGCCGTCTTCGCGCGCAGCCCAGTCGCGCCAGCGGTATGGGGCTTCGATGATCGGACGATAGGGTTTGCCGTCCAGTTCGGCTTCGTCGGCGTGCTTGGTTTCCAGATCGTCGAGGAACTTCAGGAACATCACCCAGGTGAGCAGCGGCAGGCGGTCGGCGTCGCCGTTGAGTCCCTTGTCCTTGCGAAGAATCTTGCGCGCGCTGCCGATCAGCGCCGAGAGGTTTTCGCGCGTGGTGAGTGCGGGCTTGGCCTGTTTCGGGGCGCGCGGCGTTTTGGGTTTCGCGGTGTTGCCTTTGGCCATCTTGCGGTGGTCTCGTTATTGGTAGAGCGCGGATTGGAGTTGCGAGACGGCGTGCTTCATCTGCTTCACGCCGCCGAAGTGACGGGCGGCTATTTCCAGCGGCGTGCCGTAGCGGTCGAAGGGTTTGACCTTCATCACTTCCGACAATGCGCCGAACTGGATGATGCCGCGTTCGATGTAGGTTTCCATCAGGTGCGCCAGTACTTCGCGGGCGGTGTCGCCGTATTGCGCGAACACGTCCTGCGTCTTCCGCTTGGCCTGCTCGGCGCGTTGTCGGCGCGTGAGCAGCGGCGCGTTCCATGCCAGATGACAAAGCAGATCGAAGGCGTCGGCATCGGGCTCGCCGCTGCTGGCGGCCAGTTCCTCGAAGCTGATGCCGTAGTTGGCGAGGTGGTGCAGCACTTCGTCGCGCGTGCCGGGATTGGCCCACGCGGTTTGCAGTTGCTCGCGCGTGGGATACATCGTCCGCACGGAGCGGCCCGCGTATTCGGTGTATTTGACGACTTGCAGCTTCTTGCCGTCGGCGTCGAGGTCGTAAACCAAGTGACCGATGACTTCGACTTCGCCGCCATCGACGTAGAACTTGCGCGGTTCCGGCGGCGGTGGAGGCGGCTGCGGCTCCGGCGGTTGCGGCGGTTCGGGCGGTGGTGGGTCGGTCAAGGGAGGATCGACATCCTCTCCGCCGGTATCGCCGCCCGGCGGGTCTTCGTCAACGCCCGTGGGTTCGGGTTCGGGCGGTTTCGGCGGTTCGATCACGTTGCCGTCGTCGTCGATGGCGACTTCTTCTATCAGTTCCGGGTCTCCATCGAAATCCTTGTCGGCGAAGTGCTGGGTAGCGGTGCCGGTGAAATCGAGGATGTTGAAGTATTCCTTGCCGTAATCGACGTTTAGGCGGGTGCCGCGCCCGATGATCTGCTTGAACTCCGAGCGGGAGCCGACCACGCGCGCCAGCACCACGTTCTTGACCATCTCGGCATCGACGCCGGTAGTGAGCAGTTGCGAGGTGGTGAGGATGACGGGCGTGGGCTTGTCCACGTCCTGAAAACCGGCGAGGTGGTTGAGGCCGATATCGCCCTCGTCTGAAGTGACGCGGCAAACGTAGTCGGGATACTGCCGGACGAGATCGCGGTTGAGGTTCACCAACTGCGCGCGCATTTCCGAGGCGTGTTCCTGATCGACGCAGAACACGATGGTTTTGGCGAAGCGATCCGTGCCTTTGAGGAAGTCGGTGAGATGCTTGGCGATGGCGGCGGTGCGGGCGCGCAATGCGATGACGCGCTCGAAGTCCTTCGTCTGGTATTCCTCGTCGGGCACAGCGCGACCGTAGCGGTCGCGCTCGTCCACGGTGGGACGCCAGCCTGCGGCGTCCACGGTGGTGATGACGCGATGCACGCGGTAGGGAGCGAGAAAGCCGTCGTCGATGCCTTGGCGCAGGCTGTAAGAATAGATCGGGTTGCCGAAGTAGTCGTAGGTGTCGCGGGCGTCGTCGCGGACGGGCGTGGCCGTCATGCCGAACTGCACGGCGGGCTTGAAGTAGTCGAGGATCGCGCGCCACGCGCTTTGCTCGTTGCTGGAACCGCGATGGCATTCGTCGATGATGATGAGGTCGAAGAAATCCGGGCGGTATTGGCGGAACACGTCGCTGGTGGACGTGGACAGGCCCTGATAGATGCCGAAATACATCTCGCGGCCCTGGCTGGTGTCGCCGCCCGCGATCTTGTAGCGGGCGTCGCCGAAGGGCGCGAACATCTTGGCCATCGGGTCATCGACGAGGATGTTGCGGTCGGCCAGGAACAGGATTTTCGGACGGCGGTATTCGCCGGTTCGGTTCCAGCGGCTGTTCCACAGCTTCCAGCAGATCTGGAAGGCGACGCAGGTTTTGCCTGTGCCCGTGGCCAGCACGGCGAGGATACGTTTTTTGCCGAGCAGGATGGCCTCAATGACGCGATGGATGGCGATCTGCTGGTAGTAGCGCGGCACTTTCTGCGAAGCCAGATTGAACGGCTCCAGCAGATGCGCGGCAGAGGATTCGGTGAGCTTGTGCTTCTGGGTCAGGCGCGCGAATAGTTCCTGCGGCGAGGCATAGCGATCGACTTCCTTTTCAGTGCCTTCGAGGTAGTCAATCTCGATGATGCGGTGACCGTTGGTGGCGTAGGCGAACTTGAGGCCGAGGGTTTCGGCGTAGTCGCGCGCCTGCTGCACGCCGGTTTCGGCGGGAAGACCGACTTCCTTGGCCTCGACCACGGCCAGTGGGTAATCGCGGCGGTAGTAGAGGATGTAGTCGGCGCGGCGTTGCGCGCCACGCCGCACCTTGCCGCCTGCGACGATGATGCGGCCATTGGTGAAGGTGCGCTGTTCGCCGATGGAGTGATCGCCCGCGTTCCAGCCCGCTTCGATGAGCTTGGGCGTGACGAATTCGCGGCAGGTGTCCGCTTCGGTCAATACTCGATCACGATTTCGCCCCGACATCCCATTCCCCGTGCGCCTATTTCACCAACCCTGATTCCCCTCGCCACTCGCAAGCTGGCACAGCGGTGTCTCACGGCCTGAGACAGGATGATAACGGTAAGCTTCGGGGAGAGCGGTCACAGGATCAGCGCCGCCTCCGCCGCCCTTCGCGCCACCAGCCCCGGCAACACCTTCCCGTCGCCATACACCCAGCGCCGCAGTTCGCTGGCGGCAGCGGGCCAGTCGCGCTGGTTCACGCGGCGGCGCAGGGTCGAGGTCTGCAAGCGCCCGCCGCCGAGGTTGAAGGTGAAGTCCACGATGGCGGCAAGGCGCGATTCCGATTCGGTGGCCAGCACCGGGCAGCAGCGCAGCGTGGAGGCCAGCGCCGATTGCAGATCGGCGGCGAGGTAGGCTTCGGCTTCGGCTTGGGTGATTGGCGGATGGTCTTGCGGACACAGGTGACCGTAGCCAATCGTCCAGAACCCTGCCGGGCACAGGTAGGGATACGCGCGCCCCGGATCGCTCCGGGGCACGTGATGGAAGCCTTCGAAGCGTTTGGCGAGTTCGATGGCTTGCTTCGGGACGGCGATGGGCGCTGGTGGGGCGAGCACGGCGTTCACTGCTTCACCCGCTCGAACACGCGGCCGAGGAACCAGAAGTTCAGCACGCCCGACCACAGCGCCTGATCGGCTTCCGTCCATGCGGCGATGACAGCGGCACTCCAATCTGCGCCTGCACCGATAGCGGCGATGAAGGCGCAGGTCTTCGCCGCGCAGTAGAGCGTCATGAACCAGAACGTGATGATTGGCCGCACGCTGATAGAGAGCGCGTCGGCCCACTTCGCGCCGGTGATACGGCCCTGTGCCGACACCGATTCCTTCAGCGCGGCGAGTGCGCCGTTGTTCCAGGCTTCCTGCGCCGCCGCGCCGATTTCGGCCATCTTCTGCGCGCCGCGCAGTTTCTCGAACTCCAGCGCCTTGTCCTGCATCGCCAGTTCGTGGCCGCGCTCACCCTTGCGGTCGATCCACTTCAACACTTCGGGTGCGAGGCGGAACACGCCGCCGAGCAGGCTGCCAAGCAACGTTTCGATCACGGCGCACCTCCGATGATCTTGAGCTTGATCGCCGCGCCCACGAGCAGCGCCGCAAGCAGGCCGGTTGTGACGACTTTCACCACGGTTTGCCACGCGGTGCGGCGGGCATCGCGCCACGCATCGAGCAGGTCGCGCAGTTCGCGGATGTCGCGCGCGGCGTGGCCGTTTTCCAGCCCAAGGTGCGCGAGGCAGCGTTCAGCACCGCGTTCGGCGGCGCGGTTGAGCAGTTCGTCGAAGTCCTCGCGCGGGATGGCGAGGGTCGTGTCTTCGTGCGGCAGGTTATCGGTGTCTTCGGACATGGGCGCTCTCCTTTTCGGTGGGCAACAAAAAACCCGCACGGCGGCGGGCTTCGGGGATGCAGCAGGTGGGGATGGATCAGATTTCGATGACTTCCAGCGGCAGCGCGGGCGCGACGCCTTCGATAACGCTATCGCGCACGAACACGGTCTGGCCGAATTGCGCCTCGCCGCGTGCACGTAGCAAGCCCCCGCCGGGCAGCGCGATTACGACGCCAGAGGCGTTCGTCTCCAGCACCACGCCCGCTTGCAGCGGCGGCTCCGGGATGAGCTGGCGGAATTGGCGGTAGAGATTAGGCATGACATTCCACCGTCAGTGTTTGCCAGACGTCGGGCAATCCGGCTTCGATGCGCGTGGCGCGCACGAGGCCGCGCCGAGCGACGCTGTCGTCCTGATATTCGATGAACACGCCCGGCTCGACGATGCCGGTTTCCGGCAACACGGGCAGGCGCAGACCGACTTCGAACTGCATTCCCGTGTCGGCCAGCACCGCGATGCCACGCTGGCGCGCGGCGGCAGCTTCCGTGATCAGCGGATCGACGATCATCGGTGCGACGAGATTGCCTGCGGTGCCCGCGCGCGTGACCTGACCGAGCACGCCCGCGCCTTGTCCCGACACGAAGACCCGGTTGTAGGCCGGTTTTTCCAGCCAGCGCAGGGACTCGCGCTGGACAACATCCACCGGCAAGACCAGATCGGGCGTCACCGCAGGCCAGTCCCACGGCGCGACTGGGTAGCGGTGCCGCACGCGCAGCACGGCGGCATTGGGATGCGGCATCACATAGCCGCCCGCTGCGCCCGCAATGGCGGCGATGGCTTCGATCCACGTTCCCTGCTGCGCGAACACGCCCGCAGGCACGTTCCAGTCGATGAGGTTCCAGTCGATGTCCCAGCCCAACGGCACGCCGTTGACGGTCAGCACGTCGTCCATCAGTTGCCGCGCCGTGCGCGGTTGCGGATTGGTGAACGACAACACCGGTGCATACGGTGCCGACAGCACCGCGTTACGGCCTCGCCCGGACAACTTCAGACTGGCCTCGCCGAAGCTGCGCTCGCGGCTGAGGTTTTCCGCCAGCACGCGAAAATCGGTGCCGTTGACGTGTGCAATGAGTTCCACTGGCGACGCGCCGTCGGTGGCTGCGATCAAAGGTTCGGCGATGGCCGGCAAGGACGCCTCGAAGCCCCACGTCCACGAGGCGGCATCCAGCGATAACGACAGCGTGAACACGGGCACCGCCGCGCCATCCGGCCAGCGGTGCAAGGTGACGTGATTGAGCACGACATAGACCCGTCGAATCGGCACGACCACCGTCCTGCCCTGGCCGGGCGCGGGATGGTTTTCGCAGAGGAAAAGGAGATGCGCGTCGGTGGCGGCGCGCAGGGCAAACAGCAGGTTCGGGTTCGGCATGTAGCAGGGATCGAACGGCGGTTCCTCGCCGTCATCGACCGGGACGACCGGATGGTGCCCCGGCTGCGGACGCATCGCGCCCTGCCAGCGCGTGCGCCAGTCGCGGTGCAGTTCGCGCGCGGACTGGATGATTTCCGTCAGGGTGCGTCCGGCGTGCGGAACAGCCTCCTGAAAGCGCGACGTGAACTCACGGCGGCGGTCGCGCAGTCCTTCCTGATGGCGCACTTCGGCGCGCACGGCGGGCAGCCGCTGGGCTTCGGCGAACGTGAAAACCCTCGCCGTCCGCAGATGCACGCCGTCCTGGTGCGATGCGCGAATGACGCCCGTATCCAACCGCCACGCCGCCCCGAAGCGCACCGTGGCCAGCACGTCGCATCGTGCCAATACTGCCGCACGCCGCGATTCCACACCGACAATCTGCGACAGCGCCGCCTGCCAGCGCGTGCCCGCGCCGAACACGAATCGTTGTGTGGACTCCACACGCTCCTGTGCGCCAGCCAGAAACCCCGTCGCGTGCTGCCAGCCGGACGACACGCTGCCGACCACAGGCCGTGCGGCGCGCGAGCGGTATTCGCCGGTGGTGGCCAGTGTCATGGCCGGAAGCGTGGCCGCGAATGTGGCCGACGCATTCGGGATCGCCCGTGCCGAGAACACCAGCGCAGGCAGCGATCCCGAAAACCGACCATCCACTGGAGGAGTGTCGTTTCCAACGTCGGCACCCAGCACGAACGATGCGCCGCCCGGTGGTTGGGCGAAGCGCAGATCGGTTGTCATGCGCGATCACCCCAGGGTTCCCGACAAAATCCGCGTGGTGCCGCCTGCGTAGAGCATGGTCGTCGGCAGTTGCAGCTCGCCGCCGCCGTCGATTTCGGACACATCGCAGTCCCACGCCAGCACGCCATTGCCGTTGACGATGCGCGCCCACGCCGCGACGCCGGTGACGAGGATCAGCGCCTCGTTGGTGGGCGTCAGCGTCAGGATTCCGGCATCGACCGTGCCGAGTGGTTTCTCCAGCACGATGGACGCCAGCATCGGCCCCGGCGGTGTCTCGCCGAAGGCCGGGCGTTCGCCCGCGAACACCTGCGCACGCGCCTGCTCGAAGCCCAGCGACAGGAAGGCGATGACGCCTTGCAGCCGGTATCCGTTGAGATCGGTGGAAATCTGGATCACGGCGGCATCGGTTCCGCACGCAGGTTGTCCGCGATCACCGCACGGAAGTTGTGCTTGTAGTCGTAGGCGACCACAACGTAGCGCGGTTCGGGATTGATCTCGTCGAAGCAATACTCGCCCGTGACCGGATCACTCCACGTCTCGCGCACGAGCACATGGCGACACTCATCGAACAGGAACACGCGGCGCGACACCGGGCGGTCATTCGGCACGGCCTTTTCCTTCACCGTGCCGGTGATGCGGTGATTGCCGTGGTAGTAGTGGTTGCGGAAACCGAGCAGCTTCGTGAAGCCGCGTGGGTTGTAGTGCGTGGCCTGCGCAGTGGTCAGGTCGAGAATGCGGTGGCCAAGGATCGGCGGCAGCAGGCGTGACGTCACCTCGGTGGGTGGATCGGGCAGCGCGCTCGGCGCGTCGCCCGCGATACCGTGCAGCCGCAAGGTGATGCCATAGCCGAACACGCAGGGCAGAAACGCATCGAAATACCGCTCGTAGCCGCGCCAGAGGATCACGCCGTCGAGGGACAGTTGGAACGTCCACGTCGCCAGCGCGTGCCGCCTCACGTCAATCCGCACCGTACGGCGCTCCCCGGCTGCTGCCCATTCCGCAGGCTCGATGTGTACGTTGCTGGTTTCCGAACCGTTCGCCTCCCAGCGGTTGCGAACCCAGTTCCCTTGCCACACTGCGACCCGCTGACCTTCGTAGCGTTCCACGCCCGTCCAGAACCAGAATCCGAAATGCGGCGGGCTGGTGACATGCGCGAGGATCTCCACGTCCATCTCGATCCAGAAGTCGGTGGACATCGGTGCGGCCACGATCTTCCAGAAGTTCTGGTTTTGCGTGAACACGAGATCGACGGCCTGCTCGGCTTCCTTCCACGTTGGCGTGATGCCACCCGCGCCACCCAGCGTGGCAAATCCCGCAGGTAAGCCAGTGGCAAAGGTTTCGTTGAGTGGATAGGCCATCTCAAAGACGCCACGGGCCAGTGATGTCGAAGGCAAACGCGCTGGTGTTGCCTTCACTGCCGTAGTCCATCGTCACGATCAGGAACTTCCTGCCCGGATAGCCGATGACGTTTTCCAGAATCGTGAGGTGCGGATAAGGCTGGTTCTGATGAATCCAGAACACGCCCGGCAGGATGCCACGCAGGTGCCCGGTGCTTTCGCGCAGGTAGATCGGGTGAAGGATGAAGCCGTAGTCCGGCCCGTTCGGGAAGGGGATATTGGCCGAGCGTCCAGACACGGTCTGGTTGTTGCCGCAATTGAGCGAGAACAGGCCCAGCCGCACATTGCCGCCCACATGGGTGAAGTCACGCATGCAGATCTTGCCGGTCGTCTCCAGCGAGTAGGTCGGATACAGGTCTTGGTTCGGATAGTTGTTGGGATAGTCATAGACCTCCCGATACCGCTCCGATGCCGTGAGCATCGAGTCGTAGTTGTCGCCGGGTTTGTAGCTGTCAAAGTCGGTGAAGCTGTAGAGCAGGCGCTTGTCTCCGCCCCAGCCGGAGGAGTTGGACAGGAAGAATCCTCGGTCGTCGCCGACCAGCACCCAACTGCGCGCCCAGTTGCCGTTGTCGCCATCGGTTTCGCGCGTGGCATTGCGGGCGAAGTACCACTTGAACCAGCCCGCGTACATCGCATTCCCGCTGCCTGATGGCACTTCGTTCTTGGTGGGCTTGGCGTTGTCGAAGGGCGCACGCGCACCGACGAAGGTGTCGATATCGACCATGTCCTCGGCCAGGGTGACGCGCCCGAACTTCGCCCACGTCGCCCCATAGCCTTCGGGCTGGCTGTCATCCACGCGCAGGAAGGGGCGATTGGAGAGGGGATTGGGACTGCGATAAACGCGCTTGTTCTCGGCACTGAACGCGATCTCCAAACCCAACGGAGCCACCTTGGCGGTGATGCCGAGCAGCGTGGTCGCAGGTGTGGCCGGTGTGTTCGCCACCGTGAAGATGACCGAGTCCAGCGTTATGGCCTCGATGGTGAAATCACCGTTGTACTCGGGCTGATCGCACCCGGCGACACGGATCACCTGATCGACCATGAAGCCGTGGCCGGAGCCGATCCTCGCCGTGGCGGTATCGCCATCGCGGGTGATTTCCAGCACGGGTTTCAGGTTGAAGCCGTTGACCAACAGCGCATCGAGCAGCGCGGTGAGGCTGCCCCAGTTGTTGGTCAGCACCGGCGCTCCGGCCATGCCGTTGTGCATCCATTTGACCTTGTTGCTCATGAGTTCCTCTGGCTCAAGGACGATCCACGTCGCCGCGCACGAGCAACGTGAAGGCATCCGAAGTGGCGGTTTCCGGCCCTTGCTGGATGGTGCGGACGACCCACACCGGGAACAGCGCACCGATGGTGTTGAAACGCAGCACGTTGCCTGCCGCCCAGCCCGAACCCCAACCCAGCGCACGCAACGTGAAATAGGGTTTGCCGGTGGCCGGATTGATCGGCGCGATATCGTTGGCGGTGGTTCCCGTGGCGATGATGCCGACGTGTTCGCCAATCACCTGAAAGGCGGTCGTATTGGTGAACTGAATCGCCCAGCGTTCGGTGATCGCACCCGCATTCGTCACCGTGATCGGGGCGAGCACATCGTTGTAGGTGGCGGTCGCGGCATTGCCGACGAGGCCATCGTTGAACGCGCCGTTCCACGTCGCCTGATCGAACAGGGTGCTGACGTAGGCGCGCAGATCGCCCGACACCAGTGCGGAGGACACATGCGAGCCTGTGGGGTAGTCGTGCGTGATCTGGCGGGTAAAGCCCAAGCGCCCGGAGATCTGCACATCCGACACCTGCACCATGTCCTCGATGCGGTGTTCGACGAGTACCGGCTGGGCGATGCCGTTCACATCCGCAAAGCTGACGACACCCGCTTCCAGATCGACCGTGTATCCGGCGGTGACGACGGCGAGGTTGCCGTCCAGCACGCGCACGCGCGACAGCCGCACTCGGTTGCAGTTGACCGTCATGCCGTTGCTGGCGGTGAACGGCCCGACCTGCCCGGTGTGGCCGATCACGGCAAAATCACCGACCCGGAAAATCGGCACGCGCCCGTCCTGCGGCAGTCGCACCGGATCAAGGCCGATCAGATCGGCATCCAGCGGCAGGTAGGAGTACGCGACGGCGTTGTATTTGATCGTGTCGGCGAACACCGGCGCGGGCTTGAACACCGACGCCACGCCGCCCATCGTCACCACCCCGCCGGGATCGAACCAGATTTCGTCCTCGTTCCCGGCAGCGGGCACCCATGCGCCGAAGCGCACGCGCACGACGCCGGTTTCGTAGTCGATCCGCCCGGTGATGCCATCGCCCGCGATTACGCCATTGCTGTCGGCGCTGACGTTGAGCGTGCCGCCGGTGAGCTTGGTGGCGAGGATTTGCAGGCTGGAGGGGCGCACCGGCGAAGCCGGAATGCGGAACGTGGCCTCATCGACGGGCGTGCCGTCGAGTGAGGTCAACAGCGACCGCAGCGCCACGGCATTGGGCTGCCCTGGCGTCCACGCGGTCACGGCGACCGTGCCGGTGGAGTAATTGATCGTCCCGGCCAGCGTCGCCGCGCCGTTCACCGGATTGAGGTTGTAGTAGAGGCTGCCCAGCCGGTCGAAGTAGATTTTTCCGCCGAGTGAGAAATTGACGCTGCCCGGCACGATGGGTTCGGCGAAGCTGGGCGTCAGATCAAACTCCAGCGCACCTGCCGTGAAGGCTTCGGTGACCGAGTTCGATGTGCCAGCGGCGCGGTAGCGCACCTTCGCCCAGCCGGTTTCATCAATCGGCATCGAGGCACCGGCGGGGATGTAGAGCCAGTGCGAGAAGCGGTTGCGATAGACCGGCGTGGTCGTGCCGTCGGGATTGCGGGTGAAGCCGATGCGGGTGACGGAGTAACGCGCTGTCGGGATGTGGATCGTGGTGTCGGGGATGAACCAGACCACGCCGGTGTCGTAGTTCACCGTGCCAAGAAATGCGCCGGTGGTGTCCTTCAGCAGACCTGCGCCGTCGTCGCGGATCGTCTTGATGGGATCGACGGGGCGGTAATACTGAAGCTCGGCGGGCGTGGTCGAGATGTAGTCATACGGCTCGATCAGGAGGTTCCACTCCAGTTCGACCGTGCCCGGAATCAGCCCATTGAAGTCCAGTTCCAGCGAGATGGCACCGGAGCCATCTCGCAGCGGCGCATGAAACTCCTCCTCGGAGGGCGGGCCCCAGGTATAGGCGACGGTGTAGGTCTGGCCGCCCGCAGGCAGATTGGTCGGCGTGAGTGCGATCAGTCCGGTCTGGTAATTGATCGACCCTGTGGCATGGCCGGTGATCTTGCCCTTGCCATCGTCCGTGGCTGTGCGTGCGGTGCCATCGTTCCATGTGATCTGAACGGAACCGGGCGTGATGCCGGTGTTCGCCAGTTGGCACGACACCGATGGCGGCGCAATGCTCTGGTCGGCGCGGTTGAAGTAATTGGACGCGCCGCCCCACGCGAACACGATCTCCGAGCCAACATCGGGCAGCGCGCCGACCGTCACCTGCACCGTGCCGGAGACGTAGTTGACCGTGCCGACGCCGTATTCCTGCGAGGTGCCTTTCAGCGCGCCGGAACCGTTGTCGCGCAGGTCATACCACTTGCCTTGTGCGCGGTAGCTCACCTGCAAGGAACCGGGCGCAGGCGCGGGCACGATGGTGAGGACGTAGTTGTAGCTGCGGTTTTCGATCTCGACGCGGATGCCAGCGGTGTCCGCCACGCGGATCGGTGCGACCGCAGGC
Source organism: uncultured Aquimonas sp. (assembly GCA_964536455.1). GTDB lineage: Bacteria > Pseudomonadota > Gammaproteobacteria > Xanthomonadales > Xanthomonadaceae > Denitratimonas. Next base: position 36,529 of record CAZHXV010000001.1, read on the forward strand.
CGGAAGGTGATGACCTTGTTGGCGTTGTAGGCCAGCCCCGCGTTGAGGCGGATTTCCCCGCGCGGGTAATCGACGGTGCCGATCACGGTCGCGCCATCGACCAGTTGCCCGCCGTTGTCGGTGAAGGTGCTGCCGCTGACCGCCATCGAGAACGACCCCGGCAGGATGGCATTGCCGACCGACATCACCGTGGTCGCGTTGAAGGCTGCGTTGGTCTGGTACGTGACCGTGCCGTTGGCGCAGTCGATCAGGGTTTGCGAGGTGCCACCGGCGGTGAGGTCGAGCAGCGGTGTCTCGGTCTGGGCCGAGGGCACGAGCTGGGTGAATATGCTGCTGACAGACGCCGCCACATCGCCGATCTGGATCGGCTGGGTCGTCGGCACCACACCGCAATACTTGGCGGCATCGGCCACCACCGTGTCGCGGGTGCGTGTCTTGTTGGTTTCCTGCGTGAACAGGCGGTTGGGCGGCGAACCGGGGAAGTCGTAGCGCAGGGCATCGGACAGATCGCAGGTGACGACGACCGCGTGGTAATCGGTGATCCCGCTGCCTCCGTTGTACGAATACGTCCGCAGTTCCGACTGCACGCGGGTGACGCGGATGTACTGCGCGACTTCAGTGGACAGCCCTTCGTTCTGGACGAGGTGCAGGGTTTTGCCAATCGGCGGCAGTTCCGCGCCTTCGCGCTGGAACAGCTGGATCGAGCGTTGGCCTGCGATGTGGTTTTCCAGCAGATACCCGTTCCACATCGAGCCTTTGTTGAGGAAGGCCTCGATGCGGTCGCGCGCGTGGGTACGGCGGTCGAAGACTTCCTGCGTGGAGAAGATCGTCACCGCCACGCGGGGATCGACGGGCGCGTCGGCCACGATCACGTTGCCGCCAAGGTACGTGTCGGTGGTGTCGGTCTGGACGGAGGCGAACACCTTGCGCAGGTTCACGCGGCCACCGGCGCGATCCATTTCGCTGATGTCGTTGAACAGCGAGTTGCTTGCGCCATCGACGATGACGGTGGACGTGGGCGCGCCGCCGCCTTCGGGCACGTCGTCCATGACTTGACTGGCGACGAGCTTCACGTCGCCCACGAGAATTGGCATGGGGCTCCTGCAGAATTTGGGTCAGAGCTGCATCAGGCGCAGCGTCAATCGGTAGAAATCGCCGTCGCGCCGCGCGGGCACGCCCAGCACGGGTTCGGCTTCGACGCACACCTCCGCGTGCCGAAAGGCCACGGTGAAGACGCGCGCATCGGCCAGTCGCAGTTCGAAGCGACCATCGGTATCGGTGAGGGGAATCGCCGCCCACGCATGCAGCGTGTTCACCGTGGCGCGCGTCACCCACGCCATGTCGGCGGGGCCGACGAGGGTGATAGGGCGACCGGCCTGCCGTGTGGCCGACTGCACCAGCAGCGCGCCGGTGATGAGGTAACTGGTCGTCGCCACGGCAGGCGACCACGCATGTTCATCGGCCCACAGCAGATCGTCGGGCAACGCGAGTGCGTCCCCGCTGGCGAGGTGGATCAGTTGCATCGGGGATGTGGAAACTCAGATCGTTCGGGCGCGCGCGGCGTCGAGCAGGGTCAACAGGCGAGATTCGTCACGCGCATCCAGCGTGGCGGTGACCTTCTGGCCACCCGCCGCCAGTTCCACGCGCACGGTGCGTGTGGGTGCGCCGTCGGTCACTAATGCCGGACGCGGAATCGCCACGCCCGCCGCTTGCACGAAGCCACCCGTGGCAAAACCCTGGACACCGGCGAGCGTGCGTCCGGCCAGCGCCTTGGCGGGTGCGGCCATGCGGTTGATGGCCTCGAAGAAACCGACACCGAGGCGCTGTACCGTGGCGCGGTTGATCACGTATTCGCCGGGGGTGAGCAGCGCCGGAACCGTGTCTGAAGCCGCAACGCCACCACGCGCGAAGAACTGGCCGTCGAGACTTTCCATATAGGAAATCAGCTCACGTTCGAGGTCTTTGCCGGTCAGCAGGGCTTGCGCCATCGCACTGCGCCAGCGGTTCTTGATGAGGCCCACCGTGCTCTGTTCGACACCGGTCAATGTCTTAGTGGACTCCAGCGGGCGCAGGTATTCGGTATCGACACCTTTCTGCTTGCCGTAGTGCCGTTCGGTGTTGAAGCGGAACGAGGGACTGAAGGCCAGTCCGTTGTGCGCGAGCTGGTAGGAGACGTAGGTCATCATCCCCTGATAGCCCAGTTCGACCAGTTTCAGGGCTTCCACCACATCCTTGTTGCGCTTGGGCGGTTCGTAGCCTTTCTGCCACGGCAATTTCGGCATTGCGCCCTCCGAAGCACTGCCTTGCAGGGTGGAGCCACCTTCCGCAAAGCGCGCAACTTTTCCGAGCCGTGCCAGCGCGCCGATGCCGTACTTGCGAACCGCTGCCTTGCGGATCACGAAGGCACCGGCATCCAGCGCACGCGGCACGGTGTCGCCATCGCCTGAACCCGGCACCGTGCCGCCCGTCATGCGCGGGAAGCGCAGGCTCGCCAGCGGCGAGGCGACATTGCCGCCGTCCGCGAACCGCGCCACGCTCGCGCCGACCACACCGCCGGTGGCATTGGTCTCGACCTTGGTGACGTAGATCGTGTGCGTGCTGGAGGTGTTCGCACCGTTGAGGCTCATCACCTGCGCCCGCGCCGCATCGGCGTTGTGTTCGACCAGATGCCTCGACTGGGTTTGAAGATCGTTGAGTGATGCAATCTGCCGCTCCACGTTGGTCACGGCAGCTTCGGCCTTTTCCGTGGACACCTTCAGATCGAACTGCGAATGCTCCACCGCATAGGCTTTGAGCCGGTCGAGCGCCTGTTGCGCCTGCGTGAAATCCGCATCGACCGGCAGCGTCTTGCCTTCCTTCAGCAGTTGCTCGTACTCGCGCAGGCGGGTTTCGGCTTCCTCTATATCCGCCTGAATCTGGATCAGGTATTCCTTTTCCCGCAACGAGGCGTCGAGCGCATCCAGCGCCTTGTCGAAGCGTTCGGTGTTGGCGTCCAGCGTGATCTTGAACCCGTCGCGCAGTTTGGCGGTGAGGTCGTCGATCTGTGATTGCGTGTCGGAAAGGGTGCGCTGGATGGAATTGCGCGCCGAGGTCGCGGCGTCGGCGGCGCTGCGGTGGGCGCGGGCTTCGGCATCGAGCGCATCGTTGAGCAGGGATTCGGATTCGCGGATTTCGTCGATGGACTGGCGCACGCCGTTCTTGCCGTCCCGAATCTGCCGGTCGGCTTCACGCGCCTTGCTGGCCATCTGCGCACGCAGGTCGCCCGCCTGTTGCAGCAGTTGGGCCTCGGTATCGAACTCGCGGCGGTGGTTGGCTTGGCGAGCCTGAGACTCCAGTTGCACGATTTGGCTGAACGTCTGTTCGGACTGCTGCCGGGCCTGTTCGCCGCGTTTGGCCTCGCTGGACTGCGTGTTGGCGACCTGTACCGCCAAGTCCATCGCCTTCTGCGCGAACTGGCGGGACTGCTCGAACTCGCCTACTGCCAGCGCCGCACGCGCCTTCTGCTGCAATTCGGCGATCTGGCGTTTGCGATCTTCCGTGGCCTCGTAGTCGGACATGGTCTGGCGACGGATGTCGCGGATGCGCTCCTCCGTCGTCATCGTCAGTTGCCGCTTGGCGTGCTCGATGCGCTGGATTTCGGCCAGATGGCGGTTGGCTTCGGCGTTCAGCGCGTCGATGTGCTGGCGGTAATCGCCCAGCGCCTGCGTCAGGGTTTGGCGCTTGGTGGCGAGGATGTCGTTTTCCACACGCTGTACGTTGGCGCGGCGTTCCTCCTCGGTCGCACCCTGTCTTGCCGCCGCATCGCGCCGAGCCTGGGATTCCTGCTCGATGAGGGCAAGCACCTGCGTCGTGGCCTGCTGGCGCAAGCTCGCCTGCTGTTTCAGGGCGTCCGTGAGCAGTTGCGTGGCTTGCGCCATCTGGTCGCGCTCGGACTGGCGCGTGGTGGTCAGTTCCGCCTGTTCGGCGGCATAGCGCGCCTTGACCGCCGTGATCTGCGTTTGCAGTTCGGCTCCGATCAGGCCGGAAAGCCCCTTGTAGGCTTCGCCCATCTTCGACACGGCATCGTTCACCGTGCCCGAGGCCTTGCCTGCGGCCTGCTCGACTTCGCCAAGGCGCGATTTTAGTTTCTCGACCGCACCGTGGACGGCTTCGATGCCGCGCCCGACCGCTTCCTGCGTCCCCTGACGTACCGCTTCCATGCGACGGGCGATTTCTTCGGCAGCGGTCGCTGCCGTGTTCATCGCCGCCTTCGCGCCTTCCGTGCCCGCCTGCGCATCGGCATACATCTCGGCGAAGATCTGGTTCATCTCGGCCAGCCGCTGCCGATGCCGTTCGGAGGCCGCCGCCATCGTGTCGCCGGTGAAGATGGCAGCGAAGGATTCCCACTGGTATTGCAGTTCCTCGATGCCGCGCATCAGCACATGCACCATCGCCACGCCCGCCACCCGCACGATGGCGAATTTTTCCCTCAACCACGTTCCGATTTCCCAGCCAATCACGGCAGCGGCCAGCACCGCAAAGGCCACGCGCAGCTTGCCGACCGTGGCGATGGCATCAGAGAGCGACAGATTCGCCGCTGCCCACGCCGCGCTGGTGGTGGTCGCCGCCGTGACGGCAGCGGCACCGGCGGTTTGCCACGCGATGATCAGCGCCGGGATCATCCGGTAGATCAGGATGGCAAGGCCCACTTCTGCCAGCCGCGTGAGCCACTGCATCACCGTGTCGAGGTTTTCCGACAGCCACGTCAGGGCTTCGGCCAGTTTCTTGGTGAAGCCGGTGGATTCGTCCACGCGGCTGATCCACTGGCCAAAGGCGTTCGACAGGCGGGTGAAGGCGGCGCTGACGGTCTGCGGCAGCTGCGAATACTCAGCAGCCAGCACATCCTTCTGACTCATCAGCGCGTCGATCACCACATCGGCGGTGAGTCGGCCTTCCTCGGCCAGTTTCCGCAAGCGGCCAATCGGCACGTTCAGGCCATCGGCCAGCGCCTTGGCGAGGCGTGGACTGTTCTCGACGACGGAGTTGAACTCCTCGCCGCGCAACACGCCCGCCGACAGTGCCTGCCCGAACTGCAACAGCGCCGACTGTGATTCCGAAGCCGATGCGCCGGAAATCCGCAGGGCTTGGGAAATCGACTCGGTGAGATCGAGGGCTTCGCGCTGCTCGCCGCCCAGTTGCCGCACCGCCTGCTGCAGCTTGCCGTAGAGCGTGGCGGTTTCGTTGATCGGCACGCCGATGCGCTGGGCGATGGCGAACAGTTCCTTCTGCGCCACCGTGAGCTCGTTGGAACCGGCGGTGGCCAGCTTCAGGCGCGCGGACATCATCGCCCAGGCATCGGCCACCTGTATCAGCTCGCGCACCTTGTCTGCCGCCCACCTGATCGTGAGAAAGGCGAGCAGTTGCGTCTTGGCGCTGCTGATCGAGTCGGTGAAGGCATTCATGCCTGCCTTCACCTCGGCCATGCCCGCAGCGGCCTTGTCGCCTGCGGTCTTGGCGCTGGACGACAGCTCGCCCAGACTGCGCTCGGCAGAAGTAATCGCGCGCTTGAGTCCGTCGTCTGCGCCATCGAGCGCGACGAGGATGGAGATGCGTTTGGCCACGGGAGATCAGTCGAGGGTGTCGAGGTGTTTCTGGATCGACGCCGCCAGTCGCGGAATGCGGCTGGCGACGAGCTTTTCGATGTCGAGGCGCTTTTTCAAGGAGACGCGCGTCACCAACACGGCGATGGGAATGTCCGCACCGCGCTTGAGTTTCTTGATGCCGGAATCCTTGCGGTAACGGCGCTTGAAACCGGACAGCACGCGGTCGTTTTCGGGAATGTTCTCGGCCATCAGCACGATGTTTCCGCGCTGGTTCTTGATGAAGTAGGCGTTGCCCGAACGGATCAGTTCGGCGATCTGGCGCTTGAACAGTTTTCGCCCCACACGCCCGTGCAGCGGAATCAGCATCCGGCCTTGGATCGTGCCGCCTTTCTCGTGCATGCCCGCCCACGCAATGCCCGAACCCACATACAGCGCGGGTAGCCGGTTCTTGTCCTTGTCCAGCACCTTGGCAGTGAAGCCCTTCACGAAGGATTTTTTCGCCACGGTGAGCTTGCTGCCGACATGCGTGCGCACGTCGGCTTTCAGTTCGGCGGCTTCTTCCTTGATGCCGCGTGCCGCCGCCTTGTGCGCCTTCTCCCGAATCTCGCCGCCCCAACGGCGCAGGTGTGCCAGCGCCGCAGGACTATCGAGGCGGATCGAGATGCGCATGGGAGGAGAGCCGGTCGAGGGTTTTGTCGAGGTGTCGGGCATCGCCGCGTGTGCCCAGTGCAATCAGGGACAGCAGCCGTGCATCGCGGGCGGCATCCTCACGCCCGGCAGCGGCGAGATAGCCGCGCACCTGCGCCAGGGTGTAGTCCGCGACGTCGGCGTGGCGGTGGCCGTGGCCGATCAGGGTTTGGAGGACATCGAACCAGCCGGTGTCGCGTGTTCGATCTGCGCGAACAGACCGGACAGCTTGGGCATCACGCTCCGGGTAAAAAAATCGGCGTTGACCTCGATCACCTTGGCGGCAAGCAGCACCGCCTCGTCAGGGTTCAGGTCATCCACCCAATCGCGCGGTTTGCCAACCGCAATGGCGATGGCCGACAGCAGCGCGCCACCGTGTTCGCCGAACACGGTGAGCCAGTCGATGTCACCGGACAGGTGCGGCATCACCGGGGATATCGCCCGTAGGAAGGTGGGCAGTTGCCCGACCTTCAAGGGTTTCACGGTGAGGGCTTCGCCCGCGACCGACAGATCTGCACCTTGCGGAAAGACGGATTCAAGATCGTTCATCGTCGGCCTCACAACTGCACGATGCGGCCGAACTGGCCAAGCACCGCATCAAACGGTTTCGTGGTGTCGGCCAGAAGCGAGCCTTCCAGCTCGAACTTGTTGTATTCGTCCGAGATGAAGCTGATTTCCTTCAGGGGATCGAAGGCGACGCGGTACAGCTCGACCAGAACCTTGGCGTTGTTCTGCGCGGTATTGATGCCTTCCAATCGCAGGAAGCGTTCCGGCAAGGCCTGCGTGAAGATGCCGATTTCCGTTGCCGTGCCGAAGGTGTAGCTGGCCTTGAACGGCGCGGTGAAACCGGACACATCCAGAAACTGCACCGCCCCGAAATCCGTATCGACCGTGTAGTGCGTACCGAGCGTGAGCGTGGCGGGTGTGCCAGCGGAGTCGGTCAGCACCAACGCATCCACCTTCGGGTGCGCGAGGAAGTAGCGGTCACCGACTGTGGGTACTGCGCCGCCGATGGGTTCATCGGTTACGGAACCGCCCGCGCCGGTGACATGGTTGCCGTAGAGGGCAAGCGCGAGGTTTTCCTTGGTGAACTCCTCGATGGTGAGGTTCACTGTGGCGGACTTCTGCTTGACCATGCGGTGGTCGAGCGAGCGCTGGCCGGTCTGCGACTCGAAGTGTTCGAGCACATCGGTTTTCAGCGAGAGCTTCAATTCGGCGACGTTGCCGGGCGAGCGCACTTCCTGCGGGTTGCCGCCCGCATCGCGCTTGCCCAGATAGACGCGGCCCTGGAACGAGGCGTAGGTACTCATGGTTTGTTGTCCTTGATATGACGTTGTGTGGTGGTGGATTTGGGCGAGGGCGTGGACGTGGAGGCATCGGTGCCGCCGTCCTCATGGCGCTGCCGTGCATCGGACGAAGAAGCGTCCTCAGCAGCACGCGCAATGCCGTGGTCGATCAGCCAGTGCGCGGTGGGTGCGGGCAGGTCGAGCCGGTCACCGGTGGAATACGCCTTGCCCGCATGGGTATGGGGGCGCAGCAGGATCAGTGGTTTCATGGATTCAGCCTTGTTGGGAAAGGTCGTTTGCGAAGGTTCGGTAGGTGATGGCGTAGCGCGCCGGGAGCGTGGCGACGAGCTCGTCGGCCTCCTCAATCTCGAAGTCGCATTCCAGTTCGCGGATGCCCAGCGCCAGTTCGCCGAGCGTCACGTCGGCCATCAGCGCCGCGTGGGCGGCGGTGAGAATCCGGTCGGCCTCACCTTCCGGCGTGGCCGGAGGCATGGCACGGGCGAGTGCGGTGAGCCGGATCGTGAGCAGGCGCGACACCCGGTCGTTGGCGCGTTCGGTGATGGCATCGGTTTCCGGGAACACGACCAGCGCCGGGCACTGCTCGCGGGCGAGCGCGACCGTGGGCGAGCGGTGCAGGCTCGCACCCAAGCCGGTGACGGAATCGCGCACGGCATCAAGTACCGCGAGCAAAATCCGCTCGCGGATCGAGTTGGCGGACATGGATCACACCCGCGAAAGCCGCGCGCGACGTTCGGAACCGTCACCGACGGCGCGCAGGTCGCGTACCTGAAACATCACACTGCCGATCTCCACGCCGTCGCGTACCGCGATGCCGGTAAACACCGAGGCTGGAAACGCCATCTCGAAATCCGTACCCACGGCCAAGCCATCGAGCAGGGTGTTGTCCGGTGCGGTGAATCCGACGTGCGCGGCAACGGGCGCAGAACCGTCCGCCGGTTGCCAGCGGGCGAGTTTCAGCAAACCGGCATTGGCGGCGGCGACATAGATCGCTTCGACGTAGCCCATCGTCAGGCCGAGGTGAGCTTGATCAGCACGCCCGGACGGTGGCACATCGGCAGCGGGTTCGATTGCGTGTGCAGATCGGTGCCCCGGTCGAACTTGCGCGGTTCCTGCTTGGCGTACAGCGGCTTGCCGAGCGTGTTCACCGTTTCGTTGAAGTCGGCAGGCGCGAAGTAGGTGGCGAAGGTGTCGATGGTGCCGGTCGGGAAGGCGTGCGCCTCGCCCTCGGCGATGAACTCGCGCACGTTCTTGGTCTTGCCGACCTTGTGAACGGCCTTACCGCGATATTCCTCGAACGTGACGCCGCCGTAGGTGAAGCCGCTGCGCATGTCGTTGATCAGCACCAAGCCGTTCTGCCACTGCGCGTAGGCCGTTTTCACGGTGGGGTGCGTGGTGAGCTTCTGGAAGAACTCCTTGGAACACAGGACATGGACGCCGGTGGAGAACTCGCCATCCAGCGCATCTTCGACAGCGGCTGCCGTTTCGATGCACGCGCTCTTGATGTCGCCCTTGTCGTTCGAGAACGGAAAGTCGATTTCGATCTGGTCGATCTCGAACTCGCGGAACAGATCGACCAGGGTCGAGCCATCGGCGTCGAGAATCTTGCCCTTCAGCGCGCCGATGCGCAGGTGTTCCAGCGTGATCGCGTGCTTGTTCCGCATCGTTTCCAGATGGCGCGCGATGACATTGGACAGCGAGTCCGGCTCGAACTCCGAGCCGAACGAACGCAAGCCCTGGACTTCTTCCGGAAGCACCACATCATCGTGCGGGATATGCGGCACCACGAACGAGCGCAGTTTGCGCGTGCCGCGTTCGCCGACCGTACCGGGCGAACCGGGCGGCTGCGTCGGCAGCAGGTTCAGAACGCCCTCGTATTCCTCCACGATCACGGTGCGCTGGCGCACTGGCTTGGCGGGGAAAAGGTTGAGCTTTTCCAGCCGCCCGTAGCGGTTCGGCAGAATATTGATCGCCTGCGTCAGCGAGGCAAGATTGAAGGACGGATTGTCGAAGGGGTTCAGCATGTCAGGCTCCTTGACGGACGAGCACGCCCAGCGCCTTGAGCTGCGCGAGTGCGGTGAGTTGTTCGGCGGCGGTGATGCCGTCCGGCCAGTGCAGGGCGTGGCTACTGAGGATGGCGTGGCGCGCGACGATCAGGCCGTCATCGCGGTCGATGAGCGTCGCGTCGCAGGCTTGCAGCAGCACGCCCGCCGCGACCTGGCGGCCATCGCTGGCGGTGGGGTCGAGCTGCGCCACCTTGTTGGTCGCGGTGATGACGCCGACCACGGTGCCCAGCGGCAGGTGTTCCCCTGCGGCAACCGTCATGCGGTCGCGCGAGAACAGATGGGATTCCTCGAACTTGAGCAGGTCGCCCAAGTTGAGCGGTTCGGTGATGGATGCCATATCAGACCTCCTTGCCCGCGAGCTTCCTGGCCGCGTCGATCAGCGGATTGCGCGTCGTGGCGCTGGCCGAGGGCGAGATGTGGCTGGCGATTTCCGGGCTGTCCTCGGCGAGAGTCGAGAGCAGTTGGCGGCGCACGGTGGCGGGCGCGGTCTGAGTTTCGAGGAACCCGGCAATCAGGTGGGAGCGATTGGCGAGCGTGCAGATCTGCGCGATCTCCAGCGCCTCGGTGGCACCGAACGCGGACGTGGCCGACAGGTTCGGCGCTGGCATGGCCGGGGCCAGCGGCGCGGAGGGAATGGCGTCATCGGCCGCCGCAGCGGCCACGACAGGAGCATCTTCAGCGGTCATGGAGGTTTCCTTGGAAGTGGAACGAGCAAATCCCGCCGCGCGCAGTGCGCTCGCCGGGGGTGAAACGTGAGAGATGAGTTGCGCCAGCGCGGTGTCGAAGGAACCGGTGTCATCGGCCAGGTGTGCGGTGATGGCGTCCTGGCCGAAGAACAGACCGGCTTCGGTGGCACGCACGGCTTCGGTGGAAATCCCGCGATGGCGAGCAACGGTGTCCACGAACAGGCCGTAAACGCGCTCGACCTCGCGCGCGAGCACGGCGCGGGCTTCGTCCGTGATCGGTTCGTGCGGGGAGAGATCGTTCTTGCGTGCCCCGGCGAACACAGAGGTGTAGCGGACGCCGTCCTTGGCATCCTTGGCGGAGGAGTCGGCGTGCAGTGCAATCACGCCAATCGAACCGACGCCGCCGGTACGCGGCACGAACAGGCGGGTTGCGGCACTGGCCAGCGCGTAGGCGGCGGAAAACGCCTGATCGTTGGCGACGGCCCACACCGGTTTCGTATGTGTCGCGGCACGAATGCGGTCGGCCAGGTCGAATACGCCGCCGGATTCGCCGCCCGGTGAATCCACATCCAGCAAGATGCCGCGAATGGCCGGATCGGCGACGGCGGCGTCGATCTGAGCGGCCAGCGCCGCGTAGCTGGTCAAACCAGACGCCGCCTCCAGCCCCACCGTGCGGCGAACCAGCGTGCCGTGGACGGGAATGACCGCCACGGGCGAGGTGTTCGCCACCTCGGCACGCACGGTGGGCGACGGCGGTAAGGGCGCAGCAAGATCGGGAACGCCGATGCGCGCGCCGAGCACGGACACGATCACATCGAGTTTGGGGCGATGAATCGCCAGCGGCACGCCAAACAGGCGCGCGGCCAAGTGCGGCAGCACGGTCATGGGGTTCCTTCAGGGAGTTGAATCAGGCGTCGTCGGCGAGGGTCGGCGCGACGGCGTTGCGATTGGGTTCGGCGGCACCGCCGTCCTTGCTGGTGTAGCGCGGGTCAGAATCGAAGATCAGGCCCAAGTCGTCGGCACGCGCGTTGTCAGCGGCGATCTCGCGGTCGATGTCCTCGGCGTCGTAGCCGTTGCCGGAAATCGCTTCCGAGCGTGACATCAAACCGGCACGGATCGCCAGCAGCATCGCCTTGTATTCCTTCTCAGGATCGACCCACTGCCAGCCCTGTGGAATCCACTTCACCGACAGGTATTGGCGGCGACGCGCCATGCCGCCACGCGAGAAACCGGGAGCGTCCAGCGCGCCGGACAACACCGCCTGTTTCATCCACGCGCCCCAGATCGGTCGACACATCTGGTGAACCAGTACGGCGTGCTGCACCATCTCGCAGCGCCGCCGAAACTCCAGCATGCCTGCGCGGATCGAGGAGTAGTTGACCCCGGTGAGGTCGCCGGTGAGCTGTTCGTAGGTGATGCCCACCGCCGCCGCCACGGCACGGAACTGCGTGCGCAGGAATTCCGAATAGGAGGAGCCGACATCGGCGGGATCGGAGAACTTGATGTCCTCGCCCGGTTCGAGGATTTGCAACGTGCCCGGTTCCAAGGACGCCATCGCCACGCCGTCCGCGTCCGCATTGCCTTCGCCCAGCAGGGAATCCTCCGGGTTCTGGCGGGTAACAAATCCTGCGAACATCGCGGCGGTTTTCTTGCGTACCAGTTCTGCGTCGTCGTACTGATCCAGTTCGTTCAACTTGACCAGTGCCCGCGACAGCCACGGTTCGCCACGAATCTGGCCGGGGCGCAGCACGCGGTACAGGTGCGCGATTTCCTTGGCATCGACACGCACGGTGTCGAGACCGCCTTGTCCCGACATCGGCGCAAGCCTGCCGTCATCGGGATGCGCCCGGTACAGGTGATAGGCCACGCGCCGTCCGAGGCCATCGAACTCGATGCCAGAGCGCACCACGTTGCCGTTCGGCAAATCGGTGTTGAGGTGCATGGGGAGGTGTTCGGGTTCGAGCACCTGTATCTGCAACGGCACGGCGAGGCCATCCTCCTCGCGGCGCGGACGCAAGCGGATCAGGCATTCGCCGCCTTCGAGCATCGCGCGGCAGGCCAAGGCCTGAAGGCCGTAGAAATCGGTTTGTCCCGACGCATCGGCATCGTCCGTCCAGTCGCGCCAGAGCGTCTGCACGCTGGCGCGGAAGGTGTCGTCCGGCGCGAGCGATTGGGGCTTGATGCCGGTGCCGACTGCGTTCGCCACGAAGGCTTCCAGCGCCGACTGCGCCCAGGCATTGCGCCGAACCAGATCACGGCTCTTGATCCGCAGATCGACGCCGGTCGCCAGCATCGCTGCGACCGCACCGGGATTGCCCGGCATCCACGCCAGCGAGCGTCGGCCACGACCGGCAGCCTCATGCACCGGCAGGCCGAACATCGCCCGCAGTTTGGGAAGGAAGGCCATCTCAGAATCCCTTGTGCGTGTTCACGCGAATCTGGCGCGGTGGCCCCGACCACAGGCCGGTGGCGGTCGCCTGTTCGGACAGGCCGCGCTTGACCTCGCGGATGGCCGATTTGAGGTCTTCGACCGAACGGTATTCGACCGTGTTGCCGCCGAAGGACACGCGCGATTCGCCCTTGGCGAGCGCGGTTTCCAGCGCGACGAGTTGTTCTTCGGTGTAGGCCATCAGCGGTACACCACGACATTGATCTCGGCAGAATCGGTGAACGTGGATGCAGCGGTGGCGCAGCTCACGTCCACGTAGCGGTTGGTTTTTTCATCCTCGGTGGCGCGCACGATGGCAAGGCGCTGCTGGCCGCGCTCGACGCTGCTGCGCGCTAACGCCGTCCAGCAGTAATCGGCATCGGGCAGGCGCGTGGCGAACCAGATGCGGTAGCGGCCTTGCGCGGTGCGGGTGACGCGCATGACGCGGTAGCTGGCCCGGATCACGACTTCCCCACGCGACACGCCAAAGCACACCCACGCCTTTGCCGCTGCGGGATGCGTGGCGTCGAGCTTCGACGCCAGCACCCGACCGATGCGGATCGCCAGATCCGCGATGCGATCCACCAGGGCCATGACTCAGCCCAGCGCCGTCTCGAAGATGGCCTCGAAATCGGTGTCGGTATCACCGACCGCCGAGGTCGCCACCGCACCGACGTTGTCGCGCGCCTGCGCCTGTTCCTCGGTGGTCAGTGACTGCACAGCATCAAACCGCACGCGGTTGTTGACGGCGGTCAGCAGCGCGTCGAGGCCGGTGGTGCCGCTGGACAGCAGTTCCTGAATCTCCAGCAGGGTGTCGTAGGCGGCATCCGCACCGCCGAGGATGTCGGCCTTCAGCGCATCGAGCAGGCCGACGATCTTGTTGGAGGAATAGGTGGTGCTGGCGGAGATCGTCTCGTCATCGATGCCGGTGGAGGCGACGACGGTAGACTGCAATTCATTGATCGCCGCGACCAGATTGCTCTTGTTGGCGGTGGACAGATCGGTGAGGCGTCCGGTGACGCTGCGGACGCTGGAAAACTCCTGTGCGACGCGGATGACGAGACTTTCGATACGGGAAGCCAGACTCATGAAACACTCCTTGAGGATGAGAAAAACATTCAGGACAACCAACGGCTTTTGACGACGCGCCGCCGCACAGGCGCACCAGAAATGGAAAGGCCACCGCGATGGGTGGCCTGTTCGTCGAAATTCATTGGGGCAATCGGTGGTGGATCGTCGGGTGGACGCGCCACCCCGAGTTGGCGTTCCAGTTCGCGCCAGTGGCGTTCCTCGAACCGATCCAAGCCAGCGGCAGCGGCAGCGGCGCGCGCGTAGACGTAGCAATCCAGCCCCTCGTTGCGTTCACGGGTTTTCTGCCACTCGCGCACGGGGAACCCGTTGCGGTTGCGGCGGGTGATGAGTTGTTCGGCGCACAGCTGCTGGATGAACTCGGCATCGATCATCGGCAGATGCACGTACCCGGCAGGGAAGGTCGCGGTGATGCCGTCATCGGCGACCGTCGCGGCCTTGCGCAGGTTGTTGTAAAGCTCCAGCTTGGCGATGCCCACGACCACCGCGAACACCTTGATGCCGCGTCGCAGCCGCTTGCCGTCGCGGTTCATGTCCACCGCTGTTGGCGTGCCGATCAGGGCGGCACCACGTGCGACGCCTTTCACCGCCATCAGCCGCGCGTCGTGGCGGGTGCGCACGAAGGCATAGGCTTCCTGCGTGGCAAAGCCGGTATCCAGCGCGAAACGCGCCAGCGGCATCGCCGCGCCGGATGCGTGCGTCCAGTGCTCGTCCAGCAGGGCGGCGAGTGCTTTCCAAACCTCATCGCGCGCCGTGTCGCCCATCAAAACCCGGTGTTCCACGAGCCACACTTCCTTGCCACGCCCGAACGCCCAGATGGACGCCTCAATGCGATCCTTCTGCACGTCCGCGCCGCCGACCAAGAGCAGGCCACCCATCGGCACCGTGCCGATGCGGTAATCCTCACGGCGCTCGACAAGGCGCTGCCAGTCTGGTGCTTCGCCTTCCTCCACCCACGTCTCGCCAAGCTCGGTGTTCTTGAACGTCTTGATGGCAGCAGCGGAACCGGATTCCTTGCTGACGGCGGTTTCCCATGCGGCGGCGATGTCGCGCCATGCGCGCCAGCCCACCGGCGAATACAGACTCGACAGGTGAAAACCCGCCGTCTTGCCGTTGCCCTCGGCCAACGCCTGCCACTGGCCGTGTTCGAGCATCCACGTCTTGTGGTGTTCGGCAATCGCCGTGTCGCAGGCTTCGCAGATGTAGGCGGCAGATTCTGGCGCGCCCTTGTCCCAGCGCAGCTGTTCGAAGCGCAACCACTGCCGGTGCGAGCAATGCGGGCACGGCACGAAGAAGCGGCGCTGGTCGCTCGCCTCGTATTCGCGCTCGATGGCCGAGGCTCCGGCAATCGTTGGCGTGGACACGATGAAAATCTTGCGGCGCGCGAAGGTGCGCGTGCGCGCTTCGGCCAGCGATATGGCGTCGCCTTCGCCTTCTACGTCCAGTGGGTAGCCGTCCACTTCGTCTAGAAACAGATACCGCACCGGCATTGAGCGCAGGCCGACCGCGCTGTTCGCGCCGGTCATCACCAGCACGCCGCCGCGAAACTCCTTCGCCAGAATCGTGTTGCCCGAATCGCGCGAGCGCGCCGGTGCGATCAGTTCAGCCAGCACACCCGACTCCTCGATCAAGGGATCGATGCGCTGCTTGCTGTTGCGTTTGGCCATCTCCACGGTCGGCCACACCGCCATCATCGGCCCTGGCGCGTGGTGAATGACGTAGCCGATCCAGCAGGAACCGGCTTCCGTTCCGCCAATCTGCGCTCCCTTCATGAACACCACGCGCTCGACCGGTGAGGTCGGCGACAGGCAATCCATGATGTCCTTCAGGTACGGCGTGCGCGAGGTGCGCCAGCGCCCCGGTTCCGCTGCCGCCTTGCTGGAAAGGATGCGGTGGCGATCCGCCCATTCGGACACGGTGAGCAGCGGATCGGGCATCAAGCCTTCGCGCCACGCGCGTTCCAGTTCCGCAGCGCCGTCGAAAAACGTGTCCATCACTCCACGCGCGGGCGGATATCGCCCAATTCCTGCAAGTGGTCGCGCACCGCGTTTTCCAGCGCGACGTGCATCGTATGCGGGTCGACGCCCAACGCCGCCGCCATCTGCGCGGAAATACGCGCAGGCCAGTTCAGCCAGGCATCGCGCTCGGCGCGCGCCAGCTTGAAGATGTGTGCGATGGCCTGATTGCGATCTACCAGTTCGCCCTTCAACCGCGCCAAGCGCACCTTGTTGGTCTGCGCCTTGACCACTTCGTTGACAGTGCGCGCCTGCAGCAACGACGCGCCGCCTGTGGGCAGCGCGGGCGAACCCTCGCCGCCAGTCGCAACCTCGGCGGGAACAGCCACACGCGGTGCAGGGCTGCGCGATCCCACGCGCGGCGGTTCCGTATTGCGATCCCACTGCGAATCCGCGCGCGCCGGATCAATCGTTCCGTCCGCTTCGGGCGTGATGCGCCCGGCAGCAATCGCCTTGCGCACGGCGGTATCCGACACGCCACGGGTTTTCGCGTAGGCGCGAATCGACAGTCCCATCGGTCCTTTTCAATCAACAAGTGCGCCCTTTTCGCGCGTGTGCGTCGAAGGCATCTGAACCCTGAATTCGCATCGGAATTCGCTTGGCTTCACTGGCGAACAGCGTGTTCATCACGTCACGCCAACCACATCCGGAAAGGAAAACGCCATGAACGAGATCGACAGCCTCCTCACCCTGATCGCCCAAAAGCATCTGGGCATCGACACCTTGCAAACCCGCCATTCCGACAGCCTGGACTTCCACGACACGGCGGTGTGGTGCATCCGGGACGCGCTGGAAGCGGCCTTCAAGGCGGGGATCGAGGTCGGCATCTCGTTGCCAGAACCCACGGAAGCGCAGATCGCCAATGGGTAATTGGAAACCAGCGAAGCCAAGCGGAAATGACTTGGCTTCACTGACGAACAGCGCGTTCATCACACCCGCAACAAGCAGCAACCACCAACTCAACCACCAAGGAGCATCACCATGAGCAACGCATCCCTCACCGCCTCGCAAGAGGCCATCCTGACCACCGCGATCCGCGATACCAAAGGCCGTATCGAGTGGTTCCCCGACACCATCAAGGGCGGTGCCCGCAAGAAAGTCCTCGACGGGCTTTTCAACCGCGCCCTGATCACGCCCGATGGTGACGGCTGGGCGGTCACCGCCGAAGCCTACGATGCCCTTGGCATTGCACGCCCGCGTGTCAACGCCACGCGGGTGTCCCGATTCGAAGCGAAGCTCGACGAGATCATCGCCAACGGCGAGACCACGCAGGCGCATGACGCCACGGAGAGCGCACACGACGCCACCGACGCGGAACTGGAAGCCGATGTGGCCACCGCCGAAGCATCCTTCACGTCGCCCGCCAAACCGCCACGCACGCGCGAGAACAGCAAGCAGGCGCAGGTCATCCGCATGTTGCAGCATCCGGATGGCGCGACGATCCGGCAGATCTGCGAAGCGACCGGCTGGCAGCAGCACACCGTGCGCGGCACCTTCGCCGGAGCCTTCCGCAAGAAGCTCGGATTGAACGTCACCTCCGCCAAGGAACAGGGCGCAGAACGGGTGTACCGCATCGCCTGAAAAAGATCGGAAGCCAGGCGCAAAAGCGCTTGGCTTCCATCTCCTTCAGCGCGTTCATGTCTGCGTGCCAACCCACCACACGGAGCCAACCATGAAGTCCCAACGCACCACCCTGAGCGCGCCCAAGGCCGCACTCGTCCACGCCCTCACGCAATGCCTGACCCCGGCCTTTGCCACAGATGACCTCACCTCTGCCGACATCCGCGAAGCCCTCGACCTTGCGTGGGATCGGGTGTGGGATGACTTCCGCAATCGCCGTTTCGAGGATGTCGTCGAAAACGTCCGCATCCGGTTTGTCCGCAAGCCCGCCGATCTGATCGAGGCGATGGAAAGCCTGCACATCGGCGAACTGGCCACACGCATCGCCATCCAAGCGCGGGTGGAACTTTCCGATGACCAATACGACGAATTCGCCAAGACGCCCTTGGCAGATCGGGACTGGTTGACCGGCAAGGGCGGATGGGACGATGACAACCTGCGTCGCGTGGTCATGATCACCGCGCCGGATCGCTTCACCTTGTACGTCGATCCCTCCGGTGGCACCTACGCGCGCTACCTTGGCCTTGCTGTCGACGAGAACGACGAGGTGGCGCTGTGAACGCCACCGAGTTTCATCTCAAGCAATTGGAGCCACTGATCGGCGGCTCCATCGTCGGGCTTGCCCGAACGGGCGTGGACGAGGACTTCGGCGACGAGTTTTTCGGCCTCCTCGTGCGCCTTGCCAACGGCCAGCGCAAAGTCCTGATGTTCCTGCCCGATCCCGAAGGCAACGGCCCCGGTTCCTTTGAACTGTCCGACTCCTGAATCGGCGATTGAAGATCGAAGATTCCGCTCGGAATCGCTTGGCTTTGATGGATAACAGCGCGTTCATGGTCGCGTCGCAAAGACGCCAACCCAACCACGGAGAACACCATGAACACCACGCACCTTCCCGCCACCACCAACCCCGAGTGGGGCTTTTACGGCGCAATGGGCGAGCACGCCGACGCCGCATGGCCACTGGCAATGAACACGATCCACGCCGAAACCGAGGAAGACGTTGATGCGATCCGCGCCTTCCTCGACAGCCGCCACGGACGCCACTTTGGCGACGAAGTGCTGGCCCGGGTCGAACAAGGCGTCGAACTGCATGTCGCCATCGACCTCGTCGTGCGTCGCTGGCAGCGTTGGACGATTGGCCCACGCACCTCCCGCGAATACGGCATCCCGAAAGGACTGCCCTACCTGCTGGGTTGGGTGATCCATTGCGGCATTGCCGAGGAGATCGCCGCCTGATGGCGGCGATTCCCACCCTCGGAGCACAACGATGCACACCACGATCACCGAACGCGAATCGGCCATCCGCTGGGTCATCCGCAACCGCCGTCCCGATGTGTCCTTGGAGCAGGCCGTCCGCACCCTGACATTGGCTTTGCCTCGCGACATGCGCACGATCCAGTCCCTCCAGCGCATTGCGCGCGAGGAAGAAGAGCGCACGCAGGACGCCAAACCGAATCGTTCCTGTCTGCCCGGAATGATTCCGCGAAGATAAGCAGAATCACGCCGGAAAATGCTTGGCTTCGTGGTGGAACAGCGCGTTCATGACGCCACACCCACCACGGAGCACCACGATGCAAACCCACCGCAACAACGAACTGGCCAATGGCCTGCACCACTACCTGACCGGCTACGGGCGCAACGATCCGGCCAAGCTCGACCTGCTCCTCAACTTTGATCGCTGGCAGGATTTCGCCCGTACCGAATTGACCCGGCGCGCGCAGGAAGTGATCGCGCAACTGGACGCGCCCACCTTGCAGGCCATCGCCAACGGCGAGATCAACGTCGAATACGTGGTACGCCTCGCACGCGAGGGCCTGCAGCGCGCGTAATGCGCGCCTACGCGGCGGCGGCGTCCTACGCCGCCACGCGGAGGGCAACGCCGCCGGTGAAGTCCTCCCAGCGCCGCACGATCACGTCGCAGTATTTCGGATCGAGTTCCATCAGCCGCGCCACGCGCCCGGACTTCTCGGCGGCGATCAGCGTGGTGCCGGAGCCGCCAAAGGGATCGAGCACCACATCGCCCGGACGGCTGGAATTGCGGATCGCACGTTCCACCAGTTCCACGGGTTTCATGGTCGGGTGCAGGTCGTTCTTGTGCGGCTTCTTGATCTGCCACACGTCGCCCTGATCGCGGTCGCCGCACCAGTGGCGGGTTGCGCCTTCGCGCCAGCCGTAGAGGATCGGTTCGTACTGGCGCTGGTAGTCGGCGCGGCCGAGCGTGAAGGTGTTCTTCGCCCAGATGATGAAGGTTGACCACTTGCCGCCTGCAGCGCGGAACGCGGATTGCAGCGCGTCCAGTTCGCTCGAGGACATGGCGATGTAGATGCCGCCACGGCACGCGGCGACCATCGGCGTCAGCGCCGCCAGAAGGAACGATTGAAAATCCTCGCCGAGATTGTCGTTGAGGATGGCGCGGTTCGTGCCGCGCAGTTTGTCCTTCGGCGTGTTGGCGTAGTTGACGTTGTAGGGCGGATCGGTGAACACCATGTCCACGCCATCCTCGCCCAGCAGCATCGAGTAGCTTTCTGCGCGCGTGGCGTCGCCGCACAGCAGGCGATGCGGGCCGAGCTGCCACACGTCACCGGTGCGCGAGATCGGCGCATCGCCCACTTCGGGAACGACATCCTCATCCGTCTGGCCTGCGTTGTCGGGTTCCTCGCCCGCAAGCAGGTCGGCCAGCGCGTCGGCATCGAAGCCAGTCAGGTCGATGTCGAAACCTGCATCCTGCAGGTCGGCCAGTTCGATGCGCAGCAGTTCGTTGTCCCACGTTGCGTTCTCGGCGATGCGGTTGTCCGCGATCACGAGCGCACGGCGCTGGGTGGGTGTGAGGTGGTCGAGCACGACCACGGGCACGGATTGCAGGCCGAGTTTCTGCGCGGCGGCGAGTCGCCCGTGGCCTGCGACGATGACGCCATCGCTGCCCGCAAGGATCGGATTGGTGAATCCGAACTCCGCGATGCTGGCGGCGATCTGCGCCACCTGTGCGTCCGAATGCGCCCTGGCATTTCGTGCGTAGGGCACCAGTTTGACCGTCGGCCAGTGCTGGATGCTGTCGGCCAGCCACGACGCGCTCATGCCTGCTCCTCGGCGGTGGTGCGTTCGGTGGCGGCGCGCGCGGCGGCGACTTCGGCGAAAGAATCTCCGGTGGCCTCAAGGCGCACCGGCTCTTCTGGAAAGGTTTGCTGGAAGCGGCTGATCGCCACGTCCACGTAGTCGGGTGCGATTTCCACGGCGCGGGCGATGCGGCCCGTGCGCTGTGCGGCGAGGATCGTCGTGCCCGAACCGCAAAAAGGCTCGAACACGATCTCGCCCGCATCGGAATACGCTTCGATGACGAACTGCGGCAGCGCCACCGGAAACACGGCGGGGTGATCGATGCCCTCGCCGATCTTGCCCTTGTGCCGCATCACGCGAATCACCGAATCGGGAATGCGCGTGTCCTGCGTGGGCTGGCCTGCGTGCGTCCAGCCGCCGACTTCGCCATCCTTGCCGCGCATCGCGGTGGACGATCCATCCGCACGCAGGTGCGATTCCTGGCCTGCATGTTTGCAGGCCACCGTCTTGTTCGGTTTGCGGGTTTCGCGGTTGAAGTGGAAAACGAACTCGAAGCTCGGTGCGAGGCGACCCTGCCAGTCGCCGGGCATCCCCGGCCCCTGATCCCAGACGTACCAGCCAAAGCGCCGCCATGCCTTCGTGCGCATCCAGTCGAGCCAACCGTTCCAATACGGCTGGAACTCGTTGTCGCGGTGGATCAGCCCCAAGTTCACCAGCACCTGGCCGTCCTCGGCCATCGGCAGTGCGGCGAACACGCCACGCATCAGGCCATCCCAATCGGCGATGCCGCCGCTGGTGTAGTCGCGTTGGTTGCCGTAGGGCGGCGAAGTGAAGCACAGGCTTGCCGCGTCGCCCTGCATCAGTGCCGCGATTACGTCGCGGTCGGTGGCATCGCCGCAGATCAGGCGGTGTGCGCCCAATTGCCACACGTCTCCCGCGCGCGACACCGGCACGGACGGGGCGTCCGGCACATCGTCGGCGGCGTCGGAGCCGGAGGGTTCGTCCTCGGCGGCATCGTCGGGAGTGGCCTTGACGGTGGCAAGGAAGGATTCCAGTTCGCCGTCCTCAAAGCCCGTGAGCGCCAGATCAAATCCGCCCTCGGAAAGCTCGGCCAGTTCCAGCGCCAGCAGTTCCTCGTCCCATCCAGCTTCGAGAGCAAGGCGGTTGTCAGCGATCACATACGCGCGCTTCTGCGCGGGCGACAGGTGCGCCAGTTCGATCACCGGAACTTCGTCGAGGCCGAGCTTGCGCGCCGCCGCCAGTCGCCCGTGGCCTGCGATTAGGCCGTGTTCGCCATCGACCAGGATCGGCGTCGTCCAGCCGAACTCGGCAATGGACGCGGCGATCTTGGCGATCTGCGCATCCGAATGCGTGCGCGGATTGCGGGCGTAGGGGATCAGCGTCGAAACCTTGCGGTACTCGACGGCGAGGACGTTCACGGAGATGGGTTCCAGAAATGAAAAACCCGCCGACGAAGGCCGTAGGCGGGTGGAGTGAATCGGAGGATGTGGGGTGCGAACCGGGGTGCGAACCGCGAACCGTGCAAACCTTGGTTCGCACCCTGTCGCTAAAAGAGCGCCGGACTCGCGCCCCCCGCATGGCCCCTCCCGCAGGAAGGGCCCATTTCGCCTCGGGAGCGTGGCTTTTGAGCCACTGTGGCTTCACCGCCACTGATCCCGAGCATGGCGGAAATGCTACGCCAAAACCTCGAAAATGTTGCACGGGCTTTCCTCCGCGCACTTCCTCGCACGCCCGCAATCGCCGCAGGCAACGCGCTAAAACACGCCAAAACACTACGCCGTAGAAATCCCGTTGAGCCTGGTCGTGACGATGCCCAATGCCGCCTGCCATCGCCGCCACGCGGTGGTTCGGTCGCAGGCGAAGCGGATCGTAATGTCGCGCCAGCCGTACCGCTTGGCGCGCATCCAGACCAGATGCCGTTGCTCCTCGTCGAGCCACGCGACCCAGTGCATCGTCTCCAGCATCCGGTCGATGGCCTCGGGCGACGGCGGAAAGGGACGGTAGTGTTTCTCGTCGGCGGCGAAGGCTTCCCACGCATTGCGCGCGATCACCGGCCAGCAGTTGAAGTAGCCCTGCACACGCACGGGCGGCAGGCGGCGTCCAGTGCTGGCGGCTTCCTCGAAGCGTGCGGCGACGGTTTCGATTGTCCACTGGCAATCAGTCATGGCGCTGTCCCCCGTAGAGGCGTTCGCCGATGGCGCGGATGAACTCGCGCTCGACCATGTCGAGGCGGGTGTCATCGTCCTTCACGACGAGGATGTGCTGGTCGCGCCAGCCATTGCGCTTCATGGCTTCCAGATCGGTGATGTTCGGTTGCAGCCGTCCCAGTGGGCAGCGGTACTGCGGCAGGGAAATTTTCATCTCAGGCCTCCTGCGTCGTGTGCTGTTCGAGTGCCAAGCGCATCAGCGCCAGCGCATCTGCTTCGTTGTCGTCGGCAGGCGTGAAGCCTGCGGTGCGGATCGCGGCGATGACGTCGTCCTTGCTGGCGTTGCCCTTGCCGGTGGCGTGCTTCTTGATCGTGCCGACCGGCACGCCGGAGTACGGGATGCCGTGGTGCTCGCACCACGCGGTGAGCGTGGCGAGGAATCCGCCATAGGCGTGCGCAGCGTCAGTGGAGACGTGGCGGCGCACTTCCTCGAAGTAGAGTGCGCCGATGGCGGCGTGGCCGTGCAACTCGGCCAGCCAGCGTTTGAAGCGCAGGAAGCGCATGCCACCGCCTTCGAAGCGTTGCGGGCGGAAGCATTCGCTGCCGCTGGTGGTGGAGCCGTCCGGCGCGCGCAGCGCCCAGCCGGTGGTGGTGCCCAAGTCCAGGGCGAGGAGGGTGTGGGTGATGGTCATGGCAATCCTTGGGTTTGGATCGCCTGACGCAGTTGCCTTAGCAGATCGAACTTGTTCCATATCCGCGCGTACACGCGCGTATAGGACACTTACGATGTAGAGAGACAACTGCGTCAGAACGATGCGTCAGTCGTCGATGTAGGGGGAATAAGAGGAAGTGGGCGGGGCTTTGAGGCCGATGCCCTGAAAGCCGCGAAGGCCGCACGGGTTGCGCCATTTGTCGACGCCACGATGGAGCAGCGTGTCGGAGAAGCGCCGCTGTGTTCCTACGAATTCCCCTGCGGCATCCGCCCAGCGTTTCCAGTCGGAGAAGAGTTCCGCCGTCAGTGATTTGGCCGAGGGAGAGCGCACGCAGGATTCTTCGATCCAGCGCCCAACGGCATCTTCGGCTTCGAAATATTCACCTGTGGCATCCACGACGTTGGCGGGCGGTTTGAGTCCGGACTGCTGCCACGCCAGACACCCTTCCAGCATCCACGCGAGGATGCCGTCACGTTCTGCCAGCAGCTTGGCGGGAAGCTGGCCGTCGCGTCGGTCTTCGGGAATCGTCACGGTGAACGGGATCAGGTGAAGTCGGCGCTTCATCGCTTCGTCCACGTTGCGCAGGGCAGGTTTGTGGTTGCCTGCGATCAGCAACTTGAACTGTGGCCAGTATTCGAAGAAGTCCTGGTACATGAAGCGTGCTGCGACCTTGTCGCCGCCGGTCAGGTTCTTGACCTTGGATTCCGCCCAGCGGCGTCCTTGTTCGGTTTCGATGGAGGACACGAAGCGTGCGCCACGCAGTCCGGCCAGATCGGTGGGGTGCCGGTCTGAGCGGGTTTCCATGAAGGTGTCGATGGGCGCGTTGGTGGCGTAATCGCCGAGGATCGAAGCCAGGGTGTTCAAGAACACGGATTTTCCGTTTGCGCCGGTTCCGTACAGGAAAAACAACGCGTGCTCGCGCGTGGAGCCGGTGAGGCAATAGCCCGCCATACGTTGCAGGTAGTCCTGCAAGCTGCGGTCGCCACCGGTAACCTCGATCAAGAACTTGCGCCACGTCGGGCAATCCCCGCCCGGTGTGGCCGTCGTCACCTTCGTCATGCGGTCGGCTCGGTCGTGCGAACGCATCCGTCCGGATTTCAGATCCACCACGCCGCCGGGCGTGTTGAGTAGCCAGGAATTGGCATCCCACTCGCCCGTGGTCGCGGCGTGACGACGGTCGGTGCGCGCCTGCCTTTCCATCGCATTGAGTGCGCTGGTGGACGACAACCGCACCGAAAGCCGATCCGAAGTGGCCTTGAGCGCCATCTCGCGGCAGATGCCACGCATCATGTGCAGCACCAACTCGGTGTCGTCGTTTTTCCAGCGACGGCCTTCCCAATGCATCCACTTGCCCCAGACCGCGCAGTAGCGCCAGTCGCTGGCAAATCGTCGGGTGAAGTCGAGCGCCAGCGAATCGTCCGTGCCCCAGACCGAGTTTTCCGGTGGTGTTGAAGCGGCTGGTTTCACGCTGGCGCGCGGCCCCGCAGCGAGAAATGCACTCACATCGAAACCCGCCGCGATGGCGTCGGCCGCATCCCAGCCTTCGGCTTCGTCGGAGGGCGGAATCAACACGTCGCAACTCGTCGCACCGGCGGCGAGCAATGCCTGTGCTGCCGCCAAGGCGTACTCGCGTCCGGGATTGTCATGATCAGGCCAGATCACCACGGCCTTGCCGGACAGCGGCGACCAGTCGGTTTTCTCGACCGGCGCATTCGCCCCGTGCATCGCCGTGGCGGCGGCGATGCCCAGGCCGATCAGCGCCTGTGCGCATTTCTCGCCTTCGACCAGCACCACCTGTGAGGCAGCGGCGATGCCCGGCTGGTTGTAGAGCGGGCGTGGATCAGGCGGAGCCATCTTGCGACGACGCGCATCCCACGGGCGGAACTCCTTCTTGCCGCCCGGCGGGTCGTAGCGGTACACCACGGCCAGCAACTTCCCGCTGGCATCGAAGTAGTCCCACTTCGCCGTGGCCGGGCCAAGGTCATCGACCGGCGCTTCCTTGCGGGACTTCTTCGGCGTAATCACCGTCGCACGTCCGAGGAGATCGGATGCCGCATCGAGCACACGCGGAAAATCGGTGTGAACATTGATGCCGCGCGCGGCGGCGATGAGATCGAAGATGTCACCACCATCGCCGGTGGCGCGATCCGTCCACAGACCGATCTTCTCGCCATCGAGCACAACTTCCAGACTGTCGCCCGGCGAGCCAAGCACGTCGCCGATCAGGAACAAGCCTTTGCGCTTCTTGCCTGCCGGAAACAGCATGGCCAACACGCCATCCAGTTTGGCGATCAGCGTGGCACGAATCTCATCACGCTGTGCCGAACGATCCGGCTCGGGAACTGGTGCGGTGTCGTTGAAATCAAGCATGGCCAGCCTCCGATCTATCCGTCGATGGCTGTTTGGATTCCATCCACAGCGCCAGATCACTGGCCTTGAATCGAATCAGCGATCCAATGCGGTAGTACGGAATGCCACGGCGGTGGCGTTCTTGCAGGTTGACGAACCAGTGCAACGGCAGGTTGAACTGGTTGGAGGCTTGGCGAGAATCAATCATGCGTTCGCCCACGATGTTCGGGTCGTAATTCATGCCGTCGCCCTCCAGCACCGGTCTTGCCACGCACACATCCGGCACTCGAAGTGGGTCGGATCGTGGAACCCGCGCGGCAACTGCTCGCCCGCTTCCGTGGCGGTGATGACCTTCACCGCGCGGTCGGTCATGCGTTGCGCCAGCGCCGCGTCGAACGGCACGCGCTCCACGTAGATCTCCATCGTGTCGGCATTGATCGCGGTGAACAGCGCCGGGTGTTCGTGCAGTTCCAGATGCGCCTGATACAAAGCGATCTGTGCGGCATAGACCGGCTTGCTGACGGCCACACCCTTCGATGCCACATCGCGCCACGACTTCGCGCCGAGGCACTTGTTCTCCCACAGTGCCGGATACGCAAAGCCATCCGATCCCGCGACGATCACGCCATCGACGTGACCTTTGAGCCTGCCGTTGGCATCGGAAAAACCGAACTGCTCGCCGTTGGCCTTGCGGGTGCGAAGATCGAAACCCGCGCCGCGCAGCCAATCCACCATGCAGTCCTCGACCACATGACCACGCTGGAAGATGCGCAGCATCCGGCCTTCCACATCGCGCCCGTAGTCCACCGGCGCTTTCGCATACTCAAATTGCAGCGCGCGTTCGCACTCCACGCCAAGGCGGGATGCGCCGAGGTAGTCCCTCGGCGTTTCCTTGGCGCGTGTGGCCTGCATGCCCCTGTCGATCAGCGCCGCGACCTGGCCGCTGACGCTCGCACCAGAATTGAAATCCAGATTCATCGGTTGTCCCTCCAGAATTCCTTGTCTTCGAGGTCGTCGAAGCGCGGCACGAGCGGATCGGGCGTTTCTGGCAGACCACGAATCGGCGGGTATTTCGACATCTCGTGATGCGCGGCCATCGCGTTGGTGAAGCAGGTGACGATGGCGTCTATCACCGCGAGGGCTTCGTCCTCGGCGTAGTCGCCGAGGGGTTTGTCGAAGCCGATGGCTTCCGTCGCTGCACCGAAGGCTTTGAGGCACTTCTTCAGGCAGGCGCGTTCGATCTCAGAGGCGTTGACCATCTCGGCCTCCGGTATTGGCGTGCTGCGTTCCTGTGCGGTTTTCCAGTGGCCGTACAGCGCGTGGAAGATGTCCTGACACCGTTTGGAGCAGAACACCCAGTCCAGTACGTGATGGCGCGGGTCGTTGGCCTTGAAGCGCGTGTCGGTGTGGCCGAAACCGCGCGCGTGGCGTTTGCAGATCCAGCATTTCATGTCTCCTCACGACGCCCACGCGGGTTTTCCCGACGGCGCGCGTTGGGGCGTGGCGGCACTGGGTGCGGGGGAAGGCGCAGGCGCGGTACCGGTGCGCGAAGTGGGCGCGGACGGTGCGGCAGGCGCGCGCTGCGGCACACCCATGAGCCGCGCGTAGTCGGGGTGGTCAGGCTCCACCGCGAGTTTCACCACGTTGCGGTCGAAGCCCTTGGCGTCCTTCTCGATGTCCACGCGCGCCAAGAACTCCAGACCATCGAGTTCATGGAACCCGGCGATGCGGCGCGCGTTGGTGGCGGGCGGCGAGTTGTCCGCCGGATGCACGTTGCGGGCGGAATTGAGCGCGCCCCGAATGAAGCTGCGCCCCATCTGCCCCCACGTCGGGCCTTTGCTGGAATACAGACCAATGTTCGACCACAGCTTGCGCTTGGAAAAATCGCCGCCGGTGACGATGAATTCGGCGGACAGATACACCGCGCCCGTTTCGAACGACTGCGTGGCATAGCCGCCCGTCCATCCCTGATTCGGATCATCGAAGCCACCGGGTTTGAGGGTCATGCGGACGGGCAGGATCGTGCCCTTGGGAATCAGCTCGAAGGCACCTTGCTGCGAATCGGCATCGTTGAAGTCCGACCAGGACGGCGAAGAAACATGCGTGTTCATGGATTACTCCTTGGAATCGGGGGAAGAAGAAACCGGCGCGGCGACGTGGCCTGCACACTTGGCGATCAGCGCGCCCAAGTCGGGCGGTTCGAGCAGGTCGAGGCGACCGCTGCGATCCTTGGCGGGATAGCCGTAGGGGTTGAGCGTGTGGGTGACGAAAGCGCGGTAGGACGAACCGTCCTCGGCCTTGATCTCGGCCAGGGTCACGACTTCATCGACGATGCCGGGCATCTGCAGACCGGTTTTGCTGCCTTCGATCTGCGGCTCGAACACCTTGCGACCGAAGTCATCAAGGCGTTCATCGAGGATCGCGACGAAAATCACATGCTTGCCGCGTGCGTGCTGGAGGTGCGTGAGTGCCGCCACCATTTCCTGTCCGAGCAGGCCGTAAGCTGCCCGCAGATCAGCCTTGCCGGAACGATCCGACACAGCGCCGGGCTGCGATTTGCACCACGTGAAACACAGCCGCGACATCTGCGTGATCGAATCCACGAAGAAGGTCGCGTAGCGGTCGAGCTGCGCCGGATCGCCGAACTGGTCGATAACGTGGTCGTAGTGCGCGACGGAGAATGGTGCTTCCGGCGGCAGCGAACGATCTGGCCCTGCAAGGAACACGAACAGGTCACGGCACTCCGGCCATGAAGCCGGGCGAATGGTGTCGCCCGGCCAGTCCGCGACGGAGAGGTCGCCCGCCTCGATGTCGATGAACAAGGTCGATGGTGGATCAAGATCACGAATTCGCGTGGTCTTGCCGATGCCCGACTTGCCGAGCATCAGGAGCTTCACGCCCTTGCGTTCGGCCATGCGCTGCGTGGCGCTGATGATCGGAAGGCTCATCACGCCACCTCGCGCAGGTGATCGACCACCGTCGGGTTCCAGAGGATCTGGTAACCGCTATGGCCGTTGCGGTTGTAGGGCATCGCCTCGGCCCAGCGTTCGCCTTCCTCGGTCAATTCCCATTCGTCGCGCTCGTTGCGGAATTGCAGACCGTTGTCGGCCAGCAGCCGATTGGTCTCCTTGGCGCTGGTGCCGAGCAGCTTCCCGATGGCGGTGGCATTGTGCGAACACACGGGTTCTTCCAGCACCGGCAGGGCGCGGCGCAGAACTTCCGTGGTGAGGCCGGTGTTCTCCTGAATGCAGGTGAGCGTCGCGGCAGCGGCGATGCCAGCCTTCACGCCGGGCACCTTGGCGATGGCCTCGCCGATCAGCAGGATGGCCGAAACACGATCCTGCGTGGGCGCGGGCAGTGCCGCTTGCGAACCGGGTACGGCGTAGCTGCCGGTCTTGCGGATCGCGGGCAACACCTCGCTGGTTACCCACCGCTTGAAGCGTTTGGCGGTGTCCTTGGTGCTGCCGAGGATCAGGGCATACAGGCCGGATTCGTTGACGTGATTGGCGCGCTGCTTCCGGCCAAGGCTGTCGATGACCTCCATTTTTTGGAGGTCATCGGAATCGACGTGCGATTTGATCGCTTGAGAAGGATTGCCCAATTCCAGGGCATCGCAAACGTCGTTGGTGTTGAACCACGGCTGGCCAACATCGTCCAGTTGAACACGGACGGCATGCGATTCAAAGCTGAAAGGGATGATCTTGCTCATGGCTCAGTCCTCGTGGCGCAGGGAGAGGCGGAAACTCGGCTTGCCGGGTTTCGCGGTACGGGCGGGTTCGAACTGCTCGCGCCATGCAGGCGGGAGCGCGTTGAAGCGGCTTTCCGGGATCGAGTACTCGACGTCGATGTAGTCCTCGACGCGCTCGCCAGCTGCGGCGATGCGGCGGGCAATCTCACCGAGGGTTTTCTGATCCCACGACACGCGCTTGGGGAGGTCGCTGGTGACACGCAGGATTCCGTCGCAGATGTGCGCGGTGCCGAAGTCTTTTCCTGCATCGGCGCGCGCTGCCTTGAGTTGCTCGGCATAGGCCAGTTCGACGGCGGCATCGAATTTCGCCTTCGCCTTCTTGACGACATCAAGGGCTTCTTCGATTTGGCGAGACAGTTCGAGCTTGCGGTCGGACGTAAGTGCGGCGATCTCGGCAACGGACAGTTCGAGAGTCCGCGAGTGGGGAATGGGAGTGAGGTTCATGTTCATGCCCTCACGCCATTGCCAACTGGCTGGTGGATTCGTGAAGAATCCGGCACTCGAAATCCAGGATGGCTTCGAGCGGATATCCGACGCGCTTGGACAATTTCAGGTATTTCGGTCCACGTCCTTCATTCCTCCAACGCTGAA
>CAZHXV010000002.1:0-14231 GCA_964536455.1 uncultured Aquimonas sp.
TCATCGCTCCATCCTCTCAAAGATTGGAGCCTCCGAGAATGCCGGGGCGGTTCAAACAGCACCGACCCCGCCACCTACACCGGCCCGCAGTACTTCACCGTCGAACGCAAGGACGGCTCGCTCTCCGAGTACGGGAACAGCACCGATTCCCGCATCGAACGCAACAACTGCGGCGGATCCACAGGGATTGCCTGTGCCACTTCATCATGGGCGCTCAATCGGTTCGAGGATTCGACCGGCAACTACATCACCTACCACTACAAGAAATTCCTCACCGGCGTGGAAACGACCAGTGGCCTGGGCAGCGACGAGTACGTGCTGTCGGAAGTCCGGTACACCGGCAAGCGTGTTCTCAGCGGCCAAACCGGTACGGCGTCGAATCCCTATGCCCGGGTGCTGTTCGATTACGTCGCCGATGCCATCTACCCGCGGAATGGCTGGCAGGCGGGCTCTCAAGTGGCCCAGACCCGTCGCCTGACTTCGATCAAGGTGCAGGATCCCTACACCGGCACGCCCCGTACGGTGCGCTACTACGGCCTGAACTATGGGGCATCCAACTCGAACAGCGGCCTGCGCTGGCTGACCTCCATACAGGAGTGCAACAAGGGGCCGGGAGATACCGGCGTGGATGCCGCGCAGGTCTGCTATCCGGCAACGACCTTTACCGAATCCAGCGCCAAGTATCAGTTCAATGCCCAGGCCAACGGCGACATCAGCCTCAACGTAAGCGACCGCAAAGGCGCTCGTTACGGCGACGTGGATGGCGACGGCCGCCTCGATCTGATCTGGGCCAAAACTACCGGCGAACCCACCTGCAAGAGCCGAATTTTCGTCAGTTACGGGGACTACGTCACCGTCGGCGGCGTCAGCCAGCTCATGCTCGCAACACCGAACCAGCAAGGCATTTGCATCGGGCATGCGATGTCCGAGGATGAAACGTGGCAAGTGTTCGACTATGACGGCGACGGCAAAGACGACCTGCTGGTGAGCGACGCGGGATGGAAAATCTACGGCGCCGCCGGCAATCGGCCGGCATCGAGCGGCACGGCCGCCTTTGTCACCGGCAGCAACTTGCTGGGGAGCATCTCGCTGGGTGAAACGCTTACCAGGTTGATTGACCTCAACGGCGACGGGCTTCTGGATGTGCTGTATGCCGTTGAGGATCCCATCGGTTCGATGACCTACGTCCTGCGAAGCCGGTTGCGGGAGCGTTACCAGATTTCCCCTGGCGTATATGGCCTCAGATTCGGGAATGAAGGCGACGTGCAGGTGTGGTTCGCTCCCACCGACCCGTGCTCATCCGAATACACCGGCTCTCCAAAGCCGGTTAGCTGCTACTACTCGCTAGGGTTCTGGTCGGAGCAAAAACTCTTTACGGCGGAATTCGACGGCGATGGACGGGGCGACCTGATATTCGAGGTCAAGCGAACCTACGACAACCTTCAGGAAGGCGACGCGACAGAAGTGCGTTTCCTTCTGCCCGAGCAGATGCAGGCCCTTCGTGAGGAAGCCACGGATTCGCCGGACGCATTCAGCTTCCAGAGCTACTGGCAATTCTTTACCTCACGCACCGAACAGAACGTGGTTAGATTCCTGTCCTATGACGCGCTGCGCATCCATGAGGACAATCAGGGCGAGGCCCCGGCGGATTTTCGGAAAATATTGCTGGCCGACTTCAACGGGGACTCCCTCACCGATGTGTTGTACCAGAATCCTTCCGTCGGTTCCGGCGAAGCCTGGCGACTGCGGCTCAACACCGGCAAGGGGTTCTCTTCCACCGTTCACGCCATCTCCAATGTCACCAACCCCGGCTTCGTCCAGGTGGCCGACATCAACGGCGACGGGCGGGCGGATTTCCTATACCCGCCGTCGTCCAACACATGCTCATCCGGCGGCTCAACGAACACGCTGAGGCCTTTCTGCGTCCGCTACGGCCAAGAAGGCAGCTTTCCTCTATCCATCACCCCGGTACACGTGCCCGGCAACGGTGCCCAGGCCACCAGTACGCCGTGGGATTACGATCACTTCTTCGCCGACTTCGACGGCGATGGCGCCACCGATTACGTGCGCTTCAAGCGCGTGGGCGGCACATCGGATCTGTTTACCAGCCGCTCCAGTACCCGGCATCAGGCTCGCGACGTCATCGTGCAGATCACCGACGGGATCGGCGCTGTCACGAACATCAACTATCAGCCCCTCACCAACGCCTCCGTCTATCGCAGGGATACCGGCTCGCTGACGGAGGATGCCTCGTATGGAAGAGGCTCCCCCGTGTTCGACCTGCTGGGGCCGCTGTACGTGGTGTCTTCCGTGGCCAGCAGCGCCCCGACCTACACCAGTTCCACCGCCCTGTCCGAAGTCAGCTACCGCTACGCCGGCGCCAGGATGCAATCCGGCGGCAGGGGCTTCCTCGGCTTCCGCGAGATCGTCAGCTACGACGGCAACAACGAACTGAGCGTCGCCCGCCACCTCGTGACGCGAACCACCTATCGCCAGGATTTTCCCTTCGTCGGCAATCCGGAGCATACGGAAAAGTTTGCGGTCGCCTCCGCCATCACCTACGGCTCGACCGCCATCGATGACTGCCGGAGCAATCCGGAAGCCACCTCGAACTGCTTCTACAGCGTGGGCGCAACGTGGCCGGCGCAGGCGGGAACCTTGATCTCGGAGAGCACCGACGTCTGGGCCTGCCAGGGTGGCAGCGATGGAACCACCTGCCCGATCGCCAGCAATCCCCTGCGGCTGGAATGCATCGAGCTGTCCAACGAATTGAGCGAGTTCAATCCGCTGGGCACGCAGCAACCCCTCTTCGCCTACCTGACCGGCACGCTCACCTCCTCATACGCCTACAACTCCACCACCGCCGGCAACGGCGCCTTGCTTTCCACCACCATGACCGGCCTGTGCTACGAGGACGGCCACGGCAACCTGACCTATTCCTCCACGGCCACCCTCGGAGATTCCGGGCCGCTCTCCCTCAAGACCACGCTCAACACGTACGCGAACGACACCACGAAGTGGCGTCTTGGCCGCCTGACCGAATCCACGGTCAAGGCCAGCAATACCTGCGAGGAATCGCCCGATCCCGACGAAGTGATGGTCTGTACGGACTGGACGACGCGCAAGAGCCGCTTTGCCTACGACATGGCCAGCACCGCCAAGACCGGATTGCTGAACCAGGAAGCCATCCAGCCCGGCGGCGGGGCCGACCAGGAACTGCGCACGCTCTACACCTACGATCAGTACGGAAACGCAACCTACGAATACAAGTGCAGCGCCTACGAGGCCGATGGCTCCACGCTGACGGATACCGAGTGCAGAACGGCCTCGCAGGTGAAGCATCATCCCGCCGGCGCCACCGGCAGCATCACGGCCGTGCATCGTTACGCCCGCACGGTGTACGACGCCATCGGCCGCTACCCGGCTTCCACCCGCCTGCCGTTCTACAGCGCCGGCGGCACCAACAACGTGAGCGAACAGGCCTCGCTCACGATCGGCGCGCGCGACGAGTTCGGCAACGTCACCCAGCAGACCGACGCCAACGGCAAGATCGGCACGCTGCGCTACGGGGCCCTGGGACGCCCCTACTATGCCGGCGACAACACCGGCGCCGCCACGACCACCACCTACCGATGGTGCTCTTCCGTCTCCTGCCCGATCGATGCCGCCTACCGAAGCCAGACGGTCGCGGCCACGTCCGGTTCTCAATCGGGCGCGCCGACCCAGTGGGTGTATCACGACCGGCTGGGCCGCCCGATACTGACGGTGACCCAGGCCTTCCAGGCCGGCGCGGCGGGCAAGGATTTCAATGCCACCTGTGCCTACTACGACAGCAAATCCCGGCCGGAGCGCGCCTCCGATCCCTTCTTCATCGCCACGGTCGCCATCGGCGGCGCACCCGACTTCCTGGGCGGCACCTACGACCCCTGCGGGAGCGCCTCGTGGGCTCGTACCGAGTACGACCTGCTGGGGCGCCCTTCCAGAACGATCCTGTCCGACACCAGCGAGTCTTCCTTCGCCTACGCCGGCCTGAGCACGACCACGACGAACGCCAAGTCGCAAAAGGCCCGGGAAACCCGGAATGCGCTCGGGCAGGTGATCCAGACCACGCAGGCCAATCCCGCCACGCCAGGCACGCTCGGCATGAGCGTGGACATGGCCTACGACGCCTTCGGCAACTTGCTCACCCTCAGCCGCAATGCCGGACATGGAGCGATCGTCACCGCCTACGAATACGATGCCCTGGGGCGACGAACCAAGACCGTCGATCCCGACCGCGGCACCGAGCGCGCGTATTACAACGCCGCCGGCGAGGTCATCCGAACCATCGATGGCGCAGGCATGGAGGTCGGCCTGGACATCGACGCCCTCGGGCGCGTGTGGCGGCGCAAGAGCGGGACGAATTCAAGCACCACCCAACCCATCGCCGACCGAATCTTCGGCAACGGGTTCGAGGAGGGAACGCTGCCCACGCCCGGTGCGACCACCGATCTGTGGGTCTTCGACACCGCGACCAATGGCCGTGGCCAGCTCCATTACGAGGAACGCACCGCCGACGCGCTGCCCACCTTCCGCAAGACGATGGCCTACGACACGAAAGGCCGTCCCGTCACCCGATCCACCCTGCTGGACGCCAGCACCTACACGGAAACCTGGCAATACGACAGCCTGGGCCGCGCGACCATCGAGAGCGACGCCAGCAGCGGGCGCGTCGAACGCACCTTCACGAACCGGGGCTATCCCGAAAAGCTGCGGAACGCGGATTCGCCTTCGGAGGTGTACCAGCAGTTCACGGCACACAACGCACGCGGGCAAGTCACGAACGAGATCCGCGGCGCGGCCACCCTTACGCGCACCTACGATGCCCAGCGCGGCTGGCTCACCGGGCTATCCACTTCCGCCGGGGCCACGCTCCAGAACCTGGCCTACGGCCACGATCTGCTCGGCAACACCCAGTACCGGCAGGATTACCGCGCCAACCAGCGCGAGGATTTTTCCTATGACGGCTTGAACCGGCTGAGAACCGCCACCGTCACCTTCGGCGCGAACCCCGGCGTCACCACGCTGAACCTGACCTACGACGCGCTGGGCAACATTTGCAGCAAGAACGGGCAGACCTATTCCTACGATGGGCGGGACGGCTGCAACGCGACGGGCCTGAACACCGCCGCCAGCCCGCACGCGGTCACCCAGATCGGCACCACCGCCTACCGCTACGACAGCAACGGTGCCCTGGCCCACTCGGCCCAGGCCGGCAACCCCGCCGGGGAACGCTGGTTCGCCTACGACGGCCTACAGCAACTCAACCTGGTGCTCGTCGGCTCGCTGTTCGGCCCCAGCGCGGAACTGGAACTGCGCTATGGCCCCTCGGGCGACCGCACCCTGCGCAAGGAGCAGACCAGCGCCGGCACCACCACCACGCGATACCTCGGCAGCGTCGAGCAGATCACCCGCCCGAACGGTGTCGTGGAAACCAAGCGCACCATCGGCGGCATCCTGATCCAGACCAGCTTCAGCAACGGCGCTGCGACCACGAAGCGCTACCTCTACCACGACGCCCTGGGTTCCATCGACGTCATCACCAACGAAGCCGGCACGGTGCAGGAACGCCTGAGCTTCGACGGCCACGGCAGCCGCCGCAACGCGGACGACTGGCGCGCGATGCTCGCCAGCTACACGCCCCAGAACACCACGGACGGCTTCACCGGCCACGAGCACCTGGATCCGTTCGGGCTGATCCACATGAATGGCCGGGTGTACGACCCGGCCATGGGGCGGTTCATCCAGGCCGATCCCTTCACCGATGCCGGCATCCAGGGGCTGAATCGCTACAGCTACGTACTCAACAACCCGCTGACGCTCACCGATCCGAGCGGGTATTCCTCGTGGAACCAGTGGCTTCGTACGGCTGCGGCCATCGTCATCGCGTACTACACCGGGGTCTGGGCGAATGCCATTTATGGGGAAAGCGCCATGGGGGCGTATGCGGTAGTTGCCGTCGGAGGATTTGCCGCAGGAGCAATACAGACCGGATCAATGAAAGGCGGGCTTTACGGTGCCTTTGGTGCAGTGGCGTTCTTCGGAGTTGGCACCGCATTCAGTCAAGCCAATGCGGGTTGGGCGTATAACGCGTCGGGCGAGCTCACCAGCATCGGATTGGTCGCCAAGACTGTCGCGCACGGCGTGGTCGGTGGGATCATGAGCGACTTGCAAGGCGGCAAGTTCGGACACGGGTTCGTGAGCGCGGGAGCGACACAAGCGGTCTCGCCGCAGATCGACAACATCCCAAATGCCTCTGGAAGGGTTGTCGCCGCCGCTGCGCTGGGAGGAAGCGTATCGGCGATGACGGGTGGAAAGTTTGCGAATGGGGCGATTACGGCGGCGTTTTCAAGGGCGTTCAATGATGAAATAACAGCCCACAGCGCAAGGAAGCGCGCCGCCGCCGCAATGAAGTTGGCACGAGAGTTCGACAAAGCCTCGTATGGAAAGATATTTAATACTCTGGACGAAGCAGAGGAATATTTCTACTCCCTGACAGCCGAGCCTACGCGGCAACTGGGTATCGAGTTTGGAGTTGATGCTTACGAGATAGTAACATCCAATGGTATTGGGTATGAGATCAGGGGATTCCAGTTTTCCACGTCGTTTGATAAGCAAGGCTACGGCAACAGTGTCGGCGTTGGCGCCGATCCTAACCGACAACTTCGAGCATATTTCCACACCCACCCTGCCAACTCTGGTGAAGGATTGAGTTTGAATGACTATGACAGGGCCATTTCTAGCGGAATCAATGCTTACGGCAGGTCAGTCAATGGGGCGCTCTACACGTTTTCTTGGCAGAAATTTATTGCTGCAGGGCGGCAATCGCCAACCTACGTTTATAACCATCCAGAGGAGTTCTCGAAATGAAATACACGAACACCTTGCGCCTAGTGGCATGTCTGTCCCTATTTTTCCCCATAGGCTGCGTCTCGTATGCCGAACCTCAAGAGAAGGCCTGCTATTGGCGTAGAAATAATCAATGCTACACCACTATCTCAATTTATTCGTTGTTATCTAATTCATCAAAATACAATGGAATACCCGTAGCCGTTACCGCATTTCTTGGGATAGATCAGAACGATGCCTTTTTATATCCAACAAAAGATGCTTACGATAATTACGACTCACCCAGTTCAATACAATTAATCCATGACGACATGGGCGGAGAGGATATCGAAGCCATAGAGGCCCGCTCCGGTCAGTATGTTGTTGTCTATGGGACATTTCATGCCGAATACGATGCCGGTCTGTTTTTTGGAGCAAGATCCGGGTCAATAAAGTTGGACGGTATTCCGGAAAGTCGAGGTGGAAGAGTTATGGATAAATCCACAAAAGAGATTCAAACAATAATTAGAGACCTGGATATATCTCCATAATTCAGGATGAGCGCGGCAAGTGCGATAGTTCGGCGCGAGATATTGCGCCCTCGGGCGAGTGATTGGGCGAAACTTCATTGTGCCTTACGTGCTACAGCTCGATCAGCGAGTGCCAAATAATCATTCATTCAAGCCAGCATCGCTGTACGATACGGTATAATTCAGGCGTCAGGTGATCCATGAGAGCTTTCATTTATTTATTCTGCATTCTTGCCGCATCTGCAACAGGTTGCACATCACTTAACAACGGGTCCACACCTGTAGAGATATTCAAGCCAGACATTCCAAAAACTGCTGAATTGAGGTCAATGCTCATCGGGCGCTGGTATGGAGAGGCTACGCATAAAGGTGGTGGCAAAAGGCAATGGCTTGTGGAAAGATTTGATGATGGACGACTGCTTGTTAATTTTATTATCGAAACCCCCAATGAAACAATAGAACAAAGTGAGATTGGGCAATGGGGCGTATCTGGGCCAATTTACTTCACCATCACTCAAGGCTGGCTTGAAGATGGTCATCTGTTCCCCGCGGATCGTACCGATGCGGGTTTGTATGACGCTTATCAAATAATTCAAATCACTCCGGATTTGTTTAGGTATCGCAGTATAGAAGTTGGTGATGAATTCACCGTCAAGCGTGTGACTCAGGAATTTGTGTTTCCACCTCCATTGCTATAGACCGCCTGGATAGCTAGTTCAAGCGAACCGCCAAAGGTACGATACGAACAAATTAAAGCTAATCGGTTCAGCTTAGATCGATTCAATCTACTCGACACCACGATCCATACCGGTACAAGTTGAGTAATTACCCGATATCTGGGCCTTAGTGACGGTGGTCAGGCAGGGAGTTTGTCAGCGCGATAGGTTACGGTGAGCGCAGCCAACCGCAATATCACGTCTCATCAGGCACACTCACGTTACTGCTCATCGGGCGCCTCCACATTGCGCTTCGCTACGTTCGCCGCAACCTATGTGTGCTCGCGTCAAACGCCACGCCATAGTCATTCCGTAAACACAAGAGAATTCTCATGTTCAAGAAATTGATCTTCGCCGTTTCTATCGTTGCAGTTCTGCTGGCATCCGGCTGCGCATCCGTTCCGATGGCGCCGGCATCCCAGGATGCCAAGCTCAAGACATTCGCCGCGCCTGCTCCCGACAGGGCTGGAATTTACATCTACCGCAACAGCTTTCTGGGTAAGGCGCTAAAGAAGAACGTGTATGTTGATGGCAAGTTTTTGGGCGAGAGCGCAAACAAAGTATATTTCTACACGGATGTTCCGCCAGGCCGGCACACTGTCGCCACCGAGTCGGAGTTCAGCGACAACTCCCTCACGTTCGAAGCCGAAGGCGGTTTCAACTATTTCATCAGGCAGTACATCAAACTTGGCGTTTTCGTCGGCGGTGCCAATGTCGAACTTGTCCCCAAAGAGGAGGGGAAGAAGAACGTACTTAAATCGCGGCTGGCCAAATAGCAATCCCGGCTTCGGATGTGTACCAGCAAGTTCACGGCGCAGAACGCACGCGGGCAGATTACCGGACTGCGGCTAGGGGGGCTCTTGGTGATAAGAGCGGAAAGGCGCGCTGGACTAGCAGGGCGACGGCAGCCAAGTGCGAGGATGGAAATTAGGGCAACTTCGCCATCAAATCCCGCGCTTCCACGCCCGCTGCAATTAGCGCCTGCTTCAGTTCGGAAATGGCGATGCTGCCGGAATGGAACACGCTGGCGGCCAGTGCGGCGTCCACGTCGGCTTGTACGAACACATCGATGAAATGCCCGATTTCGCCGGCTCCGCCGGAAGCCACCAGCGGGACGCGGCACAGGGCCCGGGCGGCGGCGAGTTGTTCCAGGTCGTAGCCGCTGCGCACGCCGTCCGAGCCCATGCAGTTCAGCACGATCTCGCCTGCGCCCAGCGCCTGCGCTTCGACGATCCAATCCAGCGTGCGGCGCGGAAGCGCGCGGGTTTTCTCCGGGTCGCCGGTGTGGCTGCGCACGCGCCATTCCCCGTCCGCATCGCGCAGGCTGTCGATGCCGACGACGACGCATTGCACGCCGAAGGCATCGGCCAGTTCGGCGATGAGTTCGGGGCGTTCCAGCGCGGGGGTGTTGATCGACACCTTGTCCGCGCCGGCGTGGAGAATCGTGCGCGCCTCCTCGACGCTGCGGATGCCGCCGGCAACGCAAAACGGAATGTCGATGAGGCGCGCGATGCGCTCCACCCACTGCCGATCCGCGCTGCGGCCTTGCGGGCTGGCGGCGATGTCGTAGAACACCAGTTCGTCCGCGCCTTCGTCGCGATAGCGTTCGGCGAGGGCCTCGATGTCGCCCATGTCCACGTGATCGCGGAAGCGCACGCCCTTGACGACGCGGCCATCGCGGACATCGAGGCAGGGAATGATGCGTTTGCTCAACATGCCAGCGCGTCCTTCAGCGCGAATCGCGCTTCCAGCAGCGCCTTGCCGAGCACGGCGCCCGCGCAGCCCGATGCGCGCGCGGCGGCGACGTCGGCGATGTCGGCAATCCCGCCGGATGCCTGTATCGCAAGCCCCGGCGCGATGGTGCGCAGGCGTTCGTAAAGTGAAAGATTCGGGCCGGCCAACATGCCGTCGCGGCCGATGTCGGTGCAGAGCAGGTGCACCAGCCCGGCATCGGCGAAGAATCGCGCCAGTTCGTCGAGCGTGCGGTCGGAAATCGCCGTCCAGCCGTGCGAAGGAAGACGCCAGTCGCCGTCGATGAAGCGCGTGTCGAGCGCGACGGCGATGCGTTCTGTGCCGTGCGTCCTGATCCAGCCCGCCACCCGTGCCGGTTCGCGTACCGCGAGGCTGCCGACGACGACGCGCGATGCGCCCGCGTCGAGCATGCGCAACACATCGTCCTCGCCGCGAATGCCGCCGCCGGTTTGTACCTTCAGGCTCGTGGTCTTCGCGATGCCCGAAAGCAGCGGCGCGAGCGTGTAGCCGCCTTCGCGCGCGGCGTCCAGATCGACCAGGTGCAGCCATTGCGCGCCATCGCCGGCGTAGCGTTGCGCCAGTTCCAGCGGCGCTGCGGCGTAGCGGGTCTGTTGCGCGTAGTCGCCCTGTTTCAGGCGCACCACCGCGCCGTTGCGCACGTCGATGGCGGGATAGACGGTGAAACTCATGTTCTGTGCCCTGCCCCCGCAGAGCCGAGCTTGCTCGGCTTCCCGGCTCGATCGAAGCGGAGCAAGCTCCGCTCTACCTTTCTAGCGCTCATGCACAGCCCTTTCGTACGAAGTTTTCGAGGAGCCTGGCGCCGGTCTTGCCGCTGCGTTCGGGGTGGAACTGTGCGCCGGCGATGTTGTGGCGTTGCACGATGGCGGCGAAGCGCGCGCCGTGCGTGGTCGCGGCGAGGCAATCGGCGGTGACGGGCGCGGCGTAGCTGTGGACGAAGTAGCACGGTTCGCCTGCCGCGATGCCTTCGAGCAACGGGGATTCGCGCAGGGTTTCCAGGCGGTTCCAGCCCATGTGCGGGATGCGGATGCCCGGCGCTTCGGGAATCTTCGCCACGCGGCCCGGCAGCAGGCCCAGGCAGGGGACATCGCCTTCTTCGGAGGACTCGAACAGCAGTTGCATCCCAAGGCAGATGCCAAGCAGCGGTGTTTGCAGGGCGCGGATCACCTCGATCAGATCGAGTTCGCGCAGACGCTTCATCGCAACACCCGCCGCACCCACGCCAGGCAGGATCACGCGCTCGCTGCGGTAGATGATGTCCGCGTCATCCGTGAGCACGGAATCCACGCCCAGCCGATCCAGCGCATAGCGTACCGAGCCGATGTTGGCGCCGCCCGAATCGATCACCGCCACGCGCATCACAGCGTCCCCTTGGTGCTCGGAAGCTCGCGGCCATCGCGCCGGATGGCCTGCCTGAGCGCGCGCGCCACGGCCTTGAAGCAGGCTTCGACCATGTGGTGCGCGTTGTCGCCGCGCACCGCCAGATGCAGGTTCAGGCCGGCGGTTTCGCACAGCGAGCGGAAGAAATGCGGCACGAGTTCGGTGGGCAGTTCGCCGACTTTCTCGCGCGGGAACTGGCCATCGAACACGAAGTGCGGGCGGCCGGAAAAATCCAGCGCGGCCTGGGCAAGGGTTTCGTCCATCGGCAGCATGATGGCGATGCGCGGTGCGGCATCCGCGTCATCGCCGGATTGCGCTGCGCTGCCGTAGCGCCCAATGCCGCGCTTGTCGCCGAGCGCGGCCTTCAAGGCTTGCCCGAGTGCGAGCGCGCAATCCTCCACGGTGTGGTGTTCGTCGATGTGAAGATCGCCTTCGCAGCCAAGCTCCAGCGCGAAACCGCCGTGCTTGCCGAGCTGTTCCAGCATGTGGTCGAAGTAGCCCAGGCCAGTGCGCGCCTGCGGCTCGGCACTGCGATCCAGATCGACGCCGACGCGGATCTTCGTTTCCTTGGTATTGCGTTCGATGCGGGCCGTGCGCGGCGCGTTCGCCAGTTCGTGCGCGATGGCGTCCCAGTCCGGCAGGCCCGGCCCGAGCATGAAGCCGCGCACGCCGAGGTTGCGCGCGAATTGCATGTCCGTTTCGCGGTCGCCAACCATCGCCGAGCCATCGAGATCGATGGCTCGGTCGCGCAGGTAGTGCAGCGCAAGCCCGATGCCCGGCTTGCGCGTGGGTTGGTTCTCGTGCGGGAAACTTGCGTCGATCAGCACCTCGCGGAACACGATGCCCTGCGAGGCGAAGACCTGCATCATCAGTTCGTGCGGGCCGGCGAAGGTTTCGTGCGGGAAGCTGTCCGTGCCCAAGCCGTCCTGGTTGGTCACCATCACGAACTGGAACCCGGCATCGCGCAGTTTCAGCAGTGCGGGAATCACGCCCGGCACGAAGCGCAGTTTTTCGTAACGGTCGATCTGGAAATCCTCCGGCTCCTCGATCAGGGTGCCGTCGCGATCCACGAACAGGATGCGGGTCATGCGGCGATCTCCGTGGCCTTGGTCAGTGCGGAAATCACCGCGTCGTTTTCATCCGGCGCGCCGATGCTGATGCGCAACGCATCGTGCAGACATGGCGCGGCGCGCTGGTCGCGCACCACGACGCCCGCGCGCAGCAAGCCATCGAAGGCCGCCTGCGCATCGTGGAAACGCGCCAGCAGGAAATTGCCCTGCGAGGGATAGACGCGGCGCACGCCGGGCAGCGCCTTCAAGGCCGTCGCGAGCCGTTCGCGCTCGCCGCATATCTGTGCGATGCGCTCGCCGGTGCGCGCCAGCGCCGCGGGCTGCAAGGCGGCTAGCGCGAGATCGACGCAGGGCTCAGGCAGCGGATACGGCGCCTGGCAGTTGCGCAGCGCGGCGATGAGTTCAGGCTGCGCGATCAGCACGCCGATGCGCGCGCCGGCCAGCGCGTGCGCTTTCGACAGGGTTCGCAACACCGCGAGGTTGGCGTGTTCTTCCATCAGGCCCGTGGCGGAGGGAACGCTGGAAAACTCCACGTAGGCTTCATCCACGACCACCAGCGCGTTGCCGGAAAGCCGTTGTGCCAGCCCTGCGATGTCCGCCAGCGGCAGCGCCTGCCCGGTCGGGTTCGATGGCGAACACAGGAACACGATATGCGCACCGCCGCGCTCGGCGGCGTCGGCGATGGCGTCAAGATCGGCCGTGAAACCTGTTTCCCCATCGCGCAGCGGCACGTCGATCACCGGCGCGGCCTGCAGGCGCGCGCCGACTTCGTACATGCCGAACACCGGCGTGGAAACGACGATGGCGTCCTGCTCCGGGCGGCACAGCACGCGCACCAGGAGATCGATGGCTTCATCCGAGCCGCGCCCGATCAGCAGTTGCGACGGCTCCACGCCATAGAGCCGCGCCAGCGCATCGCGCAAAGCATCCGGCTGCGGCTCGGGATAGCGGTTGCAGCGCGCGGCGGCATCGGCGGGATTGGGCCAGGCGCTTTCGTTGGCGTTGAGCCAGATGTTGCCGGCCGCGCCGGTTTTGCGTGCGGAGCTGTAGCCGGCGAAGGCGCGAAGATCGGGGCGAACGAGATCGAGCAGGCTCATGCGGCGTTCTCCTGGCGCGATCCGATCCGCGCCAGCCGCCGTGTCACGGCGCGTTCGTGCGCGAGGAGCTGTTCGGCGCGGGCCAGTGTCGCCGCATCCGGGCCGATGGCGCGCAGGCCGTCGCGCGAGACCTCCTGCACCGTGATGGCCTTCTGGAAACTGGCGACCGACAGGCCGCTCCAGGCCCGCGCCGCGCCATAGGTCGGCAGTACGTGGTTGGTGCCGCTGCAATAGTCGCCGAGCGCCTCGGGCGCGTAGTCGCCGAGGAACACGGAGCCGGCGTTGAACACGTTTTCCAGTGCGCGGCGCGGTTCGCGCAGGGCCAGGATCAGGTGCTCGGGCGCGTAGTCGTTGGAAAGATCCAGCGCCTGTTCGATATTCGCCACCTGCACCAGCCGCGCATGTTCCAGCGCCTTCTCCACGATGCCCTGGCGCGGCAGTTGCGTGGTTTGCGCCAGCACTTCGGCGCGCACGGCCTGGAGCAACTGGCGGCTGTCGGAGAGC
This sequence comes from uncultured Aquimonas sp., assembly GCA_964536455.1. Classification (GTDB taxonomy): domain Bacteria; phylum Pseudomonadota; class Gammaproteobacteria; order Xanthomonadales; family Xanthomonadaceae; genus Denitratimonas. The sequence continues at coordinate 13,935 of CAZHXV010000002.1, forward strand.
AGCACGACCTGCGAATCCGGGCCGTGCTCGGCCTGTGAGAGCAGATCGGCGGCGACGAATTCCGCCTCCGCGCCGGCATCGGCGATCACCAGCACTTCCGAAGGCCCGGCGGGCATGTCGATGGCCGCGCCCTGCGGATCGGCGGCGACCTGCTGCTTGGCCTCGGTGACGTAGGCGTTGCCCGGCCCGAACAGCTTGTCGCATTTGGGCACCGGGCCGGCGCCATAGGCCATCGCGGCGATGGCCTGCACGCCGCCGAGCGTGAAGACGCGCGTGATGCCGGTGAGTTCCGCTGCG
>CAZHXV010000002.1:14241-34801 GCA_964536455.1 uncultured Aquimonas sp.
CGGCGCTGCCATCGGCGCGCGGCGGCGTGCAGAGCACGATGTCCGGGCAGCCGGCCAGCCGCGCCGGAACGCCGAGCATCAAGGCGGTCGAAGGCAGCGGCGCGGAGCCTGCCGGAACGTAGAGGCCGACGCGGCGGATCGGGCGCAGCACGCGTTCGCAGCGCACGCCTTTCGCCGTTTCCACCGCGTAGGGCTTCGCCATGCCGGCTTCGTGGAAGCGCTCGATGCGCTCGAACGCGCCGCGCATCGCCGCGCGCAATTCGTCGGACACCTGCGTTCGCGCCTGTGCGAACGCCTTGGCGTTGGCCTCGAAGGATTCGGGCGCGAAGCCGTCGAAGCGTTGCGAAAGCTCGCGCAACGCGGCCTCGCCGCCCTCGCGCACCTGGGCGATCAGCGCGGCGACGGACGCCTTCAGCGCGGCGGATTCGCGCAGTACCGGGCGGCGCAGCAGATCCGCGCGCGCGGCGGCGTCGAGCGTGTTCCAGTCGTGGATGTGCAGGGCAGTCGTGTCCATCGCCGTCACGCCAGCATCTGTTCCACCGGCAACACCAGCATCGCGCGGGCACCGGCGCGCTTGAGGTCTTCCAGGTGCTGCCAGGTCACTTCACCGTGGCACACGGCCTGCAAGGCCACGGCGTCGCCATGGCCGTCGATGGCACTGACGACGGGCAGCGCGCCGCCGGGCAGCAGCGCGGTGACCTCGCCAAGCAGTGGCCGGTCGGTCTGCAACAGCAGGAGCCGCGCATCGCGCACCTTCAGCACGCCATCGAGCCGGCGCAGCAACAGGCCCGCCGGCTCGGCCCGCTCGTCCGCGAAGTCCGCCACCGGGCCGGCCAGGACGGCCTCGCTTTCGAAGACGACGGCCACTTCGCGCAACTGGTTGGCCGCGAGCGTCGCACCGGAGGACACCAGATCGCAGATCGCCTCGGCCTTGCCCAGGCGCGGCGCGATTTCCACGGAGCCGGAAAGCACGACGACTTCCGCATCGATGCCGTTGCGCTCCAGCCAGTCGGCCAAAAGGTTCGGATAACTGGTCGCGATGCGCAGGCCGGAAAGCGTGTGCGGGCCGCCCCATTCCTGCTCCTGCGGCAACGCGATGGAAAGCCGGCACTGGCCGAAACCGAGCGCGCGCAGTTCCCCGAATGCGGGCCTCTGCCCGGAACGGATCAGCCCCAGGCGCTGCTCCTCCAGCACGTTGCGCCCGACGAAACCCAGATCGCAGGTGCCCTCGGCGATCAGGCCGGGGATGTCGTCGTCGCGCACCAGCAGCAGGTCGATCGGCAGCACTTCGCCGTAGCAGAACAGCCGGTCGCGGCTCTCGCGGAAGGAAAGGCCGGAGCGGGCCAGCAGCTCGCGGCCCGGCTGGCTGAGGCGGCCGGATTTCTGCGTGGCGATGCGCAAGCGGTCGCGCGGTTTCATCGTGGGGGATTCCTGGAGTTCTTCGGTGGCGACGCGCGGCGTCGCGGACGGATCAGGCAGCGGGTGCCGACCGGCGATGTCGATGCAGGGCCTTGACGGCGGCCAGGTAGCCCCCTGCACCGCTGGCCAGCGAGCGCGCTACCCGCCCGATCGTGGTGACGCTGACGCCGGTGCGCTCGTGGATATCCCGATAGGGCACGCTTTCCAGCAGGAACGGCACCACCTGCCAGCGATCGGACATGGCTTCCAGTTCCGCTGGCGTGCACAGGTCGCGCAGCAACGCGGCCGCCTGCCCGGGGCTGCGCAGCACGGCAAACGCCTCCGAGAGCCGCAGCAATGCGGCTTCCCGGTCGACATCGGCGCGGGTTACGGCGGGGCGTTTCATGCTGCTTTTTCGATCCAATGTATTAGCGCGTTATTACATTGGAACACATCTACGAAAGCCGCCGCAATGCTTTTTTGGGGAAATCGAGGATTCCTTGGCCGGCGGCGAGGCCAAGCGTTGTGGCATGCGCACAGGCCATCGGGCCGCTTGGCGGCAGCCAACCCTTCGTCGGACGGAGAACGATGCGGCGCAGGCCGCCTGAGGTTTTCCCCGGGAACGCGGCCCGGGGAAACGCGCACGTCACCTGGCGAAATACGATGCTTCCAGCGTGCGCGAGACGAAGCCCGCCGCATCCTGCGCATCGAATTCGGCTTCGCCGTCCGCCAGCTTCTGGGCGTACTCGAAGAACGGCATGAACAAGCCGCCGCGATCGACGTGCTTTTGCAGGGTATAGCCGCCGCTGGCGGCCACGCGCGCGGCCCAGGCGGCGCGCACCAGCGCCCAGAACGGCTCGGTGCGCTCGAAGTATTCGCGCCCTGCGGAGAAATCGAAGCCGGCGATGCGCTCGTAGCGCGCCACGCCGTATTCGCGCGAACGGTAGGGAAGCGCCGCGTCCGGCTCGCCGTTGGCGGCCAGTACCAGCTTGAGGTTGTTTTCCTCCTGCACCCAGCCTGCCGGAAGCACGGTGTGCCGGTTGGTGCCGAGCAGCACTTGGTAATCGTCGCGCGCGGAAAATTCGCGGCGCGGCAAGGGTCGCCAGGTTTCCGCGCTGATCCAGGTCGAGAACGCAGGGTTATGCTGCCAGCGCCCGGCGCTGGCATAGCGCGGGGAATCGTCCACCTGATACACGGTCTGCACCCAGGAGCCCACGCGCGCGGCATCGTCCAGCGCCACGGCCTGCCAGCGCGTGCCGCCGGCATAGGCCAGCGCATCGTTGCCCTGCCACTGCCATTCCTGCCGCCAGTGCCGCACCACCATCGGTTTGGCGTCGGCATCCTCGCCGTGCATCCGCATCACCAGAAGGTGCTGGAGCGCGATGAAATCGCCGCGATCCTCGGCCACCAGCACCGTTTCCGTGCCCCAGCTCTGATAGGGCCGGTCGCGTGGATGCCGCGCATCGAAGTTGGCGATTTCCAGGAAGTCGAAACTGACGCGGAATTCGCCGGCCATCGCCAGGATCGCGCGGCGGTCGCGTTCGAAGGCATCAATATCCGGCGCGCGCAGGGCTTCCCATTCCTTCGATGGCCCGGTTTGCAGCGTCACCTCCGTGCCGCGCGTCGTGCCGCCGCGAGGCTTGGGCGCACCTTCCTCCAGCGGCCAGGCGAAGGTGAATTGCGGCGCTTGCGCCTGCGCTTTCGCCGGCGGCGCAGGTTCGTAGGCCAACGCCGCCGGCGCCGTGCAGGCGAACACCACGCCCAACCACATCGAAACCTTGCGCATCGCACTGCTCCATCGATTCGATCGAATGGGCAGATTACTTGAAAATCATTCTCGTTTGTAATGAAGCCGGCCCGCCTCCGCGATGCGGAAAGCGGGCCGGAGGAAACGCCGGGTCAGTTGCAGACGTTCTGGTAGATGCACGCCACCCATTCGGGATGGTCGATGAACGGATTGCGGTTGCCCTGGTAGCTGAAGACCACTTCGTTGCGGAGCTGTTCCGCCGCGTCCGGCGGATCGGCCTGATGCCACTGGAGCAGCGTGGAGAGCTTGCCCATGTAGGCCACCGAAGCGTTGCCGCCGGTGTTGACGACCTGCGAAAGATCGTTGGTGAGGCGCAAGTCCGGTTCGCTTGCGCCGCTGACGCCGTGCGTGCCGCCTTCGTAGCGCACGTCCATGTAGAACATCGCGCGCGCCACGTTGCCCTTGAACTTGCTCCACACCTCGAAGACGGAGGAATTGCTCCAGTTGGAGTTGCCCGGATACGCGCCGCTGCCGCCGCCGGCGCCGTTGGTGGCGACGGTGGGAAGCTCGGTGCAGCCGGAGGAACAGTTGTCGTAGGGCTTGTTGCCGCGCGTCGAGTTGTAGCCGATGTCAGTGACCATCAGCATGTGCAGGTCGGTGTACGGATAGTTGGTGCTGCCGTCGTTGCCGAAGCCCAGCGAGTTCGGCCAGGTGTGTTCGCGGTTGTAGTAGTTGTTGCCGCCGCTCTGCTTGGCCAGCGACTGGTTCTTGTACACGTCCAGCACCCTGGACGAATTCATCGGATCCTGATCCGCCGCCGCCAGGACATCCCAGGTATCGGTGCTGCTGGCGGTGTACGGGATCTTGGTGTGATCGTCGATGACGTTGTGCAGCGAGGCGCGCAGGGCGCTGGCGGAAGTCGTCACGACGCTGCCGTAGTAGCCGCTGGGCGCGGCCATCGTGGTGAAGCTGCGCGTCGCATTCGCGGCCATCGGTGTGGGCGTGCCGTCCTGGTCCAGCACCTTGCTCGCGGTGATCGTCAGCGTGCAGGTTTCCAGCGGCCCGAAATCGACCGAAGGATTCAGCGTGAACGTGACCGGCCCGCCGCTCACCACCGCCGCATGCGTGCCGGTGCTGGCGCAGGCAATCCCGAACCAGCCGCTGCTCACGGTGACCGCCTCGGAGAACGTGAGGCTGATGTTGCTGCCCACGCCCACGCCGGTCGCGCCGTTGGCGGGCGTGCTGGAAACCAGCGTCGGCGCGGCATCGCTGCCGCCGGTGCTGTAGCTGGCGACCAGGCTCACGCCGGAGAACGAGGTGTAGGCGCGCACGCCGATGTGGTACGTGCCCGTGGCCGGCGCGGGAACGGGGCAGTTTTCCGCATTGCCGGAAAGATACGGGCGGCAGTCGTAGCTGGAAGTCGTCGGCGCGGAACCGAATTTCACGTAGAGATCGGCATCGCCCGTGCCGCCGCTGATGGCGATCGCCAGATTGCTCGCGCCCGCAGGCACGGCGAGGGTGTAGGCCAGCATCGTGCCGGTATTCGCGGAAAGGCCCGTGACCGGAACGCCGTTGGCCAGCACGTTGCCACCGCCGCCGCCACCGCTGCCGGTGAAGGTTTGCCCCGGGTTGCACGCGCCAAAGCTGCTCGCCGCAGGCGCGGCCCAGGTGAAGTTGGAATAGGCGTTGCCGCTGCCGGTGAGGCGCAGCGAATGGCCCACGGGCGTGCTGGCATTTTCCGATTGCGGAATCGCCGTGCTGGTCATGCCCGAGGCCGGGCCGTTGGTCGCGGCGAAGGTGCCGCCGTAGCTCAGGAATTGCACCACCGCGCCGCTGGCGTTCACCAGCGCCACGCCATCGGGATTGCCGTTCTGGATGCCGGCCACGGCCACGGCGACCGTGCCCCAGCCGCTGCACTGGTTCGCCACCGTGCCGGAAAGGTTCACCGTCGAATAGCTGGCCCCGCCGCTGCCGTTGTAGAGCACGATCTTCCAGCCGGAAAGGTTCGTGCCCGCCGGCGCGGCCACTTCCACCTTTTCGTCCGTATCCGCGCCGACATTGTCGTAGTGCAGTTCGTTGATGAATACGTTCGCGGAAGCGGCAAACGCCATCGTCCATGTCGCAGCGCCCGCCGCGAAGTGTCGTCCCCAACCCTTCATGTCCAACCTTCCACCGAAAAGCCGCCGTGGCGGCGAAAGCGGGAACCGCGTGTCCCTTCCGGTCGTCCATGAATGCAGCGGGAGGCCATCCCCCAACGGCCTGCGGGTCTTCCCGACCCGGCTTGAGCGGCGAACGCTGCGGACATTAGCAACAATTCGTGACAAAAGTAATGCGAAGCGGAACCTGTCCGCGCCGCCGGCACGCCCCTTGCGGCAGGAGTACGCTGCCGCCATGTCCGCACCCATGCTTCCCGACTCCTTCCATCCTGCGATCGGCCACTGGTTCGCACGCCATTTCCCCGCGCCGACGCCGGCGCAGGCCGCCGCGTGGCCGGTCATCGCGCGTGGCGGGAACGTGCTGGTCGCAGCGCCGACGGGCTCGGGCAAGACGCTGACCGGCTTCCTGGCCGCATTGAACGATCTGGTCGAACGCGGCCAGCGCGGCGGCCTGCCGGATGCGGTGCAGGTGCTCTACGTTTCGCCGCTGAAGGCCTTGTCCAACGACATCGCCATCAACCTCGAAGCGCCCTTGACCGGCATCACCGAGGAACTGTTCCTGCTCGGCCAGCCGCCGGTGGAGATTCGCACGGCGGTTCGCACCGGCGATACGCCGCAGAACGAACGCGCCGCGCAGCGCCGGCTGTCGCCGCACATCCTCGTCACCACGCCGGAATCCCTGTACGTGCTGCTCGGTTCCGAATCCGGCCGGGCGATGCTGCGCGACGTGAAAAGCGTGATCGTCGATGAAATCCACGCGCTCTACGCGGGCAAGCGCGGCAGCCATCTGATGCTGTCGCTGGAGCGGCTGGAGGCCCTGTGCGAAAGGCCCTTCCAGCGCATCGGCCTTTCCGCCACGCAAAAGCCCATCGAGGCCGTGGCCGATTTCCTCTGCGGCGATGCGGTTCCCGGCGGCGCGCAGCGGCCTTGCGCGATCATCGACGCCGGCCATGTGCGCGAACGCGATCTGGCGCTGGAACTGCCGCCAATTCCACTCACGCCGGTCATGGCGAACGAAACCTGGGAAACCGTTTACGACCGCCTTGCCGCGCTCGCGAACGAACACCGCACCACGCTGATCTTCGTCAACACGCGCCGCATGGCCGAGCGGCTGGTGAAGCATCTGGGCGAGCGCCTGGGAAAGGACATCGTCGGCGCGCACCACGGCAGTCTGGCGAAAGAACTTCGCTTCGACGCCGAACAGAAATTGAAGCGCGGCCAGTTGCGCGCGCTGGTGGCCACCGCCTCGCTGGAACTGGGCATCGACATCGGCGACGTGGATCTGGTCTGCCAGATCGGTTCGCCGCGCGCGATCTCCACCTTCCTGCAACGCGTGGGCCGCGCCGGGCACGCGGTCGGCGCAACGCCCAAGGGCCGTTTGTTTCCGACCTCGCGCGATGAGCTGGTGGAATGCGCGGCGCTGCTGCATTGCGTGGCGCGCGGCGAACTCGACGCGCTGATCCTGCCGCCGCAGCCGCTGGATGTGCTCAGCCAGCAGATCGTGGCCGAAGTGGCCGCGCGCGAATGGAACGAGGAGGCGCTGTTCGACCTGTTCCGCCGCGCGCTGCCGTACCGGAACCTGCAACGCGAACAGTTCGATGCGGTGCTGAAGATGCTCGCCGAGGGCTACACCACGCGGGTCGGCACGCGCGGCGCCTACCTGCATCGCGACCGCATCGAAAACACCCTGCGCCCGCGACGCGGCGCGCGGCTCACGGCCATCAGTTCCGGCGGCACGATTCCCGATACCGCCGACTATCAGGTGATCCTCGAGCCGCAAGGCTTCGTCATCGGTTCCGTGCATGAGGATTTCGCGGTCGAAAGCCTGGCGGGCGACGTGTTCCAGCTCGGCAATGCGGCGTATCGGATTCTCAAGATCGAAGCCGCCGGAAAACTGCGCGTGGAAGACGCCCAGGGCGCGCCGCCGTCGATCCCGTTCTGGATCGGCGAAGCGCCGGGGCGTTCGGATGAGCTTTCCTTCGGCGTATCGCGGCTGCGCGAACAGCTTTCCGCTGCGCTCGATGCGGGCGGCATCGAAGCTGCGATTTCGTTCCTGCGCGAGCACGCCGCGCTCGACGAACGCGCCGCGCGCGAGCTGGCCGAGTATTTGTGCGAGGCGAAGATCGCGCTCGGCTTCCTGCCCACCCAGGCCACGCTCGGCATGGAACGCTTCTTCGACGAATCCGGCGCGATGCAACTCGTCATCCACAGCCCGAACGGCAACCGCCTGAACAAGGCCTGGGGGCTGGCGCTGCGCAAGCGCTTCTGCCGCAGCTTCAACTTCGAATTGCAGGCCGCCGCCACCGACGACGCCATCGTGCTCTCGCTCTCCACCAGCCACAGCTTTCCGCTCGACGAGGTGAGCCGCTACCTGCATTCGGCCAGCGCGAAAGACATCCTGGTTCAAGCCCTGCTCGATGCACCGCTGTTCCCGGTGCGATGGCGCTGGAACGCGGTGAACTCGCTCGCGCTGCCGCGCATGAGCGGCGGAAAAAAACTGCCGCCGCAGGTGCAGCGGATGCGCAGCGAGGATCTGCTGGCGAACGTGTTTCCCGATCAGGTCGCGTGCCTGGAAAACATCGTCGGCGATAGACAGATTCCCGATCACCCACTGGTGGAGCAGACGCTGCGCGATTGCCTGCACGAGGCCATGGATGTCGATGGCTTCCTGGCGCTGCTGCAACGGCTGGAAAACGGCACGGCACGGATCGAGGCGCGCGATCTCACCGCGCCCTCGCCGCTCGCCGCCGAGATCCTCAACGCGCGGCCTTACGCCTTCCTCGACGATGCGCCGCTGGAAGAGCGCCGCACCCGCGCGGTGCAGACCCGGCGCACCACCGATCCGTCGAGCGCGGAAGACCTGGGCAAGCTCGATCCGGAGGCCATCGCCGCAGTACGCGAAGACGCCTGGCCGCAGGCCGTCAACCGCGACGAGATGCACGAGGCGTTGCTGGCGCTGGGCTTCGTCACGCTGGCCGAAGCCGATGCGAATGCAGGCTGGAATGGCTGGCTGGCGCAGTTGGCGGGCAGCGGCCGCGCGGAGCGGATCGAACTTGCAGCACTCCCGCCTCTCCCGCTGGCGGGAGAGGGAATGGCATGGATCGCCGCCGAGCGCCTGCCGCAATTCCTCGCGGTCTTCCCGAACCTTTCCGTTCCGGCGGGCTTCGTTCCACCCTCGGGTTTCGATGAGGCGTGGACACCCGAAGCCGCGCTGGTGGAACTGATGCGCGGCCGTCTCGGCGCGCTCGGGCCGTGCACCACCGCCACGCTGGCACAGCCGCTCGGGCTTGCGGCGCGAACCGTCGAAACCGCCCTGATCGCGCTGGAAACCGAAGGCACGATCCTGCGCGGAAGGTTCACGCCGGATGCCGCCGACGCGGAATGGTGCGAACGCCGCCTGCTCGCGCGCATCCACCGCGCCACGCTCGGCAAACTGCGGCGCGAGATCGAACCCGTCCCTCCCAAGGACTATCTACGCTTCCTGTTCGAATGGCAGCGCGTATCGCCCGCTCACCGGGTCAAAGGCCCGGAGGCGCTGGCCGGCATGCTGGCGCAACTGGAAGGCTTCGAGGCGCCGGCCGCGGCGTGGGAATCCTCGTTGCTGCCGCTGCGCGTGGCCGATTACCAACCCTCGTGGCTGGACGATCTCTGCCTGGCTGGCCGCACCACCTGGCAGCGCCTGCGCCCGGCGGCGCGCGGCAACGAGGACAGCGCCAGGGGCCGCGCCGCGCCATCGCTGCACAGTACGCCCATCGTGCTGCTGCCGCGCCGCCAGCGCGAACTCTGGCGCGCGCTCGTGGCCGGAAGCGAAACCGCGCCGCTCACCTCCAAGGCGCAGAAACTCGCCGACTGGCTCGCCGCGCGCGGCGCCTCGTTCTTCGACGAAATGCTCGACGGCGTGCGCCTGCTGCGGCCCGAACTGGAGGAAGCACTGGCCGAACTGGTGGCGCGCGGGCGCATCGTCTGCGATAGCTGGGCCGGCCTGCGCGCGCTCCTGACCACATCGAAACAGCGCGAACGCCAGCGCGCCCGCCACCCGCGCCGCAGCGCCTTGTTCGGCATCGAGGATGCGGGCAGGTGGAGTCCTGTATCGCCGCTTCCACCGTTGCCCCCACGCGATGCGGCTTCGCTCGAACAGGCCAGCGCGCGAAACGAGGCCATCGCCCGCATCCTGCTGCGGCGCTGGGGCGTGGTCGGCTGGCACCAATACGAACGCGAAGCCGATTGGCTACCGGCATGGCGCGATGTGCTGCGCGCCTTGCGCACGCTCGAAGCGCGCGGGGAAATCCGTGGCGGACGATTCATCGCGGGCGTCTCCGGCGAACAATTCGCGCTGCCCGAAGCCATCGCCGCGCTGCGTCGCATACGCAACACGGAGCCCTCGGGCGGACTGGTCTGCGTCTCCGGGGCCGATCCGCTGAACCTTTGCGGCGGCCTGATCGCCGGCCCGACGGTGCCGCGCGTGGCCGCTGCGCGGCTGCTGTACCGCGACGGCCTGCCGCTTGCCACGCGCGTCGCCGAACGAACCGAATGGCTCGTCGAGCTCGATACCCCCGGAAAACATCGCGCCGAAGCGCTGCTCAATGGCCACGACCGCAACGGTTTGCGCGGCACGGATTGCGTTGCGCTCGGGCATCCAGCCTAATCCGCGAACCGCACTCCGCGCGCACGCCGTGACCGAGTTTTCCGAACCCCAGCACGCCAGGCAAGATGCCTCGCACTTGCGCGCATTGAGCCGCCGCATCTATCCGTTCCGCGTGCTGGGCATCTATCTGGGCGTGCTGCCAGCGGCGCTGGCATTGCGCGAACTGCATGCGGGTTGGCCTTCGTGGGCATGGCTCGGCGCCTGCCTCGCCTGGCCGCACCTCGCGTTCGCGCTGACGCAGCTCACCGATGCATTCAAGGCCGAGCGGCGCAATCTCATGGTCGATTCGGCCATCGCGGGCGCGATGGTTCCGGTCATCCAGTTCAATGTGCTGCCGTCGGCCGCGCTGCTGCTGGTCGCCAGCGCCGACAAGATCAATTCCGGTATCCGCGGGCTGTGGTGGCGCGCCTTGCCCGCGATGGTCGCAGGTTTGCTGATCGCCGGTTTCTGCACTGGCTTTGCCTGGCAGCCCGCCACTTCGATGCCGGTGCTGCTGGCGACCCTGCCGCTGCTGGCGATCCACACCCTCGCCGTGAGCGCCACGACCTACGTGCTGATGCGCAAGGTGCGCAGGCAGAACCTCAGGCTCGCCGAAATGTCGCGGCGCGATGCGCTCACTGGCCTTGATTCCCGAGGCCACTGGCAGGAGCTGGCCCAGGCCGCGCTCGCCAAGCACCAGGACGCCAGGCATGCGCTGACCCTGATCCTGATCGACGCCGACAAGTTCAAGGACATCAATGATCGCTACGGCCACGCGGTCGGCGACGACGTGCTGTGCGCGATCGCGGACGCGATCCGCCGCATCGTGCCCGAAGGCAGCCATGTCGGGCGGCTGGGCGGCGACGAATTCGCGGCGATCGTGCCGATGGCGTTGAAGGAAGCCGAACAGATCGCGGAATTCCTGCGGGCGAGCGTGGATGCGCTGCGTTTTCCGCGTTTGCCGAACCTGCGCTGCTCGATCAGCCTCGGCCTGGCGGAACCGCCGGAAGCGGGCCTGGGTTTGCGCGAATGGAGCGAAGCCGCGGATCGGGCGATGTACCGCGCCAAGGCAGCCGGGCGCAACCGCACCGCCAGCCGCGCCGAGTGATGCACCTGCGCCTGCGCGGCTTCTTCACGGCGATCCCGTCTTCGTAGGCGGCCGGTATCGGCAGCGCCGCCGGGCCGCACCGCTTGCGGTATCCGCAAGCGATCACCGCCGGGTCGGTCGCGACCCAGGCTTTGGCTTCGTCGATGCTTTCGGCGGCGAACGCGAACAGGCCGTGGAAATCGTGTTCGCCCCGCTCGAACGGCCCGGCCAGCGCCAATTCGTCAGGCGGTTCCGCCAGACCCGGCGCGCCCGTCCCTTCCCGCCGCATTTGCGGGTTTGCGGGAACGAACCCATCCGTTCGTACCGGAGCAAGCCATCGCAAGGTTTTCGATGCCGACGGCGAACGGAAAGGCCCGCAGCAAGACCCGGCAAAACCGTGAATTGCCCGCAATTCACCACATTCGCGCCCCGGCTTTTCCGTTAAAATATCGCTATTTTCAACGCACCCACACACCGAACCGGTTTCCCCCATGTCGCACTCGCGCACCGTCCCCACCCGCCAGCGTCTTTCCCAGGTCCGCTACGAAATCCGCGGCGAACTCGCCCGCCGGGCGCGCGATCTGGAAGCGGCGGGACGCAAGCTCATCAAGCTCAACATCGGCAACCCCGGCGCCTTCGGTTTCCGCGCGCCGCAGCACTTGCAGGATGCCGTCGCCGAACACATCGGCGAATCCGATCCGTACTGCCACCAGCAGGGCCTGCCGCAACTGCGCGACGTGATCGCCGCCCGGCACGTCGGCAATGGCGCGCGCGGCGTCGGCGCGGCGTCCGTGTTCCTGGGCAACGGCGTCTCCGAACTGATCGACATGGCGCTGCGCGCGCTGCTCAACCCCGGCGACGAAGTGCTGCTGCCCAGCCCGGATTACCCGCTGTGGAGCGCGGCCACCATCCTCAACGACGGCGTGCCGGTCTATTACGACTGCAAGCCGGAGCACGATTTCCAGCCCGATCCCGAACAGATCGAACGCCTCGTCACGCCGCGCACCCGCGCGCTGGTCATCATCAATCCGAACAACCCTTCCGGCGCGATCTACCCGGAGGAAACCCTGCGCAGGCTCGTGGAAATCGCCGAGCGCCACAGGCTCGTGCTGATGAGCGATGAGATCTACGACCAGATCCTGTACGACGGCGCGAGGTTCCGTCCGCTCGCCTCGCTGGCTGGCGACGTGCCCTGCCTCACCTTCGGCGGCCTGTCGAAAGTGCATCGCGCCTGCGGTTATCGCGTCGGCTGGGCGGTGCTTTCCGGCGACCCGATCCGCAGCGGCGATTTCCACCACGCGCTCGACCTGCTCGGCGCGCTGCGCCTGTGCGCCAACGTCCCCGGCCAGTGGGCCGCGCTGGCCGCGCTCACCGGCCCGAACACCATCGACGAACTGACCTCGCCCGGCGGACGCCTGTTCGAGGCCCGGCGCGCCGTGATCGAAGCCTGCGCCACCAGCCAGCGCCTTTCCGTGCTGGCCCCGCAGGGCGCGCTGTACGCCTTCCCCGGGATCGACACCACCGATCTTGCCGATTTCGACGACCACCGCTTCGCGCTCGAACTGCTCGACCACGAAGGCGTGCTCATCGTCCCGGGAACCAGCTTCAACGTGAAGTACCGCAACCACTTCCGCGTTACCCTGCTGCCGCTGCCGGAGCAGATCCGCGAAGTGTTCGCGCGGATCGAACATGCCTTGCAGCGCTGGGAGGCCGCGGCCCCCGTTGCCGTGAAGCACGCCGCCAGCGCATGAATCGGAGGCTGCGTTACCTCGCCCTGGGCGATAGCTACACCATCGGCGAAGGCATCGCGGAATCCGGCCGTTGGCCGAATGTGCTTGCACGCACCTTGAACGAACGCGGCGTTGCGCTCGATGCCCCGCGCCTCATCGCCACCACCGGCTGGACGTGCGCCGAACTTTCCGTCGCGATGGACGATGCCGAACCGCTAGGACGATGGGATATGGTTTCCCTGCTGATCGGCGTCAACGATCAGTACCGCGGCCACGGCATCGAAGTATTCGCACAGGGCTTCTCGGCGCTGCTGGAACGGGCCATCGCACTGGCGGACGGGCGCACGGATCGGGTTTTCGTGCTGGCGATCCCGGACTGGAGCGTCACGCCTTTTGCCGGCGACGGCCAGCGCGACCTGGCCGCCATCGCGAGCGAGCTGGACGCCTTCAACGCCTTTGCGCAACGAACCTGCGAAGCGCACGGCGTCGCCTTCATCGACATCGCCCCCGTCAGTCGAGCACGTGGCGGCGAGGCGGACATGCTCGCCGATGATGGCCTGCACCCTTCGGCGAAGCTGGTGGCGCTGTGGGCGGAGCTGGCCTTGCCGAAGGTGCTGGAGCTATTGCGCGGTTGACGCAATCAACCGCCCTGCTCCGCCATCTCCTTCATCCAGGCATCGCCGCGACGCTTCAATTCCTTCGGACCGACGTCCTCGAAGTGCGTGGCGATGCCCCACTGGTGGCCGAAGGGATCCTTCACCTTGCCGTAGCGGTCGCCCCAGAACATCGGCGTCACCGGCATCGTGAGTTCGGCACCGGCATCCACGGCGCGCTGCACGGCGGCTTCGGCATCCTTGGCGTAGATCATCAGTTGCGTGGGCGAGCCGCCGAGGGTGAGCGGGGATTGGCAATTCCAGGCGGGGTTTTCCTCGCCGAGCATGAAGAACGAATCGCCGATCTTCATTTCCGCGTGCATGACGCTGCCGTCGGGCGCCTCCATCCGGAGCGTCTGCTTCGCGCCGAAGGCTTTGGCGTAGAAAGCCAGTGCGGCGTCGGCGTCGCGCACGATCAGGCTGGGCGTGAGGCTGTGGTAGCCCTTGGGCGTGAAGGGCACTTTCTTGGGTTTCTTCTTCGTATTCGGTTTGGCGGATCTGACCGTTTTGACCGCCTTCGCTGCGGCCTTCTTTACGGCTTTGGCGGGGGCTCTTGCGGGGCTGACAGCTTTCCTGGTGGCCATGACGAATCTCCGGCGAAGGTTGAATGGCTGATGCGCCGCACCATCGATGCCGCAGGGTGGCGCGCGCGCAGTCTAGCCCTTCCATTCGCGATGCGCGCAAGCCTGTCCTGCCCCGCGTGCGACGATGTTCTTCACCCCCGCGCAATACCGCCGTGATACTGCTCGCGCAGCAGTTTCTTGTTGATCTTGCCGACCGACGTCCTGGCGATGGATTCCACCGCCAGAACCTGTTCTGGCAGGGCGAAGCGGGAAATTTCTCCGCGTTCCACCCAGGCGGAAAGATGTTCGCGCAGCGATGCCGCATCCACGGCCTGCCCCGGTTTGGAAACGACCAGCGGCAGCGGTCGCTCGCCCCAGCGGGCGTCGGGGATGCCGATGACGGCCACTTCGGCGACGGCGGGATGGCGCGAGATCAGGTCTTCCAATTGCAGCGAGGAAAGCCACTCGCCGCCGGTCTTGATCACATCCTTGATGCGGTCGGTGATGCGCAGGTAGCCGTCGGGGCCAATCACGCCGATGTCGTTGGTGTGCAGGTAACCGCCGGCCCACAGGGCTTCGGAGGCGGCCTCGTTGCGGTAGTAGCCCTGCGTCAGCCACGGCGCGCGCACCACCACTTCGCCGGGCGTTACGCCATCGTGCGGTTGCTCGCGCATGTCCTCATCGACGATGCGCAGATCCACCAGCGGCACCGGCAGGCCGGTGCGGGTTCGCACGTCGAGTTCGCGTTCGGCATCGCCCAGGTCTTCGGTGCGCACCTGCGAAAGCGTCAGCACCGGGCAGGTCTCGGACATGCCGTAGCCGGTATAGAGGTCGATGCCGCGATCCAGCGCCGCGCGCGCCAGGCCCTTGGGCAGGGCCGAGCCGCCGATCACGATTTTCCAGCCGGAAAGATCGACGTTCGCCGCCGCCGGCGAGGACAGGATCATGTGCAGGATGGTCGGCACGCAGTGGCTGAAGGTGGCCTTCTCGCGCAGCAGCAGTTGCAGCAGCGTATCCGGCGCGTAACGCCCCGGATACACCTGTTTCAGGCCCAGCATCGTGGCCAGGTAAGGAATGCCCCAGGCGTGGACGTGGAACATCGGCGTGATCGGCAGATACACGTCGTCGCGGTGCACGCGCCCCTGTACCGGCGCGCTGCCGAGCGCGCTGGCGAGCGTGAGGGTGTGAAGCACCAGTTGGCGGTGGCTGAAGTACACGCCCTTGGGGTCGCCCGTGGTGCCGGTGGTGTAGAACGTGGTGGCGCGGGTGCGTTCGTCGAAATCGGGGAAGTCGAAATCCGACGATGCCGATGCCAGCAACGCCTCGTATTCGCCCGCGAACCCTTGCGGCACGTCACCTGGCTCATCGTCGATCAGCACCAAGGCGCGCAGGCCGGGAACGTGATCGCGGATCGCATCGAGCAGCGGCAGGAATTCGCGGTTCACCAGCAGCACGGAAGCGCCGGAATGGTTCAGGGTGTAGGCCACCTGTTCCGGGGCCAGCCGCACGTTCGCGGTCATCAGCACCGCGCCCATCATCGGAATGGCGAAATAGGCTTCCAGGTAACGATGGCTGTCCCAATCCATCACGGCCACGGTATCGCCGTGGGCAACGCCGAGGGATTGCAGCACGGAAGCCAGCCGCCCGATGCGCTGCCGGAAGCTGCGGTAATCGTGCCGCACGCGATCCCGATAGACGATCTCCCGCTGCGGCGAAGTCGCCAGCGGCGTCAATAGAAGCTGCTTGATCAGCAGCGGGGAATCGTGGGCGCTGGCGGACATGATGGCTCCCTCGTGTCGTCGTTGGAGCGGTCATGCTAGCGACTCGGGCCTGGCGGGGCGATGCCCCCGTCCGCCACTTCTGCAACTGGCCCTTGCGCGGTACTTTTCACGTAATGCGAAGAACGACCCACCGTTCCTCGATCCGTCAGGAGAACTCCGATGCTCCGTTCCGCAATGCAACATTCCCGCGTTCGCGCACCGAAAACGCTCGCGCTCGCGCTGGCTCTGTCGTTCGCCGCGCTGCCGCTGGCCGCGAATGCGCAGGAAGCGCCGGTCTGCGGCTGGATGTCCAATGCCAGGCTCGACGACCTGCTGCCGTTCGGCGCGCCCTGGCGCACCGACAGCGGCGGACAGTCGGGCAGTTGCACGTTCACCGGCACGTACCCGGACGGCTGGGTGATGCTCAGCGTCACGCAGATGCTGCAAGGTTCCGCATCCGACGCCACGCAGATGGCACGCAGCATACGCACCAACATGGGAGCGACGTATCCGATCCAGCCCTTGCCGGCGCTGGGCAAGGAGGGTTCGGTGTACCGGGATACCTCCGACCCTTCGCGCATCAACATGAACTACACCGGGCACGACGGAAAGGTGGTGGCGATGGGCAGCCTCATCGGGCCGGCTTCCATCGCGGATCGGGCACAAGGCATGACGGGCGTCATGCAGGCCGCGCTGGAAATGGCCGAGGATCGCAAGACGATGAAGGCCGCGCGCGTTTGCCCTTTCGTGGACGACAAACTCGCCAAAAAGCTCCTGGCTGGCGGCAAATACGAGATACAGCGCTACGGGGACGACATGTGCATCGCGCACAACGGCAAGGGTGCGGTGCTCACCGTGAACCGGATGGCCGGCATGGACATGAATTACACCGCCGCGTTCCGCACCGGCGATTGCCACTGGGCGCCGGCGCCGAAACTGGCCGATGCCTTTCTTTCCGGCCAATGCAAGGAAGGCAATCCACGCGCGGAAATCCACGTCGGGCTGGGGCCGGACACGCTGAACTACTCCCTCACTCCGGGGCGCGAGCCGACCGCCGCCGAGGTCGACACCTTGCAGGAACTGGCGGGCAGGGCCAGCGCGGTGGAATAGCTCAGGCCCCGGTCGCCACCGGCCTTGCCGCTCCTTCGATCCACTCGCTGAAGGAACCGGCATAGACCCGCGCGCCGGGCAGGCCGGCGTGCGTCATCGCCAGCAGGTTGTGGCACGCGGTGACGCCGGAACCGCACATCAGTACGGCCTCGGAAGCCGGCGTCGTGCCGAGCATGGCCTCGAACTGGCGGCGCAATTGCTCGGCGGGAAGAAAGTGCCCGTGTTCGTCCAGGTTGAGCTTCAACGGGCGGTTCAAGGCACCGGGAATGTGGCCGGCGCGCGTGTCGATGGGCTCGTACTCGCCACGGAAGCGCTCCGGCGCGCGGGCGTCGATCAAAAAGCCGCTGCCCGCCGCCATGCGCGCGGCGACGACGGCGGTGCTGGCGACGGCCTTCATGTCGAAACGCGCCTTGTACGCGCCACGCGGAGCAGGCTTGGGCAGATTGCGGTCGAGCGCGCCGCCGGCGGCCTGCCAGGCCGCCAACCCGCCATCGAGCACTGCCACTTCCCGATGCCCCAGCAGCCGCAGCAACCACCACAACCGCGCCGCATACATGCCGGTATCGGCGTCGTAGGCCACGATCCGATGCGCGGGCGTTACGCCCCAGCGCATCAGGGTTTCGCAAAAGGCTTCCGATTCCGGCAGCGGATGGCGGCCACGGCCCTTGCGGGAGAGATCGGACAGATCGCGATCCAGGCTGGCGTAAAGCGCCCCGGGAATATGCCCGGCGGCGTAGGCGCGCTCCCCGGCGGCGGGATCGAGCAGCTCGAACCTGCAATCCACCACGATCAACCCGGGTTTGCCCAGATGGGCGTGCAGGGTTTGTGCGTCGATCAGGGTCTGCCAAGCCATCGGGATCGCTTCCATGCGGTGAAGGGCGAATTTTCCCACGGACACCGCCGGCTTCGCAGCGCCCCAGGACGAAAACCGTGGTGCCCGTCGCGCCGATGGCCCCCGGCGGCACCAAACCTCGTGGAGACGGAGGCACCCGGCATTCCGCCGGACTGGAGAGCCGCCATGTATCGCCAGACCATCCGCTGCACCACAATCGCGGCCTGCCTCGCTGCCGCATCCGCCGCCGCGGCGGACAAGGTGGAAGTCGCCACGCCCATCTCCGTGTTCGATGGAGGCGTCCTCGTGCCCACGCATGTCATTGCCTGGGAGGAATCCGTAGGGGACGAACGCGGCCTCGTCGTGTACCTCGTCCCGCAAGCCATCCCCGAAGCGGTCTGGCTCGATGCCGAAAATCGCAACTCCGCCATCGGGCAAGCGCTGGAAAAAGTCGGGGCGCCGTTCTCGATCTGGCGCATCGAATCCGGCAACTCACCTTCGAGCATCATGAACTGCAATGCGCAGCGCACTTGCATGGGCGAAGGCATCAACGTCATCAACGGCATTGCCACGGCGCGTTCCACCTTGCGCACCGAAGGCGGCCGCGTGCGCGGCAAGCTGGAAAGCGGCAGCGGCGTCTGCGGCCAGGAATGGTGCGAAGTGACGACCAGCATCCGCATCGACGCAGCACTCGCCCCGCCGACGCTGCTGGCCCGCGTGGACAATGGCGGTTCGACCGGGGGTGCGCAGGCCACCGAAGCCGGCGCCGCGCTGGCGGCGTACTGGAAAGCCGCGGGCAAGGCGAAGAACAGCGCCGAACTGGATCGGTTCTTCACCGCCGAGCGCACCGAACAGGGCAGGCGCCAGGATGCGGAGATGGGCGACTGGGCCGAAAAAGCCTTCGCGAATTTCTTCGTCCCGGCACACGCGGGCAAGTTAGACGTGCGGGAAATCCGTGTGCTCGGCGATGCCGCCGTTGCGCGCATCGATACCCGCACCACCGGCGAGGATGCGCGCGACATGCAATGCCTCGTGCTGCTGCGCAAGCAGGACGGTGCGTGGAAGGTGGGGCCGGAGGAGTGTTGAGCCGACGGCTCGCCGCGAACGATGAACCAACGCCATGCCATCGCCCCGACCGAGCCCGCAGAGCCGGTTTACACTGCCCCCCGCATCCATGCGCGGGGACGGGAATGGGCGATGTCAGCCTGCTGCTGGCGGCGGCGAACGCGGGCGATCGCGAGGCGGGCGACCGCGCCTTCGCGCTGGTCTATGCCGATCTGCGAACCCTGGCGCGCCGCCAGGTGCAGCGCGCAGCAAACGGCCCCGGCGCGACCTCGCTGGTGCATGAGGTCTATCTGCGGCTGGTCGGGCCGGCGGCCATGAACATCCACGACCGCGAACATTTCTTCGCGCTGGCGGCGCGCGCGATGCGCCAGCTCGTGGTCGATCACGCCCGCCATCACGCCTGCGCCAAGCGTGGCGGCGGGCTTGCGCCGGACGACCTGGACGGCATCACCGGGCACGTTGCCGCACCGGACAACGCCGGCCGGATGCTGGAACTGGATCAGGCGCTGGATCGCCTGGCCGCGCTCGATCCGCACCTGGTGCGGCTGGTGGAAATGCGCTACTTCGCCGGGCTGGAGCTGGCCGAGATCGCCGTCGTCACCGGCCGTTCCGAGCGCAGCCTCAAGCGCGACTGGCGCCGGGCGCGCGTAGTGCTGCACGCGACGCTGGAAGGCGGGATCCCCGGCGATGGATGAATCGCGCTGGCAACGGCTCTCGTCCCTGCTGGACGAGTTGTTCGACCTGGATCAAACCGGGCGTGCGGCGCGGCTGGCGGATATCGCGCGCCAGGATGCGCCGCTGGCATCGGAACTGCGCCGCCTGCTGGCGCTGGACGAACGCACCGGCCTGCTCGATGCGGGCGTGGCGAACGCCGCCGGCACGGTCATGATGCAACTGGCCGCGCCGGAACCGGGCTGGGCCGGAACGACGGCGGTCAGCGGCAGGCGCATCGGCCACTATCGCCTCGTCGAACGCTTGGGCACCGGTGGCATGGGCGAAGTCTGGCGCGCCGAGCGCATGGACGATTTCGAGCAGGCCGTGGCGGTGAAACTGATCCGCCCATTGCTCGATTCGCCCGCGTTGCGCGAACGTTTCTCGCGCGAACGCCGGATCCTGGCGCGGCTGGACCATCCCGGCATCGCGCGCCTGCTCGATGGCGGGGTGGCCGACGACGGAACACCGTGGTACGCGATGGAATTCGTGCCCGGCACGGACATCGTGCGCTTCGCGAACGAACGCAGGCTCGGCACGCGCGAGCGGGTGGAACTGGTGCTGCAAGTCTGCGACGCGGTGGCGCACGCGCAGGCGCAACTGATCGTGCACCGGGACATCAAGCCCTCCAACATCCTCGTCGATGCGCAAGGCCGCGCACGGGTGCTGGATTTCGGCATCGCGCGGCTGATGGACGATTCCGGCGCGGAAGCGCTCACCGGCACCGGCGTGCGCGTGTTCTCCCCGGCCTATGCCGCGCCCGAACAGATCCGTGGCGAGGCCGTAGGCACGGCGGCGGACGTATTCGCGCTGGGTTCGGTGTTGTACGAGCTCATCGTCGGCGAACCGCCCTACCCCGATCGCAGCGCCATGCCCGAACGCCTGCTCGCGAATCTGGCGAACGAAACCGCCCCGCGTCCCAGCCGCGTGCTGCGCGAAAGGACCCGCAACACCAGCGGCACGGGGACCACCACGACACCGAAGGATGTCGCCGGCGACCTGGACACCCTCATCGCCGCCGCGCTGCAACCTGACCCCGCGCGGCGCTACGCCGGTGCGGCGCAACTGGCCGACGACCTGCGCCGCTGGCTCGATGGCCGCCCCATCGCCGCGCAGCCGGATAC
>CAZHXV010000002.1:34811-40068 GCA_964536455.1 uncultured Aquimonas sp.
GCTGCTGGCGCTGATCGGCGGGCTGGGCCTGGCACTTTGGCAGGCCCAGGTCGCGCACCAGCAGGCCGTACGCGCCGACGCCGAAGCGCAGCGCGCCGAGCACGAGGCCGAGCAGGCGCGCGCGCAAGCCGTGCGCACCCGGAAGGTGAAGGAGTTCATGGTGTCGGTGTTCCTGCCCGCCGATCCGCTGCGGCGGGGCGTGGATGCTCCCCAATCCATCGAACAAGCATTCGATGCCGCACTCCAGCGCGCCCGTACCGAATTGAACGGCGATCCGGTGCTGCAAGCCGATGTACTCGACGATTTCGGCGAGATCCTTTCCAACCAGGGCCGCTTCGACGAGGCCGCGGCGCTGTTCGAACAGGCGCTGTCCGTCGCCGAAACGGAATACGGCACGGATCACCCGGTTGCCGCCGAATCGCTGATCAACCTCGCCGTGGTCGCTTACCACACCGGCCGGACTCAGGCAGCGGCGCATGCCATCGAGCGCGCCGTCGCCATCCTCGAACGCGACGACGGCGGCGATCCGCTCGCGTTGCCTTCGGCGCTCACCGTCCTGACCGCGGTACGGCAGTCGCTGGGCGACCACGACGGCATGCGTCAGGCCAGCCTGCGGGCGCTGGGCCTGCTGCGTGAGCGTGCGCCCGGCAATCCCGTCATGATCCCGGCCCTGTCCAACGAGGCCATGCTCGCCTCGAACGATGGACGGATCGAGGACGCCAAGGCCCTGCTCGAAGAAGCCATCGCCATGATCGAGCGCGAGCACGGCCCCGATTCTCCCGTGCTGTGGTCCGCCCTGACCTCGCTGGCGGGGCTGGAATTCCAGCGCGGCAACCCCCGCGAGGAGCGCGCCCTCACCGAACGCGCGCTGGCGCTGGCGCGCGACAATTTCACCGACGACCACCCATGGGTCGCCAGTTCGCTCGGCGATCTGGGCCTGCAACAGGCCCGCATGGGCGAAGCGGAAGAAGGCGAAGCCCTGCTGCACGAATCCATCGACATGTACGAGCGCCTCGGCGACAGCGGAGCCATCCCCTCGTTGCGCTACCTGTCCATCGCACAACGCAGGCGCGGCGACGATGAAGGCGCCCTGGCCTCGCTCGATCGCGCGCTGGGGCTGTGCGCCCAGGCCGGCGAGGATGCCTCGCAGCTGTGCGTGATCGTGCGCGCCAATCGCGCCCTGCTGCTGGCCCGCGCCGGCCAGGGCGAACTGGCGCTGCGCGAGGCCGATGCCGCTGCGAAGGCACTGCCGGACCATCCCGGCCTGTTCAGCGAGCGCGGCCAGACGATGGAAGCCCGCGCCGCCGCCCTGGCGGCATTGGGCCGGCACGAAGCGGCGCTGGCCGAGCAGGATGCCGTCATCGCCCTGCTGCGTGAAAACTTCGGTCCCGGGCACCCTGAAACCCGGCGCGTGGAACGTGCCCGTGCCTTGCTGGAGCAGCGAACCGGAGACGACTGAACCGTCGCATCGCTCGGGCCTTCGCGGTATCGCGCCGCATCGCCAGACCAGCGAGGACCCGTGGAATCAACGGATATCCGCCCCCAGGCGCCGCGCCAGGTTCACCAGCATGGCCGCGGTGGCACCCCAGATGCGGTGCGGCCCGACGCGGTATTCCCAATAGCGGCGGGTGCGTCCGTACAGTTCGGTTTCGACCGAATGCAGGTGTTCGCCGGCCAGCAGCGGGGCCAGCGGCACCTCGAAGGCGTCCGCCACTTCGGCGGGATTGGGGCGGGCGCGGTAGCTGGGTGCGATGCGCGCCACCACCGGCAGCACGCGGTAGCTGGTGATGGTGGTGTACGGGTCGAGGAAGCCCAGCGGCTCGATGATGGACGGGGCGAGCGCGATTTCTTCCCAGGTTTCGCGCAAGGCGGCGTCAACGGCGGAACGGTCTTCGGCGTCGATGCGACCGCCGGGGAAGCTCACCTGCCCGGCGTGGGTGCTGAGGGAATCGTTGCGGCGGGTGAGCAGCACGGAGGCGCCTTCCGGGCGAGGCACCAGGCCAACCAGCACGGCGGCGGGGGCGAGCGTTGCGGCATCCACCAGATCGGCCAGTTCGGCCTGGTTCCAGCCCGGCCCCCGCGGCTCGTCGTAGAGCGGCAACAGCGCGCGGGCGAGCCGCTGCGGATCGGCCAGCGGATCGAAGGGAATGGGAAGTGCGGACATGGAGCCGTCATTGTCCTCCAGAAATGCAAACGGCCCGCGCCATCGACGCGGGCCGTTCGGCTTCCGGCAGGGTTGCGCCGGATGCAGGCTTACTTGACCGACACCAGCTTCACGTCCAGCACCACGGCCTGGTTCGGGCCGATGGGCGAGCGCGGATCGGCACCGTAGGCCTGATCCGCCGGCAGGAAGATTTCCCAGCGCGAACCCACGTTCATCATCGGCAGCACGGTGCGCAGGCCCGGCATCGGGGCCTCGCCCACCACCAGATCCAGCGGCTTGTTGCCCTGGTAGGTGCTGGCGAACTCCTGGCCGGTGGAGATCGAACCGCGCAGGTGGATTTCGACGCTGGACGCGGCGCTGGGGCGCGCACCGGAGCCGTTCTCGATGACGCGGTACTGGATGCCCGAGGACAGCACCTGCACGCCGGTCTTGCTCTTGTTGGCGGCCAGGAAGGCGTCGGACTTCTGCTTGTTCTCGCCCGCGACCTTGTCGAACTCGGCCTTGGCTTCTTCGGCCAGCTTGCGCTGCATGGCCTGCAAGGCCGCGCCCATCTGTTCTTCCGGCACCGTCGGCGCGCGCTTGGCCTGGCCGTCGCGGATCGCCCGGATCACGGTTTCGATATCCACATCGAGCTTGCGCTCGGAAAAATCGCGGCCGATCTGGTAGCCCACCGCATAGCTGAGCTTGCCCTTGTCGGTGGCCGTGGCGGCGTCCTGCGCCAAGGCGGTGCCCATCGTCGTGGCCGCGAGCAACGCAGCCGTCCAGCGCAACTTCATGCTTCTCTCCTGGGTGGTAAAGGCCGGGGAAATGGCCAAACGGAACGTGCAAGGATATCTGCGGGCCGGATGAACCGCCAGCAGCCCTCACGCGCGAAGCGCTGCGACCGTCCCAGGCGGCGCAGGTTCCCGTGCGGACGGCTAGACTTGTCCATTCCATTCATCCCGGCCTCCAGACCGCCATGCCCTACGAAAACCTGCTGATCGAAAACCTCGGCGCGGTGCGCCGCATCACCGTCAACCGCCCGGACAAGCTCAATGCGCTGAACCACCAGACCCTGGCCGAACTGGCCACCGCGTTCCGCGAAGCCGGCAGGGACGAATCCGTGCGCGTGGTCATCCTGCGCGGCGCGGGCGAAAAAGCCTTCGTCGCCGGCGCGGACATTTCCGAACTGGCGCAGCTTTCGCCGGTGCAGGCGCGCGACTTCGCCCGCCACGGGCAGGAAACCATGTGGACGGTGGAACACTTGGGCAAGCCGGTGATCGCGCAGATCGGCGGCTACGCGCTGGGCGGCGGCATGGAACTGGCGATGGCCTGCCACCTGCGCTACGCCAGCGAGAAGGCGCGCTTCGGCCAGCCGGAGATCAACCTCGGGATCCTGCCCGGTTTCGGCGGCACGCAGCGCCTCTTGCGCCTCACCGGCCGCGGCGCGGCACTGGAACTGTGCCTCACCGGCGCGCAGATCACGGCGCAGCGCGCCTACGAACTGAACCTCGTGAACCGCGTGTTGCCGCCGGAGGAACTGGAATCCGCCACACTGGCGCTGGCCGAGCAGTTGGCCGCGTTCTCGCCCGAAGCCTTGCGCGGCAACCTGGACGCCATCGTCGTCGGCGGCGAAGCCGACCTTGCCACCGCGCTCGACTACGAAGCCCAGGCCTTCGCCACCGCCGCCGCCACCGAGGATTTCCGCGAAGGCACGCGCGCCTTCCTGGAACGCCGCAAGGCGGTATTCAGCGGGCGCTGATCGCGGCGAACCCCACCGCGCCCAGCCCGATGCCCGACGCAAACTCCCGCCCCTGCATCCGCTGCGGCGCCTGCGACCGCGCCGTGCGCCGCATGATGGGCGGCGCCTCCGCAACGCCATATCCGCAAGCCATCCTCGCGGCCCTGCGCCGGGGCGAGGACGAACGCGCCATCGAACTGGGCCTCGATGCGCAGATCCACTGGCGCGCCTGCGATGCCGTCTGCCCGACCGGCATCGCGCTGGCGTCGATCTTTTCGGAAAAACTTGCCGCGCTCGCGCAGCAACACGCTGAGCGAGAACGCGCGCTCACCTGGCGCGAGCACTACCGCGCCCGCCAGGCCCGCCTTGCCCGCGAGGAGCGTGAAGCCGCCGAACAGCGCGCCCGGCGCAGCGCGCAACCGGCCGTGCAGGATGCCGTCGCCGCCGCGCTGGCCCGCGCCCGCAAGGCGCGTGGCGAGGATGCCTCGCCATGACCACGCTGCTGCGAAGCTTCGTCGCGCGCCGCGCCCTGCGGTGGCTGCCTGCGCTCGATGCGTTGCTGGCGGCGATCCTGCTTGCGCTGCTGTGGCCATCCGGCGCGCCGGCCTGGCTCGCGGCGACCTGTTTCGCGGCGGCGTGGCTGCTGCAGCGGGCGATGGGCGGTTTCGCCAACGCGCCGTTCCACCCGGCGCTGGCCGCCTTCGCGCTGGCCTTCGCGTGCGGCGCGATCCCGGCATCCCACCCCGGGCTCGCGGCGTGCATCGCCTTGCTATCGATCGCGTTCGACCGCCTTTACTTGCCCATCGCCGCGCGCGGGAAACTCCTGCAACTGGCGCTCACCGCCATCGCCGCCTGCGCGTTATGGTGGTGGGGCGCCGCGCTGGCCGCGTACTGCTGCGGGCTGCTGGCGCTGCAAACCCTGCCGCCGTGGATCGACCGCCTCACCTTGCCCCGCTTCGCGCACCCCGCATGAAACCCGCCGACCGCGCCGAACTGTTCCGCCGCCTGGCCGAACTGAACCCGCACCCGACCACCGAACTGGAATACGGCACGCCGTTCCAGTTGCTGATCGCCGTGATCCTGTCCGCGCAGGCCACCGACGTGGGCGTGAACAAGGCCACGCACAAACTGTTTCCGGTCGCGGGCACGCCGCGGGCCATCCTCGACCTGGGCGAGGAAGGGCTGAAGCGCTACATCTCCACCATCGGCCTCTACAACGCCAAGGCCAGGAACATCATCGCCACCTGCGACCTTCTGCTGCGCGACCACGGCGGCCAGGTACCGCACGATCGCGCCGCACTGGAAGCCCTGCCCGGCGTGGTCGCGCAGCAGCAGGTCGCAGGTGGCGATGATGTTCCTGGCCTTGGCGTTGT
>CAZHXV010000003.1:0-29293 GCA_964536455.1 uncultured Aquimonas sp.
CCTTGTTGCCGCGTTCTTCCTTGTCCACCTGGACGACGACTTCCTGCCCTTCGCGCAGCAGCTCCTTGATCGTCGCCTTGTTCGGGTTGACCCCGTCGAGGAAATAGTCGCGCGAGATTTCCTTCAGCGGCAGAAAGCCGTGCTTGTCGCCGCCGTATTCGACGAAGGCCGCTTCCAGCGAAGGCTCGAGCCGGGTGATGCGGCCCTTGTAGATGTTGGATTTCTTCTGCTCTTTCGACGGTTGTTCGATGTCGATGTCGTACAGGTTCTGGCCATCGACGATGGCTACCCGCAACTCCTCTTGCTGAGTTGCGTTGATCAGCATTCTCTTCATTTTATTGTCATTCCTCACGCGCTCTACCGCGAGGAACGCCGGGTGCTCCGCGCCCTTGTTTCGGGAAGCCCGCGAGCGCTGCGCGCCACGCGAACCTTTGCAGAATCTCCAGCGCCTCGACCACCGGTGTTCCTGGCGGGAGCGCTACGTAAAAACCAAATTAGGCCATCGGGCGCGCTTGCGCGACCTTTGGCCTGCCTTCCGGGAAACGGAACCTTCCGTCGCCCGTGCGCCAGACCTTCCTCATCTGCCTGTCCGGACGTTGCGCGAGGCACCGGGTACACTGCGGCTTATCGCGGCGTACCAGCCTCATCGCGCCGGAATCTTTGCTGCTCGCGCGGTTTGTTCGTTCGCACAGGCAGCCAAATCAGGACGTTATCTCGCCCGGTGAGTGTAGCAACCCCATGACAACGGCGGCAAACCAGACGCAAACCACGGGTGTCAGGCTGGTGACGGTGAACGGCGAACGTGCCGGCCAGCGCATCGACAATTTCCTGCTCGGCCAGCTCAAGGGCGCGCCGCGTTCCTTGATTTACCGCCTGTTGCGCACCGGGCAGGTGCGGATCAACGGCAAGCGCGCCAAACCCGAGGCGCGGCTTTCCGACGGCGACGAGGTAAGGATTCCGCCGGTCAGGCTGGAGCAGGAAGGCGAACGGAAAGCGCCGCCTGCGGGGTTTCTTGCGCGGTTGGAAGCGGCCATCGTGTTCGAGGATGCACGGCTCTTGGCGCTGAACAAGCCGTCGGGCCTGGCCAGCCACGGCGGCAGCGGCATCGATTTCGGCGCGATCGAGGCGATGCGCGCACTGCGACCGGATCAGACCCTGGAACTGGTGCACCGGCTGGATCGCGATACCTCCGGTTTGCTGGTGATCGCCAAGAAGCGCTCGGCGCTGACGGAACTTCAGGCCTTGCTGCGCGAAGACGACAGGGAAGGCGGCCGTGGCATCTCCAAGCGCTACCTGACCCTGCTGGCCGGCCGCCTGCCCGATGGCGAGATCGTCGTGGATGCGCCGTTGCACATCGGGCTGCGGCAAGGCGGGGAGCGCCATGTGCAGGTGAACGCCAGCGGCAAGCCGTCGCTGTCCCGTTTCCGCGTACTGGAACGGCGTGGTGGGCAGTCGTACTGCGAGGTGAGGATCGAAACCGGCCGCACCCACCAGATTCGCGCCCACGCGCAACACATCGGCCATCCGGTCGCGGGCGACGACAAATACGGCGATGAAGCCGTCAACAGGAAACTGCGCGAAAAGGCGGGCTTGAAGCGGCTGTTCCTGCACGCGGCCTCGTTGCAGTTTTCGCTCGACGGCGGCAAGGCACCCTACCTCTTGAATGCGCCGCTGCCGCCGGAACTTTCCAGTGTCCTGAACCAGCTTTCGTAGGGCCGAGCTTGCTCGGCTCCTGGCAAACACGCCGAGCAAGCTCGGCGCTACGGATGGAGTCTCACAATGCCCGATATTTGCGATCTTCCCGCCGCCACCCATGGAACATTTCCCGATCCGCTGCGCGATCTTGCGCAAAACGGCCAACCGCAGGCCGAAGCCGTGCTGGCGGGCGGCTGCTTCTGGTGCACCGAGGCGGTCTATCGCCAGCTCGACGGCGTGCTGCACGTGGAGCCCGGCTACAGCGGCGGAACCGCCGAAACCGCGAACTACAAAGCCGTGTGCAGCCACGAAACCGATCATGCGGAAGTCATCCGCGTCGTGTACGACCCGGCAAAGCTCAGTTACGGCCAGTTGCTGAAGGTGTTTTTCTCCGTTGCGCACGATCCCACCCAGTTGAACCGCCAGGGCGAGGATCGCGGCCGCCAGTACCGTTCCGCCGTGTTCTGCGCCGACGAGGCGCAACGCGATGTCGCGGCGGCCTACATCGAACAGCTCGATGCCGCTGGCGTGTTCGCATCGCGGATCGTCACCACGCTGGAGCCTCTGGAAGCCTTCTATCCCGCCGAGGATTACCATCACGACTACGCCGCGCAGAACCCCGCGCAGCCGTACATCGCGGCGGTGGCGCTGCCGAAAGTGGAGAAGACGAAAAAGGTCTTCGCGGACAAATTGAAGCGGGCATGAGGCCATGTCCAACACATCCGCCAGCGGCTATGGCCTGACGCCACTTCCCGCCGCACAGCGCGAAGCGCTGGCGCAGCGCCTTTCGCCCGAACAGCGCCGCATCCTGCTCGCGCACGGGACGCAAGCCCCGTTCTGCGGCGGTCTGCTGGACAACAAGCAGGAAGGCATCTACGCCTGCGCGTTGTGCGGCCTGCCGCTGTTCTCCTCCGCGCGCAAGTTCGATTCCGGCACCGGCTGGCCGAGCTTCGATGCGCCGTTCCACGCCAGCCACATCGCGTACCTGCGCGACGAAAGCCACGGCATGATCCGCGTGGAAATCCGCTGTGCGCGCTGCGATGGGCACCTGGGCCACGTCTTCCCCGACGGCCCGCCACCGACGCACGAACGCTACTGCCTCAATTCCGGAGCGATGGAGTTCTTCCCGGAAGGACAGACGCCGCCGCAGCACGAGGCGCAGGCATGAAGGCAGCGCCATTGCCCGCCGGTTCCGTGCGGCTGGATGTATGGCTGTGGGCCGCGCGTTTCTTCAAGACCCGCGCACTGGCCAAGGACGCGATCGAACATTCGCGCGTGAAGATCGCCGGCCAGCCGTGCAAACCCTCGCGTTCGGTGCGGATTGGCGATGCCCTGCAAATCGAACGCGGCAGCGAGAGGTTCGAGGTTCTCGTGCGCGAACTTTCCGATACGCGCGGCCCGGCGCAGGCGGCCCAGGCGCTGTACGAGGAAAGTGCGGAATCGCGCCAGCACCGCGAACACGAACGCGCGCTGCGCGCCGCGGAACGCGCCGGATTCCGGCCCCCGAAAACCCGGCCGGACAAACGCGCGCGGCGCTTGATCCAGGCGCTGGGCGATCTGGATGCGATGTGATGTGCGGGCCTGCGTGTGTTGCCATTGCGCAGTTGCATCGGTTGTAATTAATACCGCGATTTGAACAAAGGAGACGACGATGTGCATGCGAAACATTCTGCTGGCATGTGTGGCGCTGTGCTTCGTGGCATTGGCGGAAACTGCGGGCGCTCGCGGCGTGGCGGAGATACGCAAGCAAACCGAAAACAGTATGGTAGCGAAGGGCAGTATCGAAATCACGCCGGAGGGCTCTGTCAGCTCCATAACGTTCGAGCGCGAAGAAAAGCTCCCGTCGACCATTGTGGCTTTCATGCGCGATTCGGTGATGAAGTGGAGATTTGAGCCAGTGCTTGTGGATGGCGTGGCGCGTCATGCACGTTCGCCGATAAACATCCGTGTGGTGGCTAGGAGCATGAGTGGTGATAACTACGAGATATCGATCAGGGATGCCAGTTTCGATCGCTACGATCCGGAGGATCGCAGTTCGGTTCAAATCGTTGCACACAAGCCGCCCCGCTATCCTATGAGTGCGGTGATGTCGGGCGTGGGAGGCGAGGTCTTCACGGCAGTCAAGGTGGGGCGCGATGGCCGCGTCGTGGATGTTGAGACCGAGCAGGTCAATCTGTATGTTGCGGCCGGCGAGAGCCAGATGAAGCAATGGCGGAGCGTACTCGCCAAGGCATCCGAGCAGGCGATTCGGACATGGACATTTCGTCCGCCCGTGGAGGGTTCGAATGTGGATGCGCGCTATTGGGTGGTAATCGTTCCGATTTCTTACAGGGTAACGAAGGACATAAAGAGAAAAGATCCGGGGACGGACGAGTACGGCCAATGGAGAGCCTACATTCCAGGCCCGCGCCAAATCGCGTCATGGCGGGATCAGAAGGCAAGGGTTTCCGACACCTTGGCCGATGGAGGTGTCTATATGGAAGGCGCAGGCCCAAAACTGTTGACACAGCTTTCCAGCGGCTGAGCGCTGCTATCCATCGGATACGGGCGCCGCTTGATCGCAGCCGCATCCACCGTGCATCGTGCGCATCCCTCCCGCAGCACACCCAAGGAATGTGCCATGTCTTCAAAAGCGTCGATACCCACGCAGTTGTACCAGGCCAACGTCGATCTCGCGGTGCGGATCGCGGCCTTGCTCCAGGAAAACGGCAGGAGCTGGATCGGTCTTTTCACCGATGTGGCGGGTCTGGATCCGATGGCGTCCTGGCCCGATGCACAGGGCCTGGGCGGGCCGTTTTCGCTGGAGAAGCTGGCGACGATGCCGGCGCAGACGGCGGCCAGCCTGTTCCGCGGCGATGCGGAGTATTGGAAGAACCTGCTGACCACCGCGGTGCGCAACCAGCACCAGTTCGCGCAGGGGCTGCGCGATGCGGTGGAAGCCTGGCAGGTCGCCAACCGCAAGGCCATTGGCAAGGCCGGCGGTTCGGTGGCGAATCTGTTCGAGGAATTGCCGGGCATGGTCGATCTGTTTGGTGCGTTCCGCCAGGTTCCTGGCGTACCCAGGCAGGCGGTGGAAGCGGTGTTGAAGACGACGCTGGCCCGCAAGCCTGCATCCAGACCTGCGCCTGCCAAGCCTGTGCCGTCGAAGGCGAAAGCGGCCACCAAGCCGGCACCGGAGGCGAAGAAGAAGCCGCAGGCACGCAAGGCTGCGTCGGTGAAGGCCACGCCCGCCGTTGTTGCCAAAGCTGTCCCTGCGCCCGCTCCGGCGGCGAAGAAAGCCCCGGCGAAGAAGCCCAAGGCGGCCAAGCGCCTGGCCATCGTTCAATCGCCTAGGCCGATGCTGTGACGATGCCAAATCCTTGAGGTTTGTGCAGTAACCGATTGATAAACAATACGCATCATGGCGGGGGAACTCGCCATGATGCGTTTGGCATGGATGAAGTTCGGGCGGGTATGGTCAGGTAATGACTAACGGCACATTCGCTATATCGAAGTAAACAATATAGTTCTCCTCGACATGGCAACCGCTATGGAGAGGACGATGACCGAACCCGACAACCAGCTTCGGAAGTTCCAGAAGGAACTGAGCGCCGGCACCGTATCACTGGCGTTGCTGGCGGCGCTGGCGCAGGCCAGCGAACCGCTGTACGGCTACCTGATCGCCAAGCGCCTGGAAAAGCTTGATGGCGTGCTTTCCGGCAAGCAGAGCGCGCTGTATCCGGTGCTGCGCAACCTGGAAGCGGCGGGCCTGCTGGAAAGCTTCGTCGAACCTTCCGTCTCCGGCCCGCCACGCCGCTACTACCGCATCACCCAGGCAGGGCGCGCCGCCTTGCGCGAATGGGCCGCCGCGTGGCGTGCGACCCGCGATTCCGTCGATTCCATCCTTGAGGGGATTTCCGAATGAACGCCCAGAACCTGCCGACCACGATTCCCGAATACCTGGAGCATCTGCGCACCGCGCTGAAGGATGCCGACCCTGCGATGGTGCAGGACGCGCTTTACGACGCCGAGGAATACCTGCGCGCCGAACTGGCCGAACAGAACGGAAAGTCCGAGGCCGAGGTGATCGCCGCCGTGGCCGGCACCTACGGCGCACCGGAGGAAGTGGCGGAGATCTACCGCGATACCGAGGTGAAGGTGAGCCGTGCCCTGCGCACGCCCAAGCCGCCGCCGCGCGCTTCCTGGTGGGGCCGGTTCTTCGGCGTCGCCGCCGATCCGCACACCTACGGTGCGCTGTTCTACATGCTGCTGTCGATGGCCACCGGCATCTTCTATTTCACCTGGGTCGTCACCGGGGCCAGCCTGTCGGCCGGCCTTTTGATCCTCATCGTCGGCGTGCCGCTGTTGCTGCTGTTCCTGATGTCGGTGCGGTTGCTGTCGCTGGTGGAAGGACGCATCGTGGAGGCCCTGCTCGGCGAACGGATGCCGCGCCGCCCGCTTTACACCCAGCGAGACAAGCCCTGGATGCGGCGCCTGAAGGAACTGTTCACCGATGCGCGCACCTGGACGGCGATGGTGTATTTCCTGTTGATGCTGCCGCTGGGCACGGCCTACTTCAGCGCGGTCGTGACCTTGCTGAGCCTGTCGCTGGGCTTCATCGCCTCGCCGTTGAGCCTGCTGATTCCGTCCTGGCAGGTGATCTACATCGATGGCTGGAGCGTCACCCAGGATGCGCCTTGGCTGTTGCCGGTGCTGTCTGCCGGCGGCGTGGCGCTGCTGTTCGGCACGCTGCACCTGGCGCGCGGCATCGGCAGGCTGCATGGCTGGCTGGCCAAGCATCTGCTGGTGCGCGATCCGGTGGTGTGAGGGGTGGCCGGAATCGGATTTGGGCACTGGTTCACGCTTTGGACTCGAATTCGTAACAAGTGTAAAAAGCGCGTGCGCTCCCTCGTCTTTCCGGCATGCCTTGGCTCATCCGGAGCCAGACGTGGGAACGGCGAAGGAGTGGCAGGGCCATGTCGAGTTTTTCGTGCGCAAGTTCCGGGTGGATGTTGGCACTGGGCCTGGCGCTTTGCGGCAGCGCGGCGGCACAAAGTTCCGTCCAGGTTTTCGGCGACGGTTTCGAGGAGCGGCTGGACGAAGTCGCCGCTGCGCGTTTCCTTGCGCAGGCGACGTTCGGGCCGACGGAAACAGACATCGCGCACCTGAAAACCCTGGGCTACCAGGCGTGGCTCAACGAGCAGTTCGCCGCGCAGCCCAGTTACCAGATGGAGTATTTCGACTGGGTGGCAAATACGCTTGGCGAACAGGTCGGGCAGGGCACGCGGATGGAGGCCTGGTTCGTCGGTGCGCTCGGCGGGCCGGATCCGGCCAACCCGATGCGCATCCACATCGATCAGTTGCGCCAGCGCGTGGCCTTTGCGCTGTCCGAGATTCTCGTCACGTCCCAGCAGAACACCACGCTCGGGCTGTATGGCGCGGAGGGCCTTGCGTATTACTACGACATCCTCGTCCGCAACGCCTTCGGCAATTACCGGCAGTTGCTGGAGGAAGTGACCCTCAGCCCGGCGATGGGGGCCTATCTCAACATGCTCGGCAACCGCCGTGCCGATCTTTCCCAGAACGTGCACCCGGACGAGAACTACGCGCGGGAGATCAACCAGCTTTTCGGCGTGGGCCTGGTGATGCTGAACCTGGACGGCACGCCGGTGCTGGTGGGCGGGGAGCCGGTTCCTACCTACGGGCAGGCGCAGGTCACGGCCTTCGCGCAGGTCTTCACCGGATGGAATTTCCCGTTCTGCAACGGCGGCAGCTTCGTCAATTGCCAGGCGTGGTGGGCGCATCCGGAAGTCTGGACGATGCCGATGATTGCCTACCCGGCCTATCACGACAATGGCACGCAACCGGACGACGGCCATGCCAAACCGCTGCTGGACTATCCGGGCGCGGCCAACGGCGGAGTGTTGGACGACGGCGGCACGCCTGCGAGCAACCTCGCCTTCGCGCTGAACAACATCTACAACCATCCCAACGTCGGCCCGTTCATCGTCAAGCAGTTGATCCAGCGGCTGGTGACGAGCAATCCCAGCCCGGCCTACGTGCAGCGCGTGGCCACCGTGTTCAATGCGCGTCGCAGCGATCCTGCGCAGTTGCGCTACGTGGTGGAAGCGATCCTGCTCGATGGCGAGGCGCGCAACGGCCACGGTTCCGCCACCTTCGGCAAGGTGCGCGAGCCGCTGCTGATGCTCACGCACCTGTGGCGCAGCATGGGCGCGCGCCACGTCTGTGGCCTGAATCTCGGCGGCTACTTCTACGACAACCCGTACCGCTATGCCGGCTACATCACCGGCTGGAGCACCGGCGGCACGCAGTGGCAGGGCATCGCGCAGGCGCCGCTGGATTCCCCCACGGTGTTCAACTTCTTCAAGCCCAGCTTCATGCCGCACGGCGAACTCGGGCAGGCGGGGCTGGTCGCGCCGGAAATGGAATTGCAGACCGACGCCATCATCGCGCTCACCGCCAACACGATCCTGGGCTTCTACACCTACTACGACGCCAACAGCCCATGCAGCGGCAACTTCCAGCCGTTCGGGGAAGTCGCCATCGACTTCTCGCGCGACTATGCGCTGGCCGGCAGCGGCAACGGCGGGCCGGGCGATCCGGCCGATGCGCTGGTGGATACCTACGACCTGCGCTACCTCTCCGGCCAGATGAGCAACCCGATGCGAACCACGCTGGTGGATTACCTAAACAACATCGGTTCGGGCTGG
Organism: uncultured Aquimonas sp.; assembly: GCA_964536455.1. Taxonomy (GTDB): domain Bacteria; phylum Pseudomonadota; class Gammaproteobacteria; order Xanthomonadales; family Xanthomonadaceae; genus Denitratimonas. The sequence goes on from CAZHXV010000003.1 coordinate 8,406, forward strand.
AGTCAGAACGGCGAGGACTGGCGCATCTGGCGCATCCGGCGCGCGCTGTACCTGATCCTCACCTCACCCGAATACATGGTGCAGAAGTAGGAGCCCGGCCATGAAACTCGATCGACGCGGCTTCATCCGCAAGACCCTCCACACTGCACTGGGCGGTGCGGGCCTGTATTCGGCGCTGGGCAACCTCAACCTGTTGCGCGCCGCCGTCGGCAACGGCTTTGGTTTCCCCGACTACAAGGCGCTGGTCTGCGTGTTCCTGTACGGCGGCAACGACGGCTTCAACGCCGTGATTCCCTATACCCAGTCCGGCTACAACGCCTACCAGGCCGCCCGCCCCAGCGTCGCCATTGCGCGTGCGAATCTGGCAGGCACGACACTGAACAACACGCCCAGCTCCGGCGACGGTTTCCAGTACGCGCTGCATTCGTCGATGACCGGCCTGCGAACGCTGTTCAACCAGGGCCATGCCGCCATCGTCGCCAACGTCGGCACCCTGGTGCGCCCGACCACGCAGACCGATACCTGGAATGCGATGAACGGCACCATCGCCTTCGACCTGCCGCCGCAGCTGTATTCGCACGCCGACCAGGCCGCCTACTGGCAATCCTCGCCGCCAACCAACCAGCCGCTCACCGGCTGGGGCGGACGCATTGCCGATCTGGTGGCCGAATCCAACACCGGCCCCGCGCCGTTCCTGACCAGCATGAGCGGGCTGGATGCCTTCCTGCGCGGGGAGGAGGTGAACGGCTACGTGATGACCGCCAACAACGCCTCGGAGATCGAGGTTCCCTACGATCCCACCGGCGGCGGCGTGGCGGCGGCGTTCGCCGCGCTGCATCAGGACGGCGCGCAGGCCAATGCGCTGGAACGCGCCTATGCCCGCGCCATGAACCATTCGATGGGTACGGCCTCGCTCATCAACGATGCACTGGACAGCGCGCCGAGCTTCTCGGCCTTTTTCCCCGGTGCGCAGTATTCGCTCGATGCGCAGTTGCGGGCCGTGGCGCGGCTGATCCATGCCGCCAACAATCCCGGCAGTTCCGGCTACACCGGCCTGAAGCGGCAGGTGTTCTTCGTCAACCTCGGCGGCTTCGATACCCACGGCGATCAAGCGGCGGTGCACGGCGGCGCGCCGAGCGACGGCGGCCTGTTCGACGTGCTTTCCCGCGCGCTTTCCGGCTTCTACGCCGCGTTGGACAGCGTGGGCCTGGCGAACAGCGTCACGGCGTTCACGGCCTCGGATTTCGGGCGCACGCTCACCGCCAACGACAGCGGCACGGATCATGGCTGGGGCAGCCACCATTTCGTCGTCGGCGGCGCCGTGCAGGGTGGGGCGTTCTACGGCAACGGCGCAGGCTTCACCGCGGACGACGACTTCGGCGTGGTGATGCCCAGCCTGACCAACCCGACCACCACCTATGGTGTGCGCTCGCCGAACCTCAACGATCCGGGCGACGGCTACGGACGGCTGATCCCGACCACCTCGGTCGATCACTACGGCGCAACGCTGGCGCGCTGGTTCGGCTTGAGCGAGAGCGAGGTCGACCTGGTGTTCCCGAACCTTTCCAACTTCAACACGCGCTACCTCGGTTTCCTGGGCTGATGCCACCAACCTCGCGCCTTCGTGTTGCAGTCGGGCTGGCGGTGCTGGCCGGCCTGCCGGTGGGGGAAGGTGCGGCGGCCACCGTGATCGTGAGCGTCGGCCCCGGAATGACGTTCACGCCGGCCTTCCCCGTGATCCGCGCGGGCGACACGCTGTTGTTCCGCAACATGGGCGGCATCCACAACGTCGTCGCCGACGACGGTTCCTTCCGCTGCGCCTATGGCTGCGACAACGACGGGGCGGGCGGCAGCGGCAACGCCAGTTCCGGCAACTGGATCGTCCCGGTGCGTTTCGACGAACCGGGCGAATTCGGCTACTTCTGCGAAACCCACGGCAGCCCCGGCAAGGGCATGTGGGGCCGCGTGCGCGTGACCTTGTTCCACGACGGGTTCGAGCCGTAGCGGCGGCTCGAACCCATCCTGCCGGGCTTGGGGAACGCGCGGATCGGCGTTACTCGAAGCCGTTGGCGAAGATTTCCGGCAGCTCCGGCTGAACCTCGCAATCGGTGCCGACCTGGAGGGACACCGTGGCCGGCGCGGAAACGCGCGTGCCGTCCGATGCGCGGTAAGTGAAGCTGTCCGGACCGCAGTAGTCCGCTGCCGGCGTGTAGCTGAAGCTGCCGTTGGCATTGAGCGCCACGGCACCGTGCGCAGCGTTGTTCACCAGTTGCGCGGTCAGGGCGGCGCCTGCGGCATCGAATTCCACATCGCTGTCGTTGGCGAGCACGCCGCTGGCGGCAGGGATGGCCTGTGTCTGGTTCACGGCCGCCGTCGGATAGCTGTCGGGCAGGGCCAGCGGTGCGTTCTGGTTCATCACGCACGGGCTGGCCATCGGCGTTTCGAACAGTTCGCGCGTAGCCCATTCGTAGTGGTCGATGAAGGGGTTGCGGTTGTGCTGGTCTTCCTGCACCAGGTCGTTGCGAACTACCTCGCGCGGGGTGGGCGGATCGAACTGGTTCCATGCCAGCAACGCCGTCAGCATGCCCATGTAATGCTTGCCGCCGCTGCCGGCGGAGGTGATGAGGCTGCGGTTGTCGGTGAGTTCCAGGTTTGGCTCCTGCGGGCGGCCTGCCAGCACGGTTTCGCCCTTGTAGCGGATCGCCATGTACATCACGGCGCGCGCCATGTCGCCCTTGCGGAAATCCCACACTTCGTAGCTGCGCGCGTTCTCCGTGCTGCCGGTGGAGTTGTACCAGTTGTTGTCGCCGCCGCCCGCGCCGCCGGCGCCATGGTTGGCGATGGTGGCGTCCGCGCTGCATCCGCTGTCGCAGTTGTCGTACGGCTTGCTGCCGCGGTGGCTGTTGAACAGGGTGTCCGAGGCGTGGAGCATGTGCAGATCCGAATGCGGCGTGGCCGATTCGTTCGGGAAGCCATAGGTCTTGGGCCAGGTGTGTTCCTTGTTGTAGTTGGCGTCGCCGCCCGACTGCTTGGGGTAGGAAGCGTTGCGGTACACCTCCCACACCTTGGTGGAATCGTCCGGATCCTGCTCGTAGCGGTTCAGCATCGGCAGCGCGGCGCTGTAGTCGTAGCGGGTGATGCCGGTGGTGATGGTCTGATACAGCGAGCAGCGCAGTTGCGCCGTCGTGGCGAGGTTGACGTTCTGGTAATAGGCGCTGGTGTCGCCGGCCTGGAACACGGAGAAAGCGATGGCCACGTCGCCGCCGGCCAGTGCCGCGCCGTCCAGGTCGAGGATCGACGAGGCGTGCAACGTGAAGGTGCAGGCTTCGCCGCCATCCAGCAGCGCGCCGGGCGCGATGTTCCAGGTACGGCCGCCATCGGGGCTGTTCCATGCCAGCGAAACCGCGCCGTGGACGTTGCATTGCAGGGTGAACGCGCCGGTATCGGCGGTGACCGGCTCATCGAACACGGCTTGCAGGTTGCCCGCCGCAGGGAAATTGTTGGCGCCGTTCGCGGGAATGGTGGAGACCAGTTGCGGCGGCTCGTTCGGCGGCGGGGCGACCACGTCGAAGGCGATCGGGCCCGGATCGACGAGCGTATCCGGTTCGTCGTCCAGATCGACGATCTGTGCCGGATCGAGCGTCAGCGTGCAGCTTTCGCCCGGTTCCAGTTCGGTTTCCGGCGTGATGTACCAGGTCACCGGGCCGCCGCTGACGTCGGAGCTATCCGGATCGAACAGGCCAGACACATCGCAGTCGAGCAGGAACCAGTCGCCCGTGGCCGAAACGCTTTCGGTGAAAGTGAGTTCGATGCTGCCGTTGGCGGGGAAATCCTCGCCGTCGGCGGGCACGCTGGAGAACAGTTCCGGCGGCTCGTCCACGGGCGGCACGGGTGTACCGAACTGCACATCGTCGATGGCCAGGCCGTCGTCGATGCCGGATACGTCCGCATCGACCCAGCGCACCCAGAGCGTCGCGTTCGGAGCGAGGTTGATGCCTGCGATGATGCCGGAAATCTCGGTGCGGTATCCGCTGGCGTTGCCATCCCGCGCACCAGTCGAGCCACCGGTGTTGGGCGTGATGAAATCCAGTGCGTTCACGTCCGTCCAGCCCGTGCTCGCGTTCAACGTGCATGAGCTGGTGCAATACTGGAAATCGAGCCGGTCGGTGCGATCTGCGACGCCGAGCCGCCATAGCTCGCCGGTGTAGGAAATCTCCAGATCGACGATGGCCGCCCCGGTATCGTTCAGCAGTTTCGCGCCGATGATCGGCTTTACGTTGCCGGAAAGCAGCGTGCCGAGCGCGCGTTCGGCGCTGGTTCCCGTGCCGAAACTGTAGAGATTGCCGCCGTTTCCGCTGCCGTCTCCGCCGACGTATTTCCCGTCCGAAGCACCGCCTGCACCGGTTTCGCTGATGTACCAGCCCGTCGGCAGGACATCGCTGGGCGTGCTGCCCGTGTCCAGGGTATCGAAATCCTGGAAGCCGGCATTGGCGAGCGAAACTTCGCCCGCGCCGGATTGGCCATCGGCCAGCACGGCACAGGAATAAAGCAGGGATAGAGCGGCGATGCCGCGCAGGACGGATTTGCGCATCGGAAAGTTCCAGAAGGGGTCATAACAGACAGCCGCCTGCATGGGCGGACGGGGGGGATTGTAGCCCCATCCGGTTACGCCGATGTTTCCTATACTCGCCAGGCGCCCGGTTCGGCGCGGAATTCCGGGGGCGAGGTGGTTTCAGCGGTTCAACGATGCCTGCAATGGCTGCGCCGTGCGCCGGTGGCAGGCAGCATGGCGCAGCGCAATGTCGCGATGTTCCAGTTGGTGCTGCTGGCGGCGGGATCGATGCTGCTGACCGTGGCCTGGTTCTCCTGGCGCGACGGCGGTGCGGTCGCGGCATCGCTGGGCCTGGTCCTGTGCATGGGGCTCTGCTTTGCGCTGGTGCGTTTCGGGCATTTCCGGCTGGCGGTGGCACTGGTTCTGGTCGCCATCCTGGCGGCGATGGCCGGCAGTTACTGGATCTACGGCCTGCGCTCCCAGACCAGCGTGCAGATCGCGCAGATACTGCCTCTGCTGATCGGCGGCGTACTGCTGGGCCGGCGCGCGATGTGGCTGGTGTTCGCCGCGCTGTTGCCGGTGATGGTGCTGGGGGCCTGGGTGGATGGCGTGCAGGCGCGCGATACCGGCAACCTGGCGTCGGAAGGGGTATCCGCCCTGTTGCTGTCGGTGCTCAACTTCCTGATGGCCACGGTGGTGCTCGACCGGTTGATTTCCTCCGCCGACAAGGCCAAGCGGCGCAGCGAGAAGCTGGCTGCGCTGTATCGGCAACTGGAGCGGGAAGTGGCGGAAAAGGAGCGCTCGCAGGCGCAGTTGATCCAGGCCCAGAAGCTGGACGCGGTGGGCCGCATGGCCAGCGGCATCGCGCACGATTTCAACAATTTTCTCGGCGTCATCCTGGGCTACGTGGGCATGGCGCGCACGGTGGACGGTTTCGAATCGGCGTCGATCGACGGCATCGAGGACGTCGCGCGCCGCGCCACGGCGGTCACCCGCCGCCTGCTCGGCCTGACCCACGACCGTTCGCGCCGGGTGGAGACGTTCGATGCCGTGGCTGCGATACGTCGCGCCCAGCCATTGTTCGAACCCTTGTTCGGCGATGGCCAGAAAGTGCGGGTGAGCCTGCCGGAAACGCCGTTGCCGGTGCGGCTGGATCGCGACGAATTCGAGTTGTCGCTGTTGAATCTGGCAACCAATGCGCGCGACGCGATGGCCGGGTCGGGCGAGTTCACGATCGCGGCGCAAGCGCTGGACGGGCGCGTGCAGGTGCGTGTCAGCGACAACGGCAGCGGGATGCCCGAGCAGGTAGCGATGCGTGTGTTCGATCCGTTCTTCACCACCAAGGCCGAAGGCAAGGGCAGCGGCATCGGGCTGGCCGTGGTGCAGCGCGTGGTGGTGGAAGCCGGAGGGCAGGTGGAGCTTTCCAGCGAGCTGGGCAAGGGCACCTGCGTCACGCTCTGGTTGCCGCTGGCCGAAACCGCCGAAGCGGCGGCCTGAAGGCAATCCGTTCGGCCTACGCCTTGCGCACGAATTCGGATTTGAGCTTCATCGGGCCGATGCCTTCGATCTTGCAGTCGATGTCGTGGTCGCCCTCGACCAGCCGGATGTTGCGCACCTTGGTGCCGACCTTGACCACCAGCGAAGAGCCTTTCACCTTCAGGTCTTTTATCACCGTGACCGAATCGCCGTCGGCCAGCAGGTTGCCGTTCGCGTCCTTGACTACGCGTGCTTCATCCCCGGCGGCTTCGGCCTGCGCCGTCCATTCGTGCGCGCACTCGGGGCAGACGAACTGGCCGCCATCTTCGTAGGTGAATTCGGAACGGCATTGGGGGCAGGGTGGAAGCGTGCTCATGGCGAGGCCTTGGTGCGGGAACGGATAGCCGGGCATGGTGGCAGCTAGTGCCGGTGCGTTCCAGCACCTGTCGCCATAGCGCTTCCTCTATGATGCTTCGATCGATCAGTAAGGAGCCGAGCATGAAACGCACTGCCGTGGTTTTCGCCGCATTCTTTTCTGCCGCCTGCTTCACGGAGGCTGCCTGCGCCGATCTTTCCGCGGCGCAGAAGCTGGCGCAGGAGGCTGTCATCGTGGATACCCACATCGACGCGCCCTCCCTGTTTCTGGACAAGCGCTGGGCGGATTTGAGCCGATCCGCGCCGGATCGCGAATTCGACTGGCCGCGCGCGCGCGCCGGCGGCCTGGATGTGGCTTTCATGTCCATCTACACCTCCGCCTCGCAGGACGAGGACGACAGCGCCTGGGATTCGGCCAACCGCCAGATCGACGTGGTGGAGGCGCTGGTGCAGCGCCACCCGGACAAGTTCGCCCTGCTGCGCTCCCCGCGCGAGGTGGAAAAGCTCCGGGCCGGCGGGCGCGTGCTGCTGCCGCTGGGCATGGAGAACGGCGCGCCGCTGGGCGAAGACCTTTCCCAGATCGGGTTCTTCTTCGATCGCGGGGTGCGCTACATCACGCTCGCGCACAGCGCCAACAACGCGATGGCCGATTCGTCCTATGCGCGCGAGGGCAAGTGGAACGGCTTGAGCCCGCTCGGCCAGAAGGCCGTGGCGGAGATGAACCGGCTCGGGATCATGGTGGACGTTTCGCACCTGTCCGACGCTTCCGCCAAGGCCGTCATCGAACTCTCGCGCGTGCCGGTGGTGGCCACGCACTCCGCCTTCCGCCATTTCACGCCGGGCTTCGCGCGCAACATCGCAGACGAGGAAGCGCTGGCGCTGGCCAGGCGCGGCGGCGTGGTGCAGGTGCCGTTCGGCTCGCCCTTCGTCGATCCGGTGGCGGCGGCGAACATGCAGGAATACTTCCGCGCCGCGGCCGAACACGAAAAGCGCATCGCCGCGCTCAAGGCCGCCGGAGGGCCCGTTCCCGAGGAAAACTTCTCCGAAACCTGGGAAAAAGCCCATCCGCGCCGGCCCACCGCCATCGACACGGTGCTGGATCAGATCGACTACGGCGCGCAACTGCTCGGCATCGACCACGTGGGCATCGGTTCGGATTTCGACGGCGTGGACGGCGATCTGCCGGAGGGCCTGAAATCCGTCGCCGATTACCCGAACCTCATCGCCGGCCTGCAGGGGCGTGGCTACGGTGATGAGGACATTCGCAAGATTCTGGGTGGAAACCTGCTGCGCGTCTGGCGCGCAGTGGAGGATGGCGCGGGGAAGTGAACCCCGCTCAGAAACCCGCGCCGATGCCGACGAGACGGTAAGCGAAGCCGATCCAGAGCAGGGTCAGGCAGGCCAGCGTCAGGGCCAGGCTCCAGAGCCTGGCCAGCAGGTGGCGTTTTCGGCTGCGCAGGGTTTGCCAGAAGCTGCGCAGCGCCAGCGCCGCGCCCGCGATCAGTGCCAGGCCGATGCCAAGCCGCGCCAGCACGATGAAGCCGTCCATGCCGACCAAGGGTTCGGTGCTGTCGGCAAGCCAAATCACCAGGGCGATGCCGCCGCCGGCGCCAAGGCCGGTCAGCAAACTTGCCCAGCGGCCGGTGCGATGCGCCTTGGCGTCAACGCCGGTGAGCGGATAGCGCGCGCGGTAGTGGCGGCGCACCATCGCCGAAACCGGCCAGGCCAGCACGGTGAGCAGCACGACGGCCAGGCTGGCGCGCGCGAGCAGGGGGACTTTCGCGCGCCAGTCGGGAAGCCGCTCGAACACCATGATCGGGGCGGAGGATTCCATGCCGAAGCGGGTCACATCGCCGTCTTCGGTTTCCACTGCGAGCCGTTCGCCGTTGCCCGGGTCTTGCCACAGCCACGGGCCGATGGGGTTCCACTGCCGTGGCGCCCCGGAAGCGGCGTTGGAATACGCCACGCGCAGGCCGCCGTCCGGTTTCGCGGTTACTTCCACCTGTCCAAGCAGCCGCAGCGCACCCATTACGCTGGTCTGCGCGCGCCAGCTGTTTTCGTAGAAGCCTGCGACCTTCGCGGCCTGCGCACGGGCGGCTTCCGCGTCGATGCCCGAGCCTTGCGGAAATTCGCCGGGCAGGTAGCGCTGCACGAATCCTGTGGCCAGTTGCTGGCGGATGCGCCCGGTGGCGCCACCGCCCCCGGCGCTGTTCATCGAGATGAAATAGCCCGCGCCATCGTCCGGGAACAGCCGCAGATCGCTATGGAACCAGCGCGTATCCCCGGCGTGGGCGATGGAAAAATGGCCGTTGAGGCTGTTTTCGTAGAAGCCCAGCATCATGCGGTCGAGCGGGCCGACGCTGGGCTGGGCGGTGCGCTGCATGGCTTGCGCGGTGGCTTCGGAAAGGATGCGCACGCCCAGATATTCGCCATTCTCGAGGTGCGCCAGCATGAAGCGCGCGATGTCCGCGCCGCTGGCGGCAAGGCTGCCTGCCGCGGTCAGGTTGATGAGCTCGTAGGGCTTGGGCTGGCCGTCGGACAGGCTTGCGTAGCCTTGCGACATGAATCCTGCGATGGCATCGGGCAAGGGTTGGCGGAAGCTGGCATGGGTCATGCCCAGCGGCACGAACAGGCGGCGTTCCACATAGTCGCTGAACGACTCGCCGCTGACGCGCTCCACGATGTAGCCGGCCAACGCGGTGGCGTAGTTGGAATAGGCCGGCGTTGCGCCCGGCGTGTGGATACGGGCCGGGATCCAGCGCTTGAGGCTGTCGCCGAGATTGGCCAGCGCATCCGGATCCGAAAAGATCAGGCCGCGCCGCGTGTCCTCGAAACCGCCGGTGTGGGTCATGATCTGGCGCATCGTCAGCGGCTTGCCCCGGTGCGCCGGGATGGCAAAATCCAGGTACTGGTTCACGTCCGCATCCAGGTCGATGTGGCCGGCTTCGACCTGTTGCATCACCGCCGTCCAGGTGAACAGCTTGGAGATCGAGCCGGGGCGGAACAGCGTGGTTTCCGGATCGACGGGCGTGCGTTTTTCCAGGTCGGAGTAGCCATAGCCTTTCTGCAGCAGCACGTGCCCATCCTTCACTACCACGACCACCGCGCCCACGATGTCCCCGGCCTCCAGCGCGGCGGGCAGGTAGCCGTCCAGCCAGGCTTCCACGTCGGTTTTCGTCAGGTTCGGGGTGCGATCCGGCGCAGGTTCCGCGATGGGCGCTTCCTCCACGACGAGTTGTTCCTCGACGACCGCCTCCTGCGCGAAGACGAACATGGGCGCCAGTGCAAGCAGGCAGGCAGCGAGGGCGGGCAAGGTGGCATTCGGGCGCATGGCGCTTTCCGGGCGGTTGGTTCGGGCAAGATAAGCCCAACCCACCTAACATTCACCCCGCCGCTGCAAAACGCGCGGAACTCTCATCGGAAAGGCGCATGGCGCATTCGCATCACGAACACCACGACGACGGCCACGACGATCACGGTCATGCACATCGCCATGCCCCCGCCGGAACCCGCGCCTTCGCCATCGGCCTGATCGCGAATCTGCTGTTCACCGCGATCGAGGCCGGCTATGGCCTGTGGGCCGATTCGCTGGCGCTGTTGTCCGATGCGCTGCACAACCTGGGCGACGTGCTCGGGCTGGCGTTGGCGGGCGGCGCGGCGTGGCTGGCGGCGAAACCGGCCAGTGCCAAGCGAACCTACGGCTATCGGCGCGCGACGCTGCTTGCGCCGTTGGCCAATGCGCTGCTGCTGGTGTTCGCCGCCGGTGGGCTGGGCTGGGAAGCGGTGCGGCGCTTCGCGCAGCCGCCGGAAGTCGCGCCGTGGCCGCTCATCGTCGTGGCTGGCATTGGCATCGTGGTGAATTTCGGCAGCGCGTTGCTGTTCCGGGGCCACGGCCACGACCTGAACCAGCGCGGCGCGTACCTGCACCTGATGGCCGATGCCGCCGTTTCGCTGGCCGTGGTGCTGGGCGGATTGGGCATGCTGTGGCTGGGCTGGAACTGGATCGACCCGGCGCTGGCGCTGGTCGTGGGAATCGTCGTGGCGATCGGCTCCTGGAGCCTGTTGCGCGAAAGCCTGGATCTGACCCTGGACGCGGTGCCGCGCCACATCGACCTGGCCGCCGTCGATGCCTTCCTGCGCGAGCGGCCGGGCGTTGCCGGCCTGCACGACCTGCACGTCTGGGCGATGGGCAGCACGGATGCTGCGTTGACGGTGCACCTGGTGCGCCCGGAAGGGCCGAACGATGCCTTTCTGGCGGAACTATCCGAAGAACTGCAACGCCGCTTCGGCATCGGGCACGTCACCGTCCAGATCGAATCCGACGCCTCGATGCAGGCCGGACACGAGTGCCGCGGATATCCGTAGAGCTTGCTCCGCTGATGCGCTGATGCGCCCCGCAGCCGGGCAAGCCCGGCTCTACGGGGAAGCAGCCGGGCAAGCCCGGATCTACTGCGTCGCGGCCTGCGCCAATCCCGAATCCCCAATCCCGATATAATCGTCGGTTCGTCCACATCCGCCCAGGCAACGCCGCCATGCTCAACACGATCAAGAACGATGCCTCGACCCGCATGACCAAGAGCGTCGAGGCGCTCAAGCACGAGCTGACCAAGGTGCGCACCGGGCGTGCGTCGAGTGCGCTGGTGGATCATTTGAAAGTCAGCGTCTATGGCAACGACATGCCGCTTTCGCAGTGCGCCAGCATTTCCGTATCCGATGCGCGCACGCTGACCATCACGGCCTGGGACAAGGGCGCGATCGCGGCGATCGAGAAGGCGATCTATTCCTCCGATCTGGGCATCACGCCGAACACCGCCGGTACCGTGATCCGCATCAACCTGCCGCCGCTGACCGAGGATCGTCGCCGCGATCTGGCCAAGCATGTGCAGGGCGAGGGCGAGAACACCAAGGTGGCGATCCGCAACGTCCGCCGCGATGCGATGCAGCAGGTCAAGGAACTGCTCAAGGCCAAGAGCATCAGCGAGGACGAGGAGCGCCGCGCCGAGGACGACATCCAGAAGCTGACGGACAAGTTCGTCAAGGACGTGGATGGGGTGGTCAAGCACAAGCAGGACGAGTTGATGACGCTCTGACCGCGGCGCGGAAGCCACGGCCATGAAACCGCCCGTCGCGCCGATGCCGGCGTCGCCCAGGCCTCGCCACGTCGCCATCGTGATGGACGGCAATGGCCGCTGGGCCGGCGCGAGGCATCGACCCCGCACCTTCGGCCACCGGGCCGGCGCGCGTGCCGCCGGCGCCTGCGTGGAAACCTGCCTGGCCGAAGGCATCGAGGTGCTGACGCTGTTCGCCTTCTCCAGCGAAAACTGGCAGCGTCCCAGGGAAGAAGTCGGTGCGTTGATGCAGTTGTTCCTGCGCGCGTTGGACAAACAGGTGGGCAAGCTGCATCGGCACGGCGTGAAGCTGCGCTTCATCGGCGAGCGCCGCGCCTTTTCGCCGGAGATCGTCGCGCGCATGGCGCAGGCCGAGGCGCTGACGGCCGAAAACGGCAAGCTCACGCTCTGCATCGCCGCCGATTACGGCGGACGCTGGGACATCGCCCAGGCCGCGCGTGCTGCGGCGCGCGATGTACTGGCCGGCGGATTCGCGGTTGAATCGCTCGACGAGGCGAAACTGGCGGGCTACTTCTCGCAGCGCGGTCTGCCGGACGTCGATCTGTTCATCCGTACCGGCGGCGAGCGCCGCATCAGCAATTTCCTGTTGTGGCAGATGGCCTACGCCGAACTTTATTTCATCGACACGCTCTGGCCGGATTTCGATGCGGCTTCGCTGAAACTGGCGCTGGAGGATTATTCCCGGCGCGAACGGCGCTACGGCCTGATTTCCGAACAGATCGCCGGGCGCGCGGTGGGAGTTGCACCATGAGGCAGCGCGTCGTCACCGCCCTGCTGCTTGCGCCGTTGGTGCTCCTGGGCGTGTTGTTCCTGCCGACGGCGGCGTTGATGGCCTTGGCGGCGGCGGTGCTGCTCGTGGGGTTGTGGGAGTGGACGCGCATGGCGGGCGTGCGGGGCCGCGTCAAACGCGCCGCGATCCTGCTGCTGCATGCCGGCGCGATGGCCTATCTGGCCTGGCGCGGCTGGCCGGCGCTGTTCCCGTGGATCGTGCTGCTGGGCGTGGCGTTCTGGGCCGGGGCGAGCCTGTGGCTGCGTTTTCCCGCGTTCGCGAAGGAGGGGCAGGGCGCCTGCACCCTGAAAATACTGGCCGGCTCGCTGCTGGTGGTGCCGACCTGGTGCGCCATCGGCCTGCTGCACAGCGATCCGGGCGGTGGCCCGGTGTGGATGCTGTTCGCATTGTTCATCGTCTGGGCGGCGGATACGTTCGCCTTCTTTGCCGGCCGCCGGTTCGGCGGGCCCAGGCTCGCGCCCGGCATCAGCCCGGCGAAAACCTGGTCGGGTTTCTTCGGCGGCCTGTTCGGCGTGGTGGTGCTGGCGCTGGCGGCCGCGCCGGTGCTGGGCGTAACCCTGGATCGGCTGCCGTGGTTGCTGCTGGCCAGTGTCGTGGCCGGGTTGGCGGCGGTGGTCGGCGATCTGTTCGAGAGCCTCGTGAAACGCCAGGCCGGCGTGAAGGATTCCAGCGCGCTGATTCCCGGCCATGGCGGCATGTTCGACCGCATCGACAGCATCGTTGCGGCCGTGCCGGTGTTCGCGTTCCTGAAGGCGTGGCTGGAGCTGTGACTGCGCCCGCGCAAAGAAAGATTGCCGTACTCGGCGCAACCGGCTCCATCGGTGCCAGCGCGCTGGACGTGATCGCGCGCCATCCGGAGCGCTTTTCCGCCAGCGTGCTCAGCGCCAACGGCAACGTCGAGGCGCTGCTGGAGCTGTGTCTGCGTTTCAGGCCCGACACCGCGGTGATCGCCGATGCTTCGCGCCATGCGCAGTTGCGCGAGGGGTTGCGTGCCGCGGGCCTGCACACGCGCGCCGAAGCGGGCGCGGAGGCGCTGGCGCAGGTGGCTGCGTCCGATGCCTGCGATACCGTGGTCGCGGCCATCGTGGGCGCGGCGGGCCTGCCTTCCACCTTGGCGGCGGCCAGGGCGGGAAAACGCATCCTGCTGGCGAACAAGGAATCCATCGTCGTCGCCGGCGAACTCCTGATGCGCGCGGTGGCGAAAAGCGGCGCGCAGCTGCTGCCCATCGACAGCGAACACAACGCCATCTTCCAGTGCCTGCCGGCGCCGGGCATCGGTGCGGCGGCGAAACCGGGCGTGCGGCGCATCGTGCTGACCGCTTCCGGCGGCCCGTTCCGCGGCTGGCCGCGCGAACGGCTGGCCACGGTGACGCCGGAACAGGCCTGCGCCCACCCGAAGTGGCGCATGGGCCGCAAGATCTCGGTCGATTCGGCCACGCTGATGAACAAGGGGCTGGAGGTGATCGAGGCGCGCTGGCTGTTCGACGCCGCGCCAGAACGCATCGAAGTGGCCGTGCATCCGCAGAGCCTCGTGCATTCGCTGGTCGAATACGTGGACGGCTCCACGCTGGCCCAGCTCGGCCAGCCGGACATGCGCACCGCGCTGGCCTATGGGCTGGCGTTCCCCGAACGCATCGACGCCGGAGTGCCGCCGCTGGATCTGTTCGCCGCCGCGCGGCTGGATTTCGAGCCGCCGGACGAAACCGCCTTTCCCTGCCTTGCGCTGGCCCGCGCCGCGCTGCAATCCGGCCCGGCGGCAACCACGGCGCTGAACGCGGCCAACGAAATGGCGGTTTCAGCCTTTCTTCAGCGCCGCATCGCTTTCCTGGACATCCCCGCCCTGATCGAATCGGTGCTGGCGCGGTGTTCGGGCGAAACGGCGGATGAACTGGACGCACTGCTCGAACTGGACGCCAGCGCGCGCCGTCTGGCACAACGTCTCATCGATACCCACGCATCGCAAGGCAAGCCGTCGCAATGAACGAAATTGCAGGTTCCATCTGGTGGCTGATCGTCAGCCTCGGCATCCTCGTCACCTTCCACGAGTTCGGGCACTACTGGGTGGCGCGGCGTTGCGGGGTCAAGGTGCTGCGGTTTTCGGTCGGCTTCGGCAAGCCACTGTGGAGGCGCATGGGCCGCGACGGCACCGAATACGTGGTCGCGGCGCTGCCGCTGGGCGGCTACGTCAAGTTCCTGGACGAGCGCGAGGCCGACGTGCCGCCGGAATTGCTGCCGCAGGCCTTCACCCGCAAGAGCGTGTTCCAGCGCTTTGCCATCGTCGCCGCCGGCCCGGTATTCAACCTGATCCTGTGCGTCTTCTTCCTCTGGGCCATGTTCGTGGTCGGCAAGGGCGATTTCGCGCCACTGGTCGGTCGCACCCAGGGCATCGCGGCCGAAGCCGGGCTGCGCGCGGACGACCGCATCCTCGCGATCGACGGCGTGAGGATGGACACCTGGACGCATGCGGCGATGGCGCTGACCGGCGTGGCGCTGGATCGGGCCACGGCGCGGATCGAGGTGGCGCGTTCGGGCGCGAGCCAGACCGTGACGCTCGATCTTTCCCGCTTCATTCCGCCCTCGGACGAAACCCTGGTGTTGTCCAGCCTTGGCCTTTCGCCGCGCCAGCGCCTGCTGCCGCCGGAGATTTCCAGCGCCGCCGAAGGCAGCCCCGCGGCGCAGGCCGGGCTGCAGCCGGGCGACCGGATCGTGGCCATCGGCGAAAAGGACATCCTCTGGTGGGACGACATTGCCGCGGCGGTGCAAACCCAGGCGCGCGCCGGCCTGCCGCTGGCGGTGCAGGTGCAGCGCGGCGGCGAACGGCTGGCGCTTCGGATCGTTCCCAAATGGGAAGAAGGCGACGGCGCGCCGCGCTACGTGCTCGGCGTCGCTCCCGTGCGCACTACGGTGCAGTACGACGCGCTGCTGCGCTACGGCCCCGTGGATGCCGTCGGCGCCGCACTGCACGAGACCTGGCGCTACACCACCACCACGCTGGGGATGATCTGGCGCATGGTGTCCGGTGCGGCCTCGCTGAAGAACGTATCCGGGCCGATCACCATCGCCCAGGTCGCCAACATTTCCGCCCAGATGGGGCTGGCGTGGTTCCTTTCGTTCCTGGCGGTGCTCAGCCTCAGCCTGTGCATCATGAACCTGTTACCGATCCCGATCTTGGATGGCGGACACCTCATGTATTACCTTATCGAGATGCTCAAGGGCAGCCCGGTCAGCGAACGTGCGATGATCGCCGGCCAATACCTGGGGATCGTGCTGCTGATGGGCCTCATGGGTCTGGCCTTCTACAACGACATCCTGCGCCTGGTGTCCTCGTGACCTGAACGGCCCGCGCGGGATCGCCGCAACGAACAGAAAAACCAAGGATCTCGCCCTGAAACGCCCGCTCCACACCGCCGCGCCGAGTCCGCCCGCCGTGCGTCGGCTTTCCCTAACATATTCTTTCGCCGGTTCGTGCTGTGATCCGGCGGCTCCGTTCTGCTGGATTCCCCGATGAAGCGACTTTCCGCCCTCCCGCTCGCCATTTCCCTGTGCTGCGCCGCCTTGCCGCTGCACGCCGCCGCGTTCGAGCCGTTTACCGTTTCCGACATTCGCGTGGATGGCCTGCAGCGCATCTCGGCGGGCACGGTGTTCACCTACCTGCCGGTGGAGCGTGGGGATCGGCTGGATTCCAGCGGGGCGTCGCGCGCCATCCGGGCGCTGTTCCGCACCGGCTTCTTCAACGACGTGAAACTGGATCGGCAAGGAGACATCCTGGTCGTCACCGTGGTGGAGCGCCCGGCGATCAGCAAGGTGTCCCTGGTCGGCAACAAGGACATCAAGACCGATGAGCTGGAAAGGAACCTCAAGGCCATCGGCATCGCCGAGGGCGAGACCTTCGACCGCCTCCAGCTCGACCGCGTGGTGCAGGAACTGACCCGCGCCTACAACAACCGCGGCAAGTACAACGTCAAGATCCAGCCCTCGGTCACGGCGCAGGATCGCAACCGCGTGGACGTGCAGATCGACGTGAAGGAAGGCAAGGCCGCCAAGATCCGCAGCGTCAACATCGTCGGCAACGAGGCCTTCGGCGACGAGGAACTGCGCAAGGGCTGGGAGTCGGATTCCACCAACTGGCTCTCCTGGTACAAGCGCGACGACCAGTACTCGCGCGAGAAGCTTTCCGGCGACCTGGAAAAGCTCTCCTCCTACTACATGGACCGCGGCTACGTGGACTTCAACGCCGAATCCACCCAGGTTTCGATCACGCCGGATCGCCGCAATGTCCATCTCACCGCGAACATCCGCGAGGGCGAGGTGTACACCGTTTCCGAAGCCATCGTCACCGGCGATACGGTGATCCCGCAGGAGGAAATGGAACGGCTGGTGATCGTGCGCGCCGGCCAGACCTTCAGCCGCCGCTTGCTGGAGCTCACGTCCGATTCGATGACCGCGATGCTCGGCAACATCGGCTACGCCTTCGCGCAGGTCACGCCGATCCCGGACGTGGACAAGGAAAACCGCACCGTCAAGATCAATTTCTTCGTCGAGCCGGGCAAGCGCGTGCAGGTGCGGCGCGTCGTGTTCAAGGGCAACGACCGCACCGGCGATGCGGTGCTGCGCCGCGAGATGCGCCAGTTCGAAGGCAGCTGGTTCTCGCAGGCCGCGATCGACCGTTCCAAGATCCGCCTGAAGCGCCTTGGCTACTTCAAGGAAGTGGAAGTGGAAACCCCGCAGGTGCCGGGCACCGACGACCAGGTGGATGTGGTGCTCAGCGTCGAGGAAACCACCTCGGGCAGCTTCATGTTCGGCCTGGGCTACTCGCAGCTGGCCGGCCTCATCACGTCGGTCTCGGTGACGCAGGACAACTTCCTGGGTACCGGCAACCGCGTCGGCGTGGCGGTTCAGAACAACAGCTACGCGCGCCGCTACGACATCAACTATTTCGACCCGTACTTCACCCGCGACGGCATCTCCGCCGGTTATTCGCTTTCCTACCGCGAACTGGACCAGAGCGACTACAACATCGCCAGCTACTACGCCGACAGCGGCGCGGCGCGCGTCACCTTCGGCCTGCCGCTGACCGAGAACGACGTGGTCGGCCTCTCCTTCGGGGCGGATTTCAACTCCATCTCGACCATCTATGGCTATACCCCGCAGCCCATCGTCGATTACATCGACGCCATCGGCCAGCGCACCTTCCATACCTGGCGCTCCGAGCTTTCCTGGGCGCGCGATTCGCGCAACGCCTACTGGAACCCCACGCGCGGCAGCTACCATCGGCTTGCCGCGGAAGTGGCGCTGCCCGGCTCCACGGTCGAGTACTACAAGCTCTACTACCAGTACGCCCGCTACTGGCCGCTGCACCGCGCCCTGGTGATCCTGACCAACGTGGAGCTGGGCTACGGCGACAATTACGGCGACAGGTTCGAGCGCACGATCTACAACGAGGACGGCACCATCGCGCGCGAAGTCGTGGCCGACGGCCTGCCGTTCTTCGAGAACTTCTACGCCGGCGGCGTGCGCTCGATCCGCGGCTTCGAAGACAATACCCTGGGGCCGCAGGCGCTTTCCGTGCTGAGCAACTACCGCCAGGCCCTCGGCGGCGCGGTGAAGACCACCGGCACGATCGAGGCGATCTTCCCGACCCTGTTCGATACCGACCAGACCCGCCTTTCGGCCTTCATCGATTTCGGCAACGTCTATGCCAGCGCCAGCGACTTCGAATTCCGCGAATACCGCGCCTCCATCGGCGTATCGCTGCAATGGCAGGCGCCGGTCGGGCCGATCGTGCTGAACTTCTCCTATCCGTTCCTGAAGGATCGCGACGACCGCATCGAGCGCCTGCAGTTCTCCTTCGGTACGCAGTTCTAAGGGAGATTTCCCGTGGACGGCCCATCCCCGCAAACGCGCACAACGCCCTTGTGGCGGATGCGCGCCCTTGCGGCGCTGGCGCTGGCCTTCGTGCTGGGCATCGCGGCCTGGGCCACGGCCTCGGCGCAGCAGGGCACGGCGAAGATCGGCTATGTGGACATGCGGCGGCTGATCGACAACGCGCCGCAGGCGCAGGCCGCCAACGCCCGCTTGAGGGCCGAATTCGACACGCGCGATGCCGAATTGAAAGCCGACGATGCGCGCCTGGCCGAACTGGCGCTGCGCGCCGAACGCGCTCCCGACGCCGAGACGCGCGCGCTGCTCAACCGCCAGGCCGATGCGTTGCGGCGTTCGCTGGAGCGCACGCGGCAGCGCCTGAAAGAAGAACTGGACATCCGCGGCAACGAGGAACTGGACGCCATCTGGCCGCTCATCAACGACGCCGTGGCCGAGTTCGGGCGCGACCACGGCTACGATCTCATCCTCACCAGCCCGGTGGTGTATGTCTCCGGCCGCATCGACGTGACCGACGACGTGCTGGCGCAGTTGCGGCGGCAGGCGGGAGGTTCGCGGTGAGCGACGCCTCGTTCGGCCTCGGCGAACTGGCGCAGCGCTTTGGGCTGGAGCTGCGCGGCGAGGCCGATTTCCGCATCGATGGCGTCGGCAGCCTGCGCGGCGCGCTCGATCATCAGATCGGCTTTCTCGCCAATCCGCGCTATCGGCGCGAACTGGACGACACCCGCGCCGGCGCGGTGATCCTGCGCGAGGCCGATGCCGCGCAATGGGCCGGGCGAGCCTTGATCGCCAAGGATCCTTACGTCGCGTTCGCGAAGATCGCCGCGCTGTTCGAGCCGCCGTCGCATGCGCCAGCGGGAATCCATCCCTCGGCGGTGATCGACGCCACCGCGAAAATCGACCCTTCCGCGCACATCGGCCCGCAGGTCGCGATCGGCGCGCGCTGCGTGGTTGGCGCGGGCGCGATGATCGGCCCCGGCTGTGTGCTCGGCGAGGACAACGTGGTGGGCGAAGCCTGCGCCCTGATCGCCCGCGTCACGCTGGTGACGCGGGTGCGGCTGGGGGCGCGGGTGCGCATTCACCCGGGCGCGGTGATCGGCGCGGATGGATTCGGCCTGGCCATGGATCGCGGCCACTGGATCAAGGTGCCGCAACTGGGTGGCGTCGTCGTTGGCGACGATTGCGAGATCGGCGCGAACACGACCATCGACCGCGGCGCGATCGAAGACACCGTGCTGGAGGAGGACGTGCGTATCGACAACCTCGTCCAGATCGCGCACAACTGCCGCATCGGCGCGCACAGCGCGGTGGCCGCCTGCGTGGGCCTGGCCGGCTCCACCAGAATCGGGCGCTACTGCATGATGGCCGGGGCTTCCGGTTCCGCCGGCCATCTGGAAATCGCGGACAAGGTCGTCGTGCTGGGCATGTCGATGGTGACCCAGTCCATCACCGAGGCGGGCGAATACGGCGCGGGCATCCCGGCCCAGGAGGCCGGCGTGTGGCGGCGCAACCTCGCCGCATTGCGCAGGCTTGGCAAGCGCCGTTCCAGGGAGTAGCGCTCCGCGCGGCAGGTTTGGAGCCGCCCGGCGCCCATGCGATCATTGCCGGCCGCTTTTCCGCATCCGACGAGTTTTCGATGACGCCAGCCATACCGCCCGTGACCCTGCCCGTTGACATCAACCAGATCCGCGCGCTGCTGCCGCACCGCTTTCCGTTCCTGCTGGTGGATCGCGTCGTCGAGCTGGAACCGCATCGCCGCATCAAGGCGTACAAGAACGTCACGATCAACGAGCCGTGCTTCACCGGCCATTTCCCGGATCAGCCGATCATGCCCGGCGTGCTCATCATCGAGGCGATGGCCCAGGCCGCCGGCCTGCTCACGCGCCTGTCCGAGCCGCCGCCGGCGGACGGCAAGGCCGGGATCTCCTATCTGGTGAAGGTGGACAAGGCCCGCTTCTCGAAGATGGTGCTGCCCGGCGACCAGGTCGTGTTCGAGGTGACGATGGCGCGCATGCTGCGCCGCATGGCGCTGTACGAATGCCGGGCCACCGTCGACGGCAATGAAGTGGCCAGCGCCGAAATCCTCTGCGCCGAGCCGGGGTCGGGATCGCGATGATCGCGCACGCCGGCATCCATCCTTCCGCCCTCGTCGATGCTTCGGCGCGGATCGGCGAAGGCGTGAGCATCGGCGCGTATTCCATCGTCGGGCCGGAGGTTTCCATCGGCCCGGGAACCGCGATCGGCCCGCACGTCGCGATCGAAGGCCCAGCCGCGATCGGCCGCGACAACCGCATTCACAGCTTCGCGGCCATCGGCGGAGACCCGCAGGACAAGAAATACCGCGGCGAGCGCGTGGAGCTGGAGATCGGCGACGGCAACGTGGTGCGGGAATTCGTCACGATCAATCGCGGCACCGGCGAGGGTGGCGGCATCACCCGCATCGGCCACCGCAACTGGCTGCTCGCCTACACCCACATCGCACACGATTGCCAGGTGGGCGACGATTGCGTGTTCTCCAACAACGCCACGCTCGCCGGGCACGTGAGCATCGGCAACCACGCGATCCTCAGCGGCTTCACCGGCGTGCATCAGTTCTGCCGCATCGGCGATCACGCCTTCATCGGCATGGGCGCTTTCGTCAACGGCGACGTGCCGCCGTTCCTGATGGTGGCGCAGGAAAAATACG
>CAZHXV010000003.1:29303-33640 GCA_964536455.1 uncultured Aquimonas sp.
TCGCCGCGATCAAGCGCGCCTACCGGGCGCTGTACATGGGCGAAGCGAAACTCGACGAAGCCCGCGCCGCGCTGGCCGCCATCGCCGAGGGCAGCGACGACGTGCGTGCGATGCTGGCCTTCATCGACGGCGGCGAGCGCCCGCTGTTGCGCTGATGCTCCGGAATCGGGAAGGCCCGTTCCGCATCGCGCTGTGCGCGGGCGAAGCCTCCGGCGATGTGCTCGGCGCGGGGTTGGTGGCGCGGCTGCGCGAGCGTTTTCCCGATGCGCAGTTCGCTGGCATCGGCGGGCCGAGGATGCGTGCCGAAGGCTTCGACGCCTGGCGCGATTGCTCCGAACTGGCGGTGATGGGCCTGGCCGAGGTGCTCGCGCACCTGCCGCGCCTGCTGCGGTTGCGCAAGGCGTTCCGGCGACGGCTGCTGGACTGGAAACCCGATGTATTCGTCGGCATCGACGCGCCGGATTTCAACCTCGGCCTGGAGCGCTGGCTGAAACAGCGCGGCATCAAGACCGCGCATTACGTCAGCCCGTCCGTATGGGCCTGGCGCGAGCAACGCGCCGCGAAGATCGGCCTGAGCGCGGACAAGGTGCTGTGCCTGTTTCCGATGGAGCCGCCGATTTACGCCCGATATGGCGTGGAGGCGAGTTTCGTCGGGCATCCGCTGGCCGATGCAATGGCGCTGGAACCGGACCGCGCTGCCGCGCGCCGCGCCCTGGAATTGCCGGAAGGAAAACCGGTGCTGGCGCTGTTGCCCGGCAGCCGCATGGGCGAGATTCGCCGCCTGTTGCCGGTATTCCTCGATGCACTGGAGCGCATCGCACAGGCCATTCCCGAACTCGTCGCCGTGATTCCCGCAGCCAACGCGAAATGCCGCGAGGCCATCGAGGCCGGGCTGGCCGAGCGAACCGATCCGCGCGCGCAGGTTCGCGTCATCGACCAGCACGCCGCGTCCGCGATGGTCGCGGCCAATGTGGTGCTGCTGGCCTCGGGCACCGCCACGCTGGAAGCCCTGCTGGCCAAGCGCGCGATGGTCGTGGCCTATCGCATGTCGCCGCTCACGGCATGGCTGGTGCGCACGTTCAAGCTCGCCAGAACCGACCGGTTCAGCCTGCCCAACGCACTGGCGGGCGAGAAGCTCGTGCCCGAAGCGATGCAGGAAGACTGCACCGCCGAAAACCTCGCCGGACTCGTGCTGGATTGGCTGAGCGAACCTGAGCGCATCGCCACGCTGGAACCGCGCTTTGCCGCGATCCATCGGCAACTGCGCCGCAACGCTTCGCAAAGCGCCGCGCAGGCGGTGGCGGAATTGCTCGAATCGAATGTGCCGTCGTGAGCGCAACCATCGAACGCATCGCAGGCGTCGATGAAGCCGGGCGCGGCCCATTGGCCGGGCCGGTGGTCGTGGCGGCGGTGATCCTCGATCCGCAACAACCGATTGATGGCCTGGGCGATTCCAAGGCCCTGAGCGAAGCCCGCCGCGAAGCCTTGTTTCCGCTGATCCGCGAACGCGCGCTGGCGCATTGCATCGTCGTCGTCGATGTCGCCGCGATTGATCGCCTCAACATCTTCCACGCCACGATGCATGGCATGCGGCAAGCCCTGCTTGGCCTCGAACCTGCGGCAACACTCGCACGCATCGACGGCAACAGGATTCCGCCGAACCTTCCCTGCGGCGCCGAGGCCTGGGTGAAAGGCGATGCCCGCGACGCCGCCATCGGCGCCGCTTCCATCCTCGCCAAAGTCACGCGCGACCGTCTGCTGCTGGAGCTGCACGAACGGTTTCCCGATTACGGCTTCGACCGTCACAAGGGCTATCCGACCGCCGACCACATCGCCGCACTGGAACGCGTGGGCGCGTGCCCCGAACACCGGCGCAGCTTCGCGCCGGTACGGAAGGTCGTCGGGAATCTGCAACTGCGTTTCTGAGTCTCCGCGCTTGCGCAGGCCGTGACTGCGTTCGCCCGCTTGCCGCGCCCGGGAGCAGGACAAGGCGCTGTGCTCGATGGGTGTCCGCAGGCATCGGTGAACTGGCCATTCATGCCAAATCTGTCCAACTTAGCTAAGATAGCCTCATTGATGCGCTTGCTACATGGCTCATGTGAGGAAACGGAATGAAAATCAATATGCTAGAAGCAAAAAACCGCCTCTCGGAGCTGGTCAAGTCGGCGCAGGCGGGCGAGGAAGTGGTGATCGCCAATCGTGGCGAGCCGGTGGCGCGGCTGGTGCCGGTACGTTCGTCCGGCAGGTATTTCGTGCGCGATGGCGATGGCGCTTTGTCGGCCTGCGCGCGTGCGGTCGCGCATCGCGAGGGCATCGTCGCGTGGCTGGAACGGCATCCGCTGCCCGCGCATGTGCGGCGCTCCGCACAGGCCATCGACGCTTCCATCGCGGACGAGCGCGCGGCATGGGATTGATCTATCTCGATACCTGCCTGCTGATCTACGCCTTCGAGCGGCATCCGCTGTACGGCGAGCGCGTGTTGAAGGCGTTGGCGGCGGAACCGGCGGATCGCTTCGCGATTTCGCCGTTGGTGCATTTCGAATGCCTGGTTGCGCCGATGCGCGACGGCAACCTGGTGTTGCAACGCTATTACGAGGAAGGGCTGGCGCAGTTCGCGCAGTTGCCGGTGACGGAAGACGTGTTCCGGCAAGGCGCGATGCTGCGTGCGCGTTTTGGTCTGAAAACGCCGGATGCGCTGCACCTGGCGGCGGCGCAGCATCATGGCTGCGATGCCTTGTGGACGAACGACGACCGTTTGGCGAAAGCCGCACACGGGCTGGCGCTGAATCTGCTGGCAGGGCTGTAGCCGGGCAAGCCCGGCATCTACGGATGCGTATGCAGCCGGGCAGGTTCTACGCGGCGAGTTTCAGATTCGCGGTGTCCTTGATGAAGGCCAGCAGCGACGCCAGCCCGTTGCTGCGCGTTGGCGAAAGGTGCTTCGCCAGGCCAATCGCGGCGATGTAATCCGGCTCGGTGGCGAGGATTTCCGTGGCGCTGCGGCCCGAATACACGCGCAGCGCCAGGTAGACCAGGCCGGAAACGATGGCCGAATCGCTGGCGGCGTGGAAATCGATCCTGTCCGCATCGCCTTCGGGCACCACCCACACCCGCGACTGGCAGCCGAGCAGGCGGTGTTCTTCGGTTTGCCACTGTTCGGGGAATGACGGCAGCTTGCGGCCCAGATCGATCAGGTACTGGTAGCGCTCGGCCCAATCGCCGAAGAAGCCGAATTCCTCGGCGATGGCGGCCTGCGCCTGCGTGGCGGTGGCTTCGATGGGGAACGTGTGCGTATCGCTCATGGAGATGCCGAGGATGAACCTGGTTCGTCATTCCCGCGCAGGCGGGAGTTCTGTGCCTCACATCGAATGCCGGGCATCGCCTTTACCGATTCCCGTAGAGCGGGGCTTGCCCTGCTGCTCCTGATATCCGAAAGCAGCGGGGCAAACCCCGCTCCGCGAAAGATCATGGCCGGCATTCGATTGCGCGCCTATCGTTCAACGCTTGCGCACCCAGCGCACGCCGGCGGGCGTGTCTTCCAGCACGATGCCTTGCGTCAGCAATTCGTTGCGGATGGCATCGGCGCGGGCGAAGTCGCGGGCTTTCTTCGCTTCGTTGCGTTCTTCGACCAGGAGCTCAATCCGCAATTCGTCGCCCTCCTGCGCGCCGTGCGTGAACCAGGCTTCCGGCGCTTGCTGCAACAGGCCTAGCGCGCGGCCTGCGCCGAGCAGGGCGCGCTTGGCGGCGACCTTCGCTTCCGGCGTTTCGGCCTTGCGCGCGGCGGCGGCGATCTGCGCCAGTTCCGCGAGCGCCGCCACGGTGTTCAGATCGTCTTCCAGCGCGGTTTCGATGGCATCGGGAATGGCAGGCTCGCCCGCGCCAATCTCCACATCGGCCAGATCGCGCAAGGTGCCGTAAAGCCGGTCGAGCGTGCGCACGCTCTGTTCGATCAAGCCATCGGACCATTCCAGCGGCTGCCGGTAGTGCGCGCTCAGCAGCGCGTAGCGCAGGGCTTCCGGAGGATGCTTTCCGATCAGGTCGTCGATGCGGCTGACGTTGCCGATGGATTTGGACATCTTCGCGCCATCGAACATCAGCATGCCGTTGTGCAGCCAGGTGCGCGCGAAGATTTTTCCGCCGTGCGCGCAGGTGCTCTGCGCGATTTCGTTTTCGTGGTGCGGGAATTGCAGATCGACGCCGCCGGCATGGATGTCGATGGTTTCGCCCAGGTGCGCCGCGGCCATCGCCGAGCACTCGATGTGCCAGCCGGGCCGGCCCCGGCCCCAGGGCGAATCCCAGCCCGGCAGTTCCGGTTCGGAGGGTTTCCACAGCACGAAATC
>CAZHXV010000003.1:33650-37485 GCA_964536455.1 uncultured Aquimonas sp.
CACGCGCGCTCCGGCCAGCATGTCCTCCGGGTCGCGGCGCGAGAGCGCGCCGTAGGCGGGGAAGCTGGCGACGGAGAACAGCACATGGCCCTGCGCTTCGTAGGCATGGCCGGCATCGATCAGCCGTTGGATCATCGCGACGATGTGGGGGATGTGGGCGGTCGCGTGCGGCTCCACATCCGGCCCGGCGACGCCGAGGGCGGCCATGTGTTCGTGGTAGGCAGCGGTGTATTTGTCCGTGATCGCCGTGATCGGTACGCCCCGTTCGCGCGCGGCGGCATTGATCTTGTCGTCCACGTCGGTGATGTTGCGCGCATAGACCAGCCTTGGGTAGCGCCGGCGCAGCAGGTCGGCCAGCACCCCGAACACCACGGGCGGCCGTGCGTTGCCGATGTGGACGTAGTTGTAAACTGTGGGGCCGCAGACGTACATCGTCACGCGGGTGGGATCGGCGGGGACGAATTCTTCCACCTGGCGGGTCAGGTTGTTGTGCAGTTTCAGGGGCATGGCGTCGGGGCGGGGATGGAAAGGCGGGATTCAGCCGATGGGTGCTTGAATCCGTTGCCAAGTTTAGCGCGAGGCCGGATCCATCCGAAGGAAGGGATGCCGGGCGACCAAAGGAAGGCTCTCGCCTTGGAGTTCGACGCCAGCGTCATGGAGGATGCCTTGAAAACCGCAATCGCTCTGGGAGTGGCCCTGCTGGCCTGCGTCGATGCGCACGCTTACGAATCGGTCTCGGTGGACGTGCCGGTGCAGGGCAGGGAGAACGTCAGCTACGCCTATGCCGACGTGCTGCGCGCCGATCCGATCTACGAGGAAATTCCCGCCGATGGCGCGGCCTGCGGCGCGCCCGCCGGCAGCAATGCCACCATGACGATCCACGGCGATGGCCCGAAGCCGGAGGTTTCCGACGGGGACGCGATGGACGATGCCGATTCGGGTGTCGATTCCGATCCGGACGATGGCGTCGATGAGGACGCGGATGCGGCTTCCTACGAGGATTCCCCGGAAGCACTGTTGACCCGTGCATCGGTGGGCAAGGGCGTGCCGATCCTGCTGGCCGATGCCTCCGGCGGCGTGCCTTCCGCCGTGTGCGCCACCCGCGCCGTGCAACGCCGCATCGCCGCCTACAACGTGGAATACCGCTACAAGGGCGCACTGTTCATGTCGCGCATGGACTACGACCCCGGCAACAAGCTGCGCATCCGCATCACGGTTGCGCCCGCGGACTGATTCCATGGCCGGCGGCTGGGCGAAAGACGGCGCGGAACAGGAACAGATCGACGCCACGGTCAAGGACGCCATCGCCCGCGCCCGCCAGAACCTGCGCGCAGGCCCGAGCCTTTCCCACTGCGAGGAATGCGACGCGCCGATTCCGTCCGCGCGCCGCCAGGCCGTTCCCGGCGTGCGCCTGTGCCTGGCCTGCCAGGAAACCAGCGACCGCGAACAGGCCGCCTTCAGCGGCTACAACCGGCGCGGCAGCAAGGACAGCCAGTTGCGCTGATGTTGCGGCGCGGCATTGTATGCGCGCCACGCTAGAATCGCGGATCGTCCCCTCATCCAGCCCGCATGGACACGATCAGCATCCGTGGCGCCCGCACCCACAACCTCAAGAACATCGATCTCGATCTGCCGCGCGACAGGTTGATCGTGATCACCGGGCTGTCCGGTTCGGGCAAGTCCTCGCTCGCGTTCGACACGATCTACGCCGAGGGCCAGCGCCGCTATGTGGAATCGCTGTCGTCCTACGCGCGGCAGTTCCTCTCGATGATGGAGAAGCCCGATCTGGATCACATCGAGGGGCTTTCCCCGGCCATTTCCATCGAGCAGAAATCCACCTCGCACAACCCGCGTTCGACGGTTGGCACCATCACCGAGATCCACGACTACCTGCGCCTTTTGTTCGCGCGCACCGGCACGCCGCGCTGCCCGGATCACGGTATCGCGCTGGAGGCGCAGACGGTGTCGCAGATGGTGGATGCCACGCTCGCGCTTGATCCGGAACGGCGCTACATGCTGCTGGCGCCGGTGATCCGCGACCGCAAGGGCGAACACGCCGGCGTGTTCGAGCAACTGCGCGCGCAAGGGCTGGTGCGCGCCCGCGTCGATGGGCAGACCATCGAACTGGATCAGCCGCCCAAGCTGGCCTTGCGCGTGAAACACACCATCGAGGCGGTGATCGATCGCTTCCGCCCGCGCGAAGACCTGAAGCAACGCCTGGCCGAATCCTTCGAGACGGCGCTGCGGCTGGGCGACGGGTTGGCGTTGGTCGTCGATATGGACGATGCGAACGCCAAGCCGACGCTGTTTTCCTCGCGCTATTCCTGCCCGGTGTGCGACTACTCGCTGCCGGAGCTGGAGCCGCGGCTGTTCTCGTTCAACGCGCCGATGGGTGCGTGCCCGGGTTGCGACGGATTGGGCGTGACGCAGTATTTCGATCCGGCACGGATCGTGCAGCACCCGGAGAATGGCCTGGCCGATGGCGCGATCCGCGGCTGGGATCGGCGCAATCCGTACTACTTCGGCATGATCTCCGCACTCGCCAAGCACTACGGCTTCGATGCCGATACGCCGTGGAGCTTGCTCGGGAAAAGCGTGCAGCATGCGGTTCTGCACGGCAGCGACGGTGAGGAGATCGCGTTCCGCTATCCCACCGCCGCCGGCGGCCGCGCGGTGCGGCGCCACGCCTTCGAGGGCATCGTCAAGAACCTGGAACGACGCTACCGCGAAACCGAATCCTCCGCCGTGCGCGAGGAGCTTTCGCGCTTCATCAGCTCGCGTCCGTGCCCGGAATGCGGCGGGGAACGCCTGAACCGCTCCGCCCGCAACGTGTTCGTCGCGGACAGGCGCCTGCCGGAGCTTTCCGCGCTGCCGATCGACTCGGCAGCCGCGTTCTTCGCCGACTTGAACCTCGTCGGCTGGCGCGGCGAAATCGCCCAGCGCATCGTCAAGGAAATCCGCGAGCGCCTGAAATTCCTGATCGACGTCGGGCTGGATTACCTCACCCTGGATCGCCAGGCCGATTCGCTTTCCGGCGGCGAGGCGCAGCGCATCCGCCTGGCATCGCAGATCGGCGCGGGCCTGGTCGGCGTGATGTACGTGCTGGACGAGCCCTCCATCGGCCTGCACCAGCGCGACAACGACCGCCTGCTCGCCACGCTCACGCGGCTGCGCGATCTGGGCAACACCGTGATCGTGGTGGAACACGATGAGGATGCGATCCGGCTCGCCGACCACGTCGTCGATGTCGGCCCCGGCGCGGGCGTGCATGGCGGGCAGATCGTCGCGCAGGGCGCGCTCGCGGACGTGATCGCGGAGGAGCGCTCGATCACCGGCCAGTATTTTTCCGGCAAGCGTTCCATCATGGTTCCGAAAACCCGCAAGCCGCCCGAAAAGAATCAGTGGCTCCGGCTGCGCGGCGCGCATGGCAACAACCTCAAGGATGTCGATCTGGATATCCCGGCGGGATTGATGGTGTGCGTCACCGGCGTTTCCGGTTCCGGCAAATCCACGCTCATCAACGACACGCTCTATCGCATCGCCGCCGAACATCTCAATGGCGCCAGCGAGCAACCGGCGCCATACCGCAAGGTGGAAGGGCTGGAGTTGTTCGACAAGGTGGTGGAGATCAACCAATCGCCCATCGGCCGCACCCCGCGCAGCAACCCGGCCACCTACACCGGCCTGTTCACGCCGCTGCGCGAACTATTCGCGCAGGTGCCCGAAGCCCGCGCGCGCGGCTACCAGCCGGGGCGCTTTTCCTTCAACGTGAAGGGCGGGCGCTGCGAAGCCTGCCAGGGCGATGGCCTCATCAAGGTGGAGATGCACTTCCTGC
>CAZHXV010000004.1:0-37108 GCA_964536455.1 uncultured Aquimonas sp.
GACGAGGAGCGCCGCACCTCGTCCATGATGCCGATCTTGATGGTGTGGCGCGCAAGGCCGAGCAGGTCTTCCACGCGCGCGAAGGTTTCGTCCGCGAAGGCCACTTCCGCCGGCCCGTGCATCTTGGGCTTGACGATGTAGATGCTGCCGCGGCGCGAGTTGCCACGGCGCGGAAGATCGTGCAGCGCGATCAGGCTGGTGACGAGCGCATCCATGAGGCCTTCGGGAATCTCGCGGCCTTCGCCGTCGAGCACGGTGGGCGTGGTCATCAGGTGCCCGACGTTGCGCACGAACATCAGCGCGCGGCCATGCAACCTCAGTTCTCCGCCATCGGGCGCGGTGTAGCTGCGATCCGGATTCAGCGTGCGGACGAGGGTCTTGCCGTTTTTTTGCAGGGTTTCGGAAAGGTCGCCCTTCATCAGCCCGAGCCAGTTGCGATAGACGAGGATCTTGTCCTGCGCATCCACCGCCGCGACCGAATCCTCGCAATCCATGATCGTGGTGAGCGCCGCTTCCAGCAGGATGTCCTTCACGCCCGCCGCATCGGTTCGACCGAGGCTGTGCGAGCGGTCGATCTGGATTTCCAGGTGCAGGCCGTGGTTCTTCATCAGCACGGCGGAAGGAGATGCGTCCTCGCCCCGGTAGCCGACGAATTTTTCCGGCTGCGCCAGCGTGGCGAGCGTGCCGTCCTTCAGCGTCACGGTGAGGGTTCCATCCGCAACGGCATAGCCTGCGGCATCGGCATGGCTGCCGGTGGAAAGCGGCGCGGCTTGATCCAGGAAGGCCCGCGCGAAGGCGATCACCTTCGCGCCGCGCACCGGGTTGAAGCCGCCGCCGCGTGTTGCGCCCTCTGTTTCGGAAAGCGCGTCGGTGCCGTAGAGCGCGTCGTAAAGCGAACCCCAGCGCGCATTCGCCGCGTTCAGCGCGTAACGCGCATTCATCACCGGCACCACGAGCTGCGGCCCGGCCTGCGAAGCGATTTCCGCATCCACGTTCGCCGTGTCGATGGCGAACGGCGCCGGCGGCGGCAACAGGTAGCCGATGGATTCCAGGAACGCGCGATACGCCGCCGCATCCCGCACCGGGCCGGGATGGGCGCGGTGCCATTCGTCCAGTTGCCGCTGGAGGCGGTCGCGCTGCGCCAGCAGATCGCGGTTCTTCGGCGCCAGATCGTGCACCAGGGCATCGAACCCGGCCCAGAACGCCGCCGCGCCGATGCCGGTGCCCGGCAGGGCGTCTTCCTCGATGAAACGCTTGAAACCGCTGGCGACGGCCAGCCGCCCGCAAGACACGCGATCGTTCACGATGACCACTCCACTGGATGGGATGCAGGGTGCGCTGCTGCGGCGCAGCAATCCTGCAACGATACCCGGATTCGGGGCGTTGTTGTGCGTGGAGGCAGAGCGCAGGGAAGGGTGAGGGCGATGCGTTTGCGAACCTCGGGTCCGCGCATCGCACGAACGCCCATGCGCGGTGCATGGGCCGGGAATCACGAAGGAAGCGATATCCGCGAGGGATGGCGCGCCCGGAGGGATTCGAACCCCCGACCAATGGCTTCGGAAGCCACTACTCTATCCGGCTGAGCTACGGGCGCGTTGTTGCGGTGTCCGGCGCGGGGCCGGCAGCGAGCGGCGCAGTTTAGCAGACGAGGGCGTTCGCGCCGCAGGTGGAAGCGTTACGGCGTGGTGGCAGGCGCGGCGCCAAGTTCGCGTTCGAGCAACGCCGCCAGCCGGGAAGCGGCCAGGCGCACCTGTGCTTCCGCCAGCGGGCGTTGGGTTTCCAGGTAATTTTTGGCCAGCCTGCCGGGCCGGTTCGGATAGAAGCCCTGCGTGTCCGTCCAGCGGCAGGAACCTTCGGCCCATTGCACCGGGTCGAGGATTCCCGGCGGCGGCAACGGCGTTTGCGCGAGTTGTTCGTGGTACTGGGAAAATTCCAGCCCCGCGCTCGCCAGCACGTCGTGATCCCACACCCGGTGCAGGTTCGTGCCTTCGCCCAGGAAGTTCACCTGGAAGCGGTTGCCGCCGCGATCGTTGCGGCGACCTGCGTGCAGCGGCTGGTGCATGTCGCCGACGAAATGGACGAGGAATTTCAGCGCTTCGGCGCGTTCGGCCAAGGGCCTGCCGGTGTCGCCAAGAACGTTGGCGTAGCGGTCGATGGCGGCGATGACGCACTGGCCGTCCGGGCAATCGCGTGGCGGGTCGGAACGGCAAACGCCTGCGAAGTTGACGTAGTGCAGCGATGAGGTATCGCGGTATTGGCCTTCCGTGCGGATCTCGTCCGCCCAGGAGGCGATGGCGGCAAGGCGCTGCGTTTGATCGGGTTGAGCGGGCTGATCCGGCAGCAGCATCGCGATCTGCGCGCGCGCCTGCGGCGAGAGCTGGCGTTCGGCCAGCGAGGCCACCAGCGCATGGCCGAGCCGATCCCAGGCCAGCGCCATGCCGGGCGCGAACAGGCCCGCCGCCAATACGAGGGTCGCGGCGATGTACGGAAAACGACGACGCATCACGAAATCCATTGCCTCTTTTTAGCCCTGACCGAATACCACAGCAGGAACGCGCCGATGGCGAAGATCGCCAGCGGGAATGCGGCAGCCTGCGCCCAGCCGAGCAGCTTCACCGTCTCCATCACGCCGAGGATGTAGCCAAATTGCACCACCACGGCGATCAGCGAGACGAGGAACAGCGGCACCGCGATGGCCTTGCGCAGCACCAGGGCGAGCGCGCCGAGGAAGCCGGTACCGATGGCCAGCGCATAGAGCGCGAAGATCCATTGCGGCCGCTGCGCGAATAATTGCTTGCGGGCTTCGTCCAGTTCGGCGAGCTGGCTTTCGTCGGTGATGAAATCCATGACCCAGGCGAAGACGCCGAAGGCCATCCAGACCAGCGCGAGCACGGCGACGATCCAGTAACTGCGCGGCGGTTTCGTGTTCGACATGACGTTTCCCTCCCTTGGCGATCGCAACGAAAACGGCCCGCCAGCGCGGGCCGTTCGCATTGTGCGCCAGAATGGGGAAAACGCATCAATCCCCGGTCGCGTCCGCGCGCCATCCGCCGCCCAGCGCCAGCGCCAGATCGACGTAGGAGGCGCCTGCGGAAAGCTCGGCCTGCGAAACCGCCAGCCGCGCCTGCAACAGCGAGCGGCGGGCGTCGAGCACCGAGAGGAAATCGTCGTAGCCTTCGTCGTAGCGTCGCTGCGCCAGCCGCAGCGCATGCGCCAGGGCTTCGCTCTGCGCCAGCCGCGCCGCATGCACTTGCGCTGCGGCAGTGCGGGCGTCCAGCGCATCGAGCACGTCGCGGAAGGCGTCGCGCACGGTGTTGCGGTACTGCTCCACCAAGGCGTCCTGCCGCGCCCGGGCGGCCTCCACCGCGCCGCGCCGCGCGCCGCCCTCGAAGATCGTCTGCACCAGTTCCGCGCCGATCGACCAGAGTGAGAAATGCGGGCCGGAGAAGAGGTCGGACAGGTCGCCGCTGGCCCTGCCGGCCTGGCCGGTGAGCTTCAGCGAAGGCAGCAGGGCGCGCCTGGCGGCGGCGACGTCCGCATCCGCGGCGGCGAGATTGGCCTCCGCCGCGCGCAGGTCGGGGCGGCGTTGCAGCAGTTCGCTCGGCAGGCCAAGCGGCACTTCGGGCAATTGCGAAGGCGCGGGCGACTGGCTGCGCACCTCCAGCGCGGCAAGCGCTTCGGCGGTCGGCCATTCGCCGGCCAGCACCAGCAGTGCGCGGCGGGTGGTGTTCAACTGCGCCACCGCCTGGGCCAACTGGGCGCGGGAATCCTCCAGTTCGGAACGGGAACGCTGTATGTCCAGTTCGGAAATCGCCCCGAGCGCAAAGCGGCGTTCGGACAACGACACCGATTCGGTCAGGAGTTTCACGTTGTCGGCAAGGATGTCGCGGATGCGGGTCTGGGCTTGCGCGGCGAGGTAGCCGCGCGTGAGTTCCGCCGCGATGGCCAGGCGCAGTGCGGCCTGGGTGTAGCCCTGGGCCAGGTAGCGCTGGCGCGCGGCGTCGGTCTGCGCCGAAAGCCGGCCCCACAGATCGACCTCGTAGCCGACGGAAACGCCGAAGCTGCCGCCGTCGGAAACCACTGTGGTTCCCGGCGTGGTGCTGGATGCGGCGCGCTGGCGGCTGCCGCCGACGAACGCACCCACGTCGGGGATCTGCCCGGCGCGGGTCTGCTTCAGCACGGCAGCGGCCTCGCGCAGGCGCGCCGCGCCGACGATGAGATCGCTGTTGTGCTGAAGCCCGCGCTCGACCAGGGCATCGAGGCTGCCGTCGTCGAAGGCGCGCCACCAGCGTTCGTCCAGCGGGGAGCGTTCCAGCGGGGCGACCTCGCTGAACTGCACCGGCAGTTCGGCGGCGATGTCCGCGGCCACGGGCGTGCCGCCCATTCCGGCGCAGGCCGCAAGGCTTGCCGCCAATGCCGCGATCGGAAAGCTGCGCTTCAAGCTCGAAAGATTCATGCCTGCGTCTCCGAAGCAGTAGCCGCCGCCTTGCGGCCCGCACGCTCTTCGCGGCGGCTCACCCAGCGGAACAGCGAAGGAATGAAGAACGTGGCGATCAGCGTGGAGAACAGCATGCCACCGATCACGCCGGTGCCGATGGAGTGGCGCGCATTCGCGCCCGCGCCGGAACTGATCGCCAGCGGCAGCACGCCCAGGATGAAGGCCAGCGAGGTCATCACGATCGGGCGGAAACGCTGGCGCGCGGCGTGGATGGCCGCATCGACCACGCCCATGCCCTCGCGCACGTTCTCCGCCGCGAACTCCACGATCAGGATCGCGTTCTTGGCCGACAGGCCGATCAGCGTGATGAGGCCCACCTGGAAGTAGATGTCGTTGGCCAGCCCGCGCAGCAGCACCGCCAGCACCGCGCCCAGCAGCGCGAACGGGATCGACAGGATCACCGCGAACGGCAGCGACCAGCGCTCGTACTGCGCGGCCAGGATCAGGAATACGAAGATCAGCCCGCCGATCATGGTGATGTACGAGGTACTGGCGACCTGCTTTTCCTGGAAGGCCGAACCGATCCACGCCACCGAATAGCCTTCCGGCAAGGTCTGCGCTGCGAGCTTTTCCAGCGCCGCGATCGCCGTGCCCGACGAGACGCCGGGAGCGGGATTGCCCATCACCTTGATCGCCGGGTAGCTGTTGAAGCGCTCCACCAGTTCCGGGCCGGTCTTCTGCACCGGCGTCACCAGCGTGGTCAGCGGCACCAGTTCGCCGCTGGCGGCGCGCACCGAGACGTTGCGCAGATCCTCGATCCGCGCGCGCGCCTCGGCCTTGGCCTGCAACTGCACCTGGTAGGTGCGGCCGTCGCGGTTGTAGTCGTTGACGTAGAGCGAGCCGAACGTGGATTGCGTGGCCTCGAACAGCTGGGTCAGGCTCACGCCCATCTCGGCGGCCTTGTCGCGGTCGATCTCAAGCTCGATCTGCGGCGACGTCGCCGAGAACATGGTCTGCACGCCGGAAAGCGCCGGGTCGGCATTGGCCGCGGCGATGAAATCGGTGGCGGCCTGCGCGATCTGGCCGTAGTCGGAATTGGCGCGGCTCTCCAGGTAGAACTCGAAGCCGCCGGTGGTGGAAAGCCCCTGGATCGGCGGCGGCGCGATCGCCAGCACGAAGGCATCGCGTACCTGGGTCATGCCGTAGCCCATCAACTGCCCGGTGAAGGCGTCGATGCTCTGGTCTTTTTCCTTGCGTTCGCTCCAGTCCTTCAGCGCCACGAACTGCGACATCGCGTTCGGCTTGAGCGAGAGCGAGAGGAAATCCAGCCCGACCAGCGACACCGCATGTTCGGCCAACGGATGCTTCAGCTCGAAATCGATGAGTTGGTCGGCCACGCGCGAGGTATGCGCCAGCGAACTGGAATCGGGCAGCTTGGTGATGACGATGGCCGTGCCCTGATCCTCGTTCGGCACCAGCGCGCCGGGCACGCGGGTGAACAACCCGCCCGCGGCAAGGATCACCGCGCCGAACAGCGCCAGGGTCAATACGCCGTGGCGCAGGAAGAAGGTCACGCCCTTGGCGTAGCGCCCGGTGATGTTGCCGAACCAGCGGTTGAAGGCCTGAAGCCAGCGGAACTGCGCCTTGTCCTCGGGTTTCAGCAGCAGCGCGCACAGCGCCGGGGTGAGCGTGAGCGCGACCAGGCCGGAGATCGCCACCGAGACGGCGATGGTGATCGCGAACTGCTGGTACATCACGCCGGTCATGCCGCCGACGAAGGCCACCGGCACGAACACCGCGCACAGCACCAGCACGATCGCCACCACCGGGCCTGTGACCTGCTGCATCGCCTTGATCGTGGCCTCCACCGGCGGCAGGTGTTCCTCGTGCATGATGCGTTCCACGTTCTCCAGCACCACGATGGCGTCATCCACCACGATGCCGATCGCCAGCACCATGCCGAACAGGGTGAGCGTGTTGATCGAGAAGCCGAGCAGGTACATGCCGCCGAAGGTGCCGATCAGGGAGACCGGCACCGCCAGGCTCGGGATCAGCGTCGCGCGCCAGTTGCCCAGGAACAGATAGACCACGGCGAACACCAGCAGCATCGCCTCGAACAGGGTCTTCACCACCTCGTTGATCGAGATGCGCACGAACTTGGTGGTGTCGTAGGGAATGGCGTACTGGATGCCTTCGGGGAAGGTCTGCTGCAATTCCTCCAGCCGCGCCTTCACCGCATCCATCGTCGCCAGTGCGTTCGCGCCCGGTTGCAGGAAGATGCCCATCGGCACCGCCGGGGTTTCGTCGTGGCGCGCGGAGAAGGCGTAGCTCTGCGCGCCCAGCTCCACGGTCGCCACGTCGCGCAGCCGCACGATGCCGCCGTCGGCATCCCGGCGCAGCACCACCTGGCCGAACTCTTCGGGCGTGTTGAGGCGGCCCTTGGTCGTCATCGTGTAAGTGAAGCCGATGGACGAATCCATCGGTTCGGCGCCGATCTTGCCGGCGGGCAGTTGGTTGTTCTGGTCGCGCAGCGCCGCGGCCACGTCCGAGGGCACGATGCCGAGCGCGTTCATGCGCTGCGGATCCAGCCAGACCCGCATCGAGTAGTACTTCAGGCCGAACATCCGCGCGTCGCCGACGCCGGGGATGCGCTTGAGCTCATCGACCACGTTCACCAGCGTGAAGTTGGAGACGTACACCTCGTCGTAGCGCCCGTCCGGCGCTTTGATGATGGCCACGCCCAGGATGCTGGACATCGACTTGCGCGCGGTCACGCCGAGCCGGCGCACCGATTCGGGCAGCATCGGCGTGGCGGCGGCGATGCGGTTGTTGACCTCCACCAGCGCGTCGTCCGGATCGGTGCCGGTGGCGAAGGTCACCGTGAGCGACATGCGCCCGTCCGAACTGCTGTTGGAGTTCATGTAGATCATGTTGGTGGCGCCGTTGATCTGGTTCTCCAGCGGCGCCGCCACGGTGTCCGCCACGACCTCGGCGCTGGCGCCGGAGTAGCTCGCGTCCACGCTGATCTGCGGCGGCAGGATTTCCGGGAACTGGCTCACCGGCAGGCCGAGCATCGCGCCGCCGCCGAGCAGCACGATCACGATGGACAGCACCGTCGCGAAGATCGGACGGCGGATGAAGAATTCGGAGAACATGGATCAGCCTCCGTTCTTGGCCGCAGTGGGTTGGGCCTGCGCCTTGCGTGCGTCGTCTTCCTCGCGCGTCAGTGGCTTCACCGGCGCATCGGGACGCACCTTCATGATGCCTTCCACCACGATGCGCTCGCCCGGCTGCAAGCCTTGGCCGAGCACCCAGTCGTCGTGCCAGCTTTCCTGGATCGTCACCGGGCGCGGCGCGGGCATGGCGTCGTCGCCCACCACCCACACCATCGCCCCGTGCTGGCCGAACTGCACCGCGCCCTTCGGCACCGCGAGCGCCTGCGGAAGCGACAGGCCGGTGACTTCCACCGCCAGGAACTGGCCGGACACGAGGCAACCGCTCTCGTTCGCGAAGATCGCCCGCGCCCGCACCGTGCCGGTGGTGGGGTTCACGAAACTGTCGGTGAAATCCACGTGGCCGATGCTGGCGCAGCTCGAACCGCTTTTCACCTTCACTGCGAGCCGGGCCGCGTCCTGCTGCGAGAGTTCGCGCAGGCGCAGGTATTCGGGCTCGGTCATCGAGAACTCGACGTAGGCCGGATCGGCCTGCACGATCGTGGTGAGCAGGTCGCCGCCCGCGCCTGCGCCGCCGTTGACGAGGTTGCCGACCGTCACCGCTTCCTTCGAGGCGATGCCCGAGACCGGTGCGCGCACGTCGGTGTACTTGAGGTTGAGATTGGCCGAGGTGCGGTTGGCCTGCGCGGCGGCCAGGCCCGCCCTGGCCTGGCTCAATGCGGCCTTGGCCTGATCGAACTCGCGCTGGCTCACCGCGCCTTCCTCGACCAGCGCCTTGACGCGGTCGTAGTCGGCCTGGGCCTGCTGGATGGTGGCCTGCTGGATCGCGACCTGCGCCGCGGTCTGGTCGAAGATCGCCTGGTAGTTGTCCGGTTCGATCCGGAACAGCAGGTCGCCCTGCTTCACCGGCTCGCCTTCGTGGTAGGCGCGTTCCACCACCACGCCATTGACGCGGGCGCGAACCTCCACCACGCGCGAACCGGACACCCGCGCCGGGTATTCCAGCGTCAGGGGCAGGTCGCGCAACGCGACCGCATCCACGACCACTTCGGCGGGCGGCATCTGGTGTTGCTGCGGCGCACCATTGCCGCAGGCGGCCAGAAGGGCCAGCGCCGGAATCAGCGCAAACAGGGGAGAAATGCCAGGGAAGCGGCGCAGCTTCCGGGAAAAGAGGGCAGTCATCGAAAACCTCACGAAAGATGAAGCGGCACTTGCTGCCATGCAGCATGACCGAGCGGCCGCACTTTACTTACATTCGTGCATGTATGTAAAGTGCCGTTTCGCACGCACCGCTCGCCGCCGATTCCTGCGTTCACGCAGCGCTCACCCTGGCGACGACCCCATCGCAAGCCCAGGAACATGGCCAGAAAAACCAAGGCAGAAGCCCAGCTCACCCGCGACGCCATCCTCGACGCCGCCGAGGAAATCTTCCGCGAGCGCGGCGTCTCCCGCACCCGGCTGGAAGACATCGCCCAACGCGCCGGCTGTACCCGCGGCGCGGTGTACTGGCACTTCAAGAACAAGGCCGACGTACTCATCGCGATGTTCGATCGCGTCACGCTGCCGCTGTTCGACAGCATCCAGCAGTTGGTCGCCGCCGCGCCGACCGATCCCTTCGGCACTTGGCGCGCGCACCTGACCCGCTCCATGCGCAAGATCGAACAGGATCGCCAGCAGCAAAGCGTCTGCGACATCCTGGCCAACCGCTGCGAACTGACCGAAGACCTGCAAGTCCTCAGCGACATGGAACTCCAGCGCAAGCAGTTCTTCATCGGTGCCACGGAACGCCTGCTGGAGCAGGCCAAGGCCGCCGGACAGATCGACGCCGGCGCGGATACCCACGCCGTGGCGATGGGCGTCCACGCCACCGTCCACGGCCTGATCCACATGTGGCTGCGCCAACCCACCCAGTTCCGCCTGCACGAAGCCGTGGACAAGTTCGTCGATGTGCTGGCGCGGGGGCTGGGGGCGAAGTAACGCGCTGGCGCGGATGTGCCAGACTTCGGCATTCCAACCGCCGGGGAACCCCCATGTCCATTGCCTACTGGTGCATCCTGATCGTCGCGCTGCTGCCTTACGTCTGGGTCTTCGTCGCCAAGTCCGGCGCGCCCGGCTACAACAACAAGGATCCGCGCGGCTGGATCGCCAAGCAGGACAACTACCGCGTGCGCAATGCCCACGCGGCGCATCTCAATGCCTTCGAGGCGTTCGCGCCATTTGCGGCGGCGGTTCTGATGGCGCAGTTGGCCGGCGTGGATCCGGGCCTGATCTCGCCCATCGCCATTGCCTTCGTCGTGTGCCGGGTACTGCACGGCGTCCTCTATCTGGCGGCGATTCCGATGCTGCGCAGCCTGATCTGGATCGGCGGTTTCGGCTGCGTGGTGGCGCTGATGGTGCTGGCGGGGCTGAAGGCCGGCGGCTGACCGGGATGAGCTTGCGCAACTTGCGGGGCTGACGGCGTCAACGCCGTCCCGCCAGCCCGGCCACCCACAGCGCCACCATCGCCATCAGCAGCAATCCCCACACGGCGGAGTACATGGCGTAGTGGGTGTTGAAGGGAAACAGCATCACGATCAATGCGAAGGCGGCGGGAAGGGCGTCGCGGCGGGTTTCCGGGGAAGCGCTGCGCCAGAAGCGGATGGCGAAGAGGGCGGCGGCGAACCAGGCGATGAGGCCGATGAGGCCGGTTTCGCTGGCCAGTTCCAGCACGATCTGGTGCGCGTGCAATGCGCCCAGCCCGGTCTCCGGATCGACCCAGGGATCGTCCGTGGCGGCGTAATCGGGATAGGCATGGCGGAAACCGCGCACGCCGACGCCGTTGACCGGATGCGTCTTCGCCATGCGCAGCGCGGTGGCCCAGATCGGCAGGCGGCCGGAGAGGGCGTGATCGAGCGCGGCTTCATCGCCGGCGAAGGCGGCGGCGGTGCGATCCACGCGCTGTGCGAAGCGCTCCGAGGCGTGATAGCCGACGGCCCCGGCGAAGGCGGCGGCGAACAGGAAAATGCCGAACGCGGGCAGGGCGCGGCGGGCGCCGAAGCCGTGCCACAACACCAGCGCCGTGCCGAGCGCGAAGCCGACCCACGAAGCGCGCGCGCCGGCCAGCAGGAGGACGATGGCCACCGGCAGCGTTGCGAGCAGGGCCAGCTTCATGCCGCCGCGCCGCGCGCACCAGATCAGGGCGAAGGGCGAAAGCACGGCAAGCGCGCCGCCCAGTTTCAGATCGTCCGCGCCGAAGATGCCCGACAGCCGATCCGATGTCGCAGCGCCGCCCAGGCTGAAACCGGTGGCCGCCTGCACCAGTGCATCGGCACACCACAGCGCCACGATGGCGGCGATGCCGCCGGTCGGCAGCGAAGCTTCGCGTGGGCTGCGGATCGCCGTGGTGGCGAACAGCAGGAAGGGCAGGAAGCGCAGGTCGATGGCCGCTTCCTGCCAGGTCTTTCCCGGCGCGACCGAATCGAAGGCGGAGAGCAGTTCCGGCAGCCAGTAAGCGGCGAACAGCACCAGCGCCAGCCGCACCGCCGGCGCGCGCCAGTCGATGCGGCGGCGTGCGATGGCGATGAGGCCGCAGATCGCGCCGATCAGCAGCGGTGCTTCGGCGCTGCGGCCGAAGGGCAGCAGGAAGGGCACCGCGAACAACAGCCAGATGCGCCAGGGTCGGCGTGGGTGCGGTGCGTCATCCATGCGGGCGATCCTGCAAGGCCTCGTGGTACAGCGCCAGCGTGGCGGCCTGCATCTGTTCGAGCGAGGTGCCGGTGAACGCGGGCACCTCGGGCGGGTTCGACAGCAGTTCGACGGCGCACTGGATGAGCGCATCGGCGTCGAACGGCGCGACCGCGCCCTGCGGAAAATGCCGGGCCAGCAGTTCCCCGGTGCCGCCGTGATTCCAGCCCAGCACGGGTTTCCCCAGGCTCAGGGCCTCGGCCACGGTGCGACCGAAGGCTTCGGGCTTGCGCGACAACTGCAACACCAGGGCCGATTCGGCCATCACCTCGCGGATGTCGTGGCGCGAGGGCGCGACGATGAGGCGATCTTCGACACCCAGCGCCGTGGCCTGCTCCCGAAGTTCGGCCAGGTAGCGTTCGCGCCCTTCTTCCTGCGCACCTTGCAGCAGCAGCACCGGATCGAAGCCGCGCGCGCGCAGCGCCGCCAGCAGCGCGATGGCCTGTGCGTGGCCCTTCAGGCGCGTGCCACGGCCGGGCAACACCAGGAACGGGCGCGTGGCGAGCATCGGATACCCGGCGTGGAAGCGCTCGCGCCACGCGGGCGGGGCACGGTGGCCGCGCGGGAATTGGGCCGGGTCGATGCCACGTTCGATCACCCGCAGTTTCCGCGGATCCAACCGTGGGTAGTGCGCCAGCACGTAATCGCGCACGGTGCCGGAAACGCATTCCACCCGCACGCCCGAGGTGAGGATCGCGCTGTAGCGGCCCGGCGAATTGAGGCCGTGCACGGAGGTAACGAACACGGGCGAGGTCCCGCGCAGGCCGCGCAGCGCGAAATGCGCGACCCAGGCCGGCAGGCGCGAACGCGCGTGGACGATATGTGGCCGGGTTTGCCGGATGGCCTGCCGCAGCGCGCCGACCATGCGCAGCGTCGCCAACGATTTCTTTCCGATGGGGAGCGTGATGTGTTCCGCGCCGATGGCATCCAGTTCCGCCAGCAGCTTTCCGCCAGCGGAAACCACGATGGCGCGATGGCCTTGCCGCACCAGCGCCTGCGCGGTTTCGATGACGGAACGCTCCACGCCGCCCGCGTTCAACGCGGGCAGCAACTGCATCACCGTGATCGCCGCGGCCACGGCGGGGCCGGCATCAATCCTTCAGTACGTACAGCGCGCTGCAATACGGGCAGCGCGCCTCCCCCGTGGCCTCGATCGGCAGGTACACCTTCGGATGCGAATTCCACTCCGTCATGCCCGGCATCGGGCAGGAAAGCGGCAGGTCGGCGCGCGTCACGTCGTAGCGGGTCTGGGCGTTGGCTTGGGCGGCGGCGGACATGAGGAAATCCCGATGGAATTCCGGGGATTTTAGCAGCCACGCCGCGCGCTTGGCCTGCCGTCGAACCGCCCGCATGGCGCGCGTGTCCTTCGAAACCGGCTTTTTGCGTTTAATGTAGGCGTCGGGTGGCATGTCGCCGCACGACCAACCAGTGATCCGTCGGGAGCAAGTGCAATGAAACTCAAGAAAATCGGGGTGTTGTCGTTGGGCATCAACATGGGCGCGGTCGGGGCGCTGTTCGGGGCGATCGCCGGCGCGTTCATTGCCCTGGCGTCGTTGTTGGGCGCGGGGGCCAGCGGTCAGGGGAGCGGCTTGCTGGGAGGGGCGATGGGCCTTTTGGCGATCGTCATTTTTCCGATCATCTACGGCATCGGCCTGTTCATCGGCGGGCTGATCTCCGCGCTGATCTACAACCTGGTGTTCAAGTGGACGGGCGGGCTGGACGTGGACCTGGAATAAGTGCGGCAGGGATGCGGGCGGCGGCGGCACCGCCGCTCGCCTCGCCCGTAGTTCGCGCACCACGCGAACGCGGGTTCTTGTAGGCTTCGGGCCTCCACCTCACGAAGTCCGCAGCCATGAACCTTCATCGCGTTTCCCTCCCCGTTGCGCTGATGGCCACGCTGGCCGCCTGCGCCACCACGCCCCCGGCGCCTGAACCTGCCTCGGCCAACGCGGTGATGCAGCCGGCATCGGGCAGCAGCGTCACGGGCAGACTCACGTTCCAGGCCGCTTCCGGCGGGGTGCGGATCGGCGGCGTCATCGAAGGCGTCGAACCTGGCGGCACGCACGGTTTCCACATCCACCAGACCGGCGATTGCAGCGCGGCCGATGCCGGCAGCGCGGGGCCGCACTTCAATCCGCTCGGCCACGTGCATGGCCATCCCGGCCAGGGCGAACACCATGCCGGCGACATTCCCAACCTCGTGGCCGATGCGCACGGCGATATCGCCGTCGATGTGCTCGTGCCGGGCGTGAGCCTGCGCGACGGCGGTGCGGGCGACATCGCCGGCCGCGCCATCGTGCTGCATGCGACGGCGGACGATTACGCCAGCCAACCAGCCGGCAATTCCGGCGCGCGGATCGCCTGCGGCGTGATCGAGTAACCGCGATTTCGGATCGGCGGAAAGAGCCGTCATGCCTGCGTTCCCCGATCCGGAACTTGCCACCCTGTTCGAACAGCAACTGGCGCGTCTGATGCAGGCCGCGCCGGACGCCGTGGTCAGGGCACGCGCGGAACCTGGGCGTTTCGAACGCCTGGCGCGATTGCTGATCGCCAGCGATTACGCGCTGGACAGGCTGTGCCGCGATCCGGAACTGCTGGATGCGCTCGATGCGCCATCGTCCGGCCTGCGGCTTGATCCCGCCGCCGAATCGCAGTGGCCCGCGCGCATCCGGCGCTATCGCCATGCGCAGAGCGTTCGTCTGATCCACCGCGACGTGAACGGCATCGACACCATCCAGGACACCCTGCGCGGTGCGTCGGAACTGGCCGAGCGTTGCCTGTCTTCGGCGCTGGAAGCGGTGCGCGCCTTAATGGAACTTCGCCACGGCGTGCCGCGCGATGCGCAGGGCAACGCGCAGCGGATGATCGTGTTCGGGCTGGGCAAGCTCGGCGGGGCCGAACTGAATTTTTCCTCCGACATCGACCTGGTGTTCGCCTATCCCGACTCCGGCCAGAGCGATGGCGAGCGGCCGCTGGACAACGCCGAATACTTCGCGCGGCTCGGGCAGCGGCTGATCAAGTTGCTGGCGGAGGTGGATGCCGATGGCATGGCCTTCCGCGTGGACATGCGGCTGCGACCGTTCGGGCAGGTCGGGCGGCTGGCGTTGTCGTTCGCGGCGATGGAACAGTATTTCCAGCGCGAAGGCCGCGACTGGGAGCGCTACGCCTGGATCAAGGCGCGGCCGGTGGCCGGGGACATCGCGCAGGGCGAACATTTCCTGGCGCAGTTGCGTCCATTCATCTACCGCCGCTACCTGGATTTCGGCGCGCTCGAAGGCCTGCGCGAGATGAAGGCGATGATCGAGGCGGAAGTGGCGCGGCGCGAGCGCGAGCACGACCTGAAACTTGGCCGTGGCGGCATCCGCGAGATCGAATTCCTGGTTCAAGTGCAGCAGTTGATCCGGGGCGGGCGCGAGCCGGATCTGCGCCAGCGTGGATTGATCGGGGCGTTGGCGCAGCTGCGCGAGCGCGGCCATCTGCCCGACCGCAGCGCCGAGATCCTGCTGTCCTCGTACCGCTTCCTGCGCAAGCTCGAAAACCGCGTGCAGATGCTGCGCGAGGAACAGACCCACCAGATTCCCGATGCGCCACTGGATCGGGCACGGCTGGCGTACGGTTTGGGTCTTTCCGATTGGCCGGCGCTGGAAGCGGTGCTGGAAGGCCATCGCGCGCAGGTGGCGCGCGAGTTCGCGCAGGTGTTCCAGGCGCGCGCGCCGGAGGCAGCCTCGCGCCATGCGCCAGGGCAAGTTGTGTCCTGGCATCTGGCGGAGGTCTGGCGGCAACCGGACGATGAGGCCAATGCGGAAAAGCTGGCCGCTGCCGGCTTCGACGAAGCACAGGCACTGGCGCGGAAGCTGGCCGAGTTTGCTCGCCTGCCCGCGCTGGCCGTGCTTTCCGAACGTACCCGCAAGCGCGTGGATCGCCTGTTGCCGGCGCTGCTGGCCGCCGCGGCGAAAAGCGCCGCGCCGCGCCTGGCCGCCGAACGCGCGTTGGCGCTGGTGCAGGCCGTGCTGCGCCGTTCCAGTTATCTGGCCCTGCTGGACGAACGCCCCGATGCACTGGCGCGGCTGATCCAGGTGCTGGCGGGCAGCCGCTGGATGGCCGAGCGGCTGTGCGCGCATCCGTTGTTGCTGGACGAGCTGCTGGATGCGCGCGGCGACGCCAACCCACCCACGCGCGAGGACATCGACACGGCGCTGGCGCAAAGCGTGCAGC
The DNA here is from genome assembly GCA_964536455.1 of uncultured Aquimonas sp. Lineage (GTDB taxonomy): Bacteria > Pseudomonadota > Gammaproteobacteria > Xanthomonadales > Xanthomonadaceae > Denitratimonas. The sequence goes on from CAZHXV010000004.1 coordinate 15,550, forward strand.
ACCTGCCGCAGGCCGATCCGGAAGCGCGGCTGCTCGCGCTCAACGAATTCCGCCAGGGCATCTCGTTCCGCATCGCACGCGCCAGCCTGATCGATTGGCAGCCGCCGCTGGCCTCCAGCACGCAACTGGCGTGGCTGGCGCAGGCCGTGGTCGGCGACGTGCTGCCGATGGCCCAGGCCGAGGTCGTGCGCCAGCACGGCCAGGTGCATGGCGGGCTGGCGGCGATCGCCTACGGCAGTTTCGGCGGCGGCGAACTGGGCTTCGATTCGGACCTGGATCTGGTGTTCCTGTACGAATCCGATCCAAAGCTGCGCGATAGCGATGGCGCAAGGCCGCTGGAACCTTCGCGCTGGCATGCCCGCGTGGTGCAGAAAACGCTCTCGCTGCTCGATTTGCCCACCACCTCCGGGCGGCTGTACGAAGTCGATCTGCGGCTGCGGCCCGATGGCGGCAAGGGCTTGCTGGTGTCGAGCCTTGAGAGCTTCGCGGCCTACCAGCGCGAGCGCGCCTGGGTCTGGGAACAGCAGGCGCTGGTGCGGGCGCGGCCCGTGGCCGGCGATGCGCAGGTGGCGCAGCGCTTTGCCGACATCCGGGCCGAAACCCTGTGCCGGGAACGCGACAAGGACGAGGTGCGGCGCGAGGTGGCGAAGATGCGCCAGCGGATGCGCGCGGAAAAGGATCGTTCCAGCGATCGGCACTTCGATCTGAAACAAGGCACCGGCGGTCTGGTCGATCTGGAATTCCTGGTGCAGGCCGGCGTGCTGATCCATGCCCATGCGCATCCGGCGCTGATCCGGGAGACGGCCACGCAGGCGCTGATCGAGGCGCTCGCCGGCGTTGGCTGGTTCGATCCGGAGTCGGCACTGGCGCTGCGCCGGGCGCATGTCGCACTGCTGGCGCGGGCGCTGGCCTGTACGCTGGATGGCCGTTCGCGGCTGGTTCCGTACGATGCCGGGCTGGCCGACGCACGCGCTGCCGTATCCGATGCATGGCAGGCGCTGCTGCCCGATCCTGCGCCGTGAAGTTCGCCGAAGATTTGGAAAGCCCCCGATGACTCCCAACGATCCCGCTCCCGGGCCAGGGTCGCGCAACCTGCGCCAACGGCTGGCGCAGAGCGTCCATTCGCCTGCCTTCGCCGGCGTGCTGCTGGTGGCCTGCGCGGCGGTGGCCATGCTCGTCGCCAATTCGCCGTTGCGCGGTGCCTACGATGCGTTCCTGCACTGGAAACTCGGCGTGCCGGGCGTGCTGTTCAAGCCGGCACTGCTGTGGATCAACGACGCGCTGATGGCGGTGTTCTTCCTGTTCGTGGCGCTGGAGATCAAGCGCGAGATGGTGGTCGGACAACTGCGCAGCCGCGCGCAACTGGCCTTGCCGCTGCTGTGCGCGTTCGGCGGCATGGCGGTGCCGGCGCTGATCTATCTGGGCTTCGCGCACGCGGACGACATCGCGCGCCGCGGTTGGGCGATTCCCTCGGCCACCGACATCGCCTTCGCGCTTGGCATCCTGGCCCTGCTTGGTTCGCGCGTGCCGCTGGCGATGAAGGTGCTGCTCTCCGCCATCGCGGTGCTCGATGATCTGGGCGCCATCGTCGTGATCGCACTGTTCTACGGGGAACATCTTGCGCCGTGGTGGCTGCTGGGCGCGCTGGCGGTATTGGTCGTCATGGCCGTGTTGAACAAGCTCGGCCACGCGCGCACCGTCACGTATCTGGCACTGGGTGCGGTGCTGTGGTTCCTGGTACTGAAATCGGGCGTCCACGCCACGCTGGCGGGTGTGGCCACCGGCCTGATGATTCCCCTGAACGATCCGAAGAACCCGATGCGCACGCCGCTGGAAACGCTTGAGCGGCGGCTGCACCCGCCGGTGAGCTTCTTCATCCTGCCGTTGTTCGCCTTCGCCAACGCGGGGCTGGATCTTTCTGGCATCCGGCTGGAGCAGGCGTTGCACGCGGTGCCGCTGGGGGTGATGTCCGGGCTGGTGCTGGGCAAGCCCATCGGCATCGTCGGTTCGATCTGGCTGGCGGGCCTGGCCGGTTTGCGGCGTCCGCCGAATCTTGGCTGGAACCTGTTGATCGGCCTGGGCCTCCTGTGCGGCATCGGGTTCACGATGAGCCTGTTCATCGGCTCGCTTGCGTTCGCGCCCGGCACCGAGGCGGCGGTCACGCATCGGCTCGGCATCCTTGCAGGCTCCGCCGTCGCCGCATTGGCCGGGTATTGCTGGCTGCGCTTCGCACTGAAGGCCCCGACATGACACGTGCGCTGGTGTTCGGCGCGAGCGGCCAGATCGGCCGCTTCCTGCTGCCGTTGTTGCACGAGGCGGGCATTGCGGTCGAAGCCGTCTCGCGCACGCCGCACCAGGCCATGCCGGGCGCGTGCTGGACGCGGCTGGATCTGTTCGGCCAGGGGGAGGTGGCGCATGCGCCGGATTGGCTGTTCAGCGCCGGCCCGCTCGATGGCCTCTTGGCGTGGCTGCGACGCAGTACCACGCAACCTTCGCGCGTGATCGCCTTTTCCTCCACCAGCGCCGCGACCAAGGCGCAGTCGCCCGATCCGGCCGAGCGTGCGCTCTCGCAACACCTGGAAGAACAGGAGCAGCGCCTGATCGCCTGGTGCGGACAGCGCAACATCGGCTGGACGATCCTGCGTCCCACACTGATCTACGGTGCCGGCATCGACCGCAACCTGACCCGCATCGCGCATCTGGCGCAGCGCCTTGGCGCGATGCCGATACCGCGCGGCGCGACGGGCCTGCGCCAGCCGGTGCACGCACAAGACCTTGCGATCTGCGCAATGGCGGCAGCGATGCGCCCGGCGAGCCTTTCCAGGCGCTTCGATCTGCCCGGTGGGGAGGTGCTTTCCTGGCGTGAAATGGTGCGGCGCACCGTGGCCTGCCTGTCGCCTGCGCCCTACCTTCTGCCGCTGCCCGACCTGGCGTTTTCCGCCGTCTCGCGGATCGGCCTGATGCGCGATTTCGGCCCCGGCGTGATCGCGCGGCTGCGCCAGGATCTGGTGTTCGATGCGGATCCGGCGCGTTCCGACCTGGGATACCACCCACGTCCCTTCGTGCCGCGGGCGGAAATGTTCCGGGGCGATGCCGGGGCAGCGTAGCCCGTTTGACCTGCTGCAATGCAGCAGACTGGGGTTTCGGAAACCATACGGCGCAGCATTGCGGACGCCTTCGATGGCTTCCTATGATGGCGGCTCGTTGCACTGACCCGATGCGTCGAAGGAAGAAAGACATGCGATCGAAAATCACCCTGGCCCTGGCAGGTTCGCTCGTGCTGCTGACCGCCTGCGGCGGCTCCAGCAACAGCGACCGCGCGGTTCCGACCCCGCAGAACACCAACAACAACGGTACGCCCGTCAACGGCGTGCTGACGGCCTGTTTCGACCCGGCCAACGCCAATGCAACGGGGCATCCGTGCCGTGGGTCGGTGCCGCTGCCGAACAACCTGCTGCTCTCGGGCACCACCGACCTCACGCTGAACCCGCCGGTGGCCGATCCCAACAACTACGGCGATCCCTACGTGGCGATCTCCTCGCTCGACGGCTGGGGCACCAGTGGCCCGCTCAGCATGAAGTTCAACAACAAGCCTGCGGCGGCGTCGATCGTGCCGGGCCAGTCGGTGCGCATCTTCCAGGTCTCGCTCACCGGCCCCGGCGGCGGTGTCACCGGCATCAGCCGGGAACTGTCCGCCGGTACGGAATTCGTCGCCGCGCTGGCTCCCAGCGATCCGGCGCAGGCGACGATGGCCATCATTCCGACCAAGCCGTTCGAACAACTCACCTCGTACATGGTGGTGGTGACCGACGGCATCACCGATACGCTCGGCAACGACGCCACGCCCGACCAGGTGTACAGCTTCTCCAAGCGCACCTCGCCGCTGTGCGCCAACGGCGCCAGCACCGATCCGCTGCTGCCCACGGCCACGGCCTGCGCGCTGGAGCCGGTGCGCCAGTTGACCAATTCGCACCTGGCCGCCGCCGGCGCGGTGGGCATCAACCGCGACCACGTCGTGGCAAGCTGGGTCTTCACCACGCAGAGCATCACGCCGGTGATGCAGGCGGTGCGTTCGGTGACGCAGCCGGGCGCGGCGCAGCTGGTGCCAAGCGGCATGGATCTTTCGGCGGTTGGCCTGGCGCCGATCGCCAACATCTACATCGGCACGCTGACCGTTCCGTACTACCTCACCGCGCCCTCCGCCGAGAACCCGACCGGCCCGCTGACCGGCTTCTGGAAAGCCGCGCCCGGTGCCTACGTGCCGCCGTTCGACGCGGCCGGCCTGAGCCCGGTTTCGACCAACCTGACCTTCGCCAACCCGTTCCCGGTGAAGACGGCGGACGTGAGGATCCCAGTGCTGGCGACGATTCCGAACGCCAACTCCGGCCACAGCAAGCCGGCCACCGGCTGGCCCGTGGTGATCTTCCAGCACGGCATCACCGGCGACCGCAGCCACGCGCTGGCGGTGTCGCAGACGCTGGCGTCCCAGGGCTTCGCCGTGGTCGCCATCGACCTGCCGCTGCACGGCCTGCCGCCGACCAGCCCGCTGGCGATCGGCAACACGCCGTTCGGCGCGATCGCCAAGGAGCGCACCTTCGATGTGGACTACGTCAACAACAGCACCGGCGCGGCCGGCCCCGATGGCGTCGTCGACAGCTCCGGCACGCACTTCATCAACCTGACCTCGCTGCTGACCTCGCGCGACAACCTGCGCCAGGGCGTGGCCGACCTGTTCGTGCTGACCGCCTCGCTGCCCACCATCGATCTGGACGGCAATGGTTCGCCGGATTTCGATTCCTCCAGCATCCAGTTCGTCGGTCTCTCGCTCGGCGCGATCGCCGGCACCTCGTTCCTGGCGCTGGAGCCGAACGTCAACGTCGGCCTGCTGTCGGTACCCGGCGGCGGCATCGCGCGCCTGCTCGACGGCTCGGCCACGTTCGGCCCGCGCATCCGCGCAGGTCTTGCGGCGGCGGGCGTCACGGCCGGCACGCCGACCTACGACAGCTTCATGTTCGCCACCCAGCAGGTGATCGATTCCATCGACCCGATCAACTACGGCTTCGCCTCGGCCCAGAACGCGATCCTGCTGCACGAAGTGGTCGGCAGCGGCGAATCGCTGCCTGACCAGGTGGTGCCGAACAATGTGCCCGGCGCACCGCTGTCCGGCACCGATCCGCTGATCCGCGCGCTCGGCCTTGCGACCATCGCCCAGACCACGCAGGCCGCCAACGGCGTGCGCGGCGTGGTGCGCTTCACCGCCGGCGAACACGGTTCGATCCTGCGACCGGATGTATCCGCTGCGGTCACCACCGAGATGCAGCGCCAGATGGCGAGCCTGCTGGCGACCTCGGGCACCACCGTGGTGGTTTCCGATTCCTCCGTCATCCGCGCGCAGTAAGCCAGGAGAAACAGACCATGACTCTCAATTTCCGCTCCTTCCCGGCGCGCGCGCCGCTGGCCCTGACCGTGGCCGGTCTCCTGGCCGCAGGCTCGGCTCCTGCCTTTGATTTCAGCAAGGGCGAGCTGTCCGGCTCGATCGACACCACGGTTTCCTACGGTGCCTCCTGGCGCGCGCAGGACCAGGCCGAGGATCTGCTCGCCAAGTCGTATTTCGACCCGACCATCGTGGCCCAGATCTCGGCACTGACCAACCAGGGCCGCTACATGGAGGCCCAGGCGCTGCAGCTGGCGACCGCAGGCCGCTTCTCGGCCAACCGCGACGACGGCAACCTGAAGTACGACAAGGGCGACCTGATCTCCAACGCCGCCAAGATCACCTCGGAGTTCTCGCTGAACTGGCGCAACTCCGGCGCCTTCGCCCGCGCCACCTACTTTTACGATTTCGAGAACGCCGACCGCGACGACCTCACCCATGACGCGAAGAACCTGATCGGCGAGCGCTTCCGCCTGCTGGACGCCTTCGTGTTCCACAACTTCAGCTACGGCGAATCCGGCCAGGGCAGCGTGCGCGTCGGCCGCCAGGTGGTGAGCTGGGGCGAATCCACCTTCATCCAGAACGGCATCAACGTCATCAACCCCTTCGATCTCTCCGCGCTGCGCGTGGCCGGCGCGGAACTGAAGGAAGCCTTCCTGCCGGTGGATTCGATCTGGGCCTCGTTCTCGCTGACCGAGAAGCTCTCGCTGGAAGCGGTGTACCTGACCGAGTTCGAGGAAGTGGAGATCGATGCCTCGGGCACGTACTTCTCCGCCAACGATTTCGCATCCCCGGGCGGCAACCACGTGATGCTGAACTTCGGCACCGTGCCGCAGCCGGTGAACAACCCGGACAACTTCTACGACACCTGCTTCAACGGCACCGCCGGCTATCTGGGCAGCGACCGCTTCGCCGAGCTTTCCGAGCGTTACGGCGCACAGACCGCAGCCACGCTGATCGGCGCCGGCTGCTCCGCCGCCTTCCCGCGCGCGGCCAACAACAACGCCAAGGACAGCGGCCAGTACGGCGTGGCGCTGCGCTACTTCTCCGATCTGCTCGGCGGCACCGAATTCGGCCTGTACTACCTCAACTACCACAGCCGCGTGCCGGTGCTCTCGGGCATTTCCGTCACCACCACCTCGCCCACCTCCGGTCGCTACTTCCTCGAATACCCCGAGGACATCCACCTGTGGGGCCTGTCGTGGAACACCTCGCTGCCGGGCGGCATCGCCTTCCAGGGCGAAGTCAGCTACCGCGAGAACATGCCCTTGCAGATCGACGACGTGGAGCTGCTGTTCGCCGGCCTCTCGCCGCTGAACGCGGTGATCCCGCAGCCGGCGCTGCACTTCTCCAGCCAGCTCGGCAACTATGGGCCGGGCGAGTACGTGCAGGGCTGGGATCGCCACGAGGTCAGCCAGATCCAGTCCACCTTCACCAAGGCCATCGGGCCGGGCAACTGGCTGGGCGCCGAGCAGATCGCCCTGGTCGGCGAAATCGGTGCGACCAAGATCTGGGATCTGCCCGATGCGTCCGAACTGCGCTACGAGGGCGAAGGCACCGATACCGGCGGCGGCTGGGACATCAGCACCGGCGGGCTGCGCAACCCGTACACGCTGACCGGTGGCTTCCCGACCGCTTTCAGCTGGGGCTACCGCGTGGCGGCGCGCGCCGACTATCCGGGCATCTTTGGCAGCGCGATCAACGTCTCCCCGCGCATCGCCTTCAACCACGATGTAAACGGCATCACTCCCGGGCCGGGCGGCAACTTCCTCGAAGGCCGCAAGTCCGGCACGATCGGCGTGGAGGCCAGCTACCTCAACAGCTGGAGCCTCGACCTGAGCTACACCGTGTTCACCGGCGGCAAGCCCTACAACCAGATCCACGACCGCGATTTCTATTCGGTCGTGGCCAAGTATTCGTTCTGACGACGGCCAAGGAGCTTTTTCCCATGAATATCCGTACCACCCGACCCGTCCTTGCCGTCCTTGCCTTCGCCGCGACCTGCGTCCCGGCGATGGCTGCCGTCAATGCCCAGCAGGCGGCGCGCCTGGGCCACGAACTCACCGCGCTCGGTGCCGAGGCCGGGGCCAACGCCGACGGCACGATCCCGGCCTGGAACGGCGGCGTCACCCAGCCGCCGGCCGCCTACAAGCTCGGCGCGTTCCATCCCGATCCGTTCGCCTCCGACAAGCCGCAGTTCTCGATCACGCCGGACAACTACAAGCAATACGGCGACAAGCTTTCCGAAGGCCAGAAGGCCATGTTCGAGAAGTACGCGGATTTCCGGATGGATGTCTATCCGACCCGCCGCTCCGCCGCATTCCCCGAGCGCACCTACGAGTACTCGATCAAGAACGCCACCACCGCCACGCTCACCGCCGACAACGATGGCGTGGAGAACGCGGCCGAGGGCATCCCGTTCCCGATCCCGCAAGCCGGCGCGGAGGTGATCTGGAACCACAAGATGAAATACAAGGGCATCAGTGCGGCGCGCTGGACGAACCTTGCGCCGGTGACCGCCGGCGGCCAGTACAACCTGGTCAAGATCCGCGAGGAGTTCATGGGCCTGTACTACAAGCCCGGCAACACCATCGCCGACATCGACAACATGCTGCTGTACTTCTATCAATCGGTCGAAGCCCCGGCGCGCCTCGCAGGCCAGGTGCTCTTGGTGCACGAGAGCCTCAACCAGTCCAAGCAGGCGCGCAAGGCCTGGGTGTACAACCCCGGCCAGCGCCGCGTGCGCCTGGCCCCGAACGTGGCCTACGACAACCCCGGCACGGCGGCGGATGGCCTGCGCACCTCGGACATGACCGACATGTTCAACGGGTCGCTCGACCGCTACGACTTCAAGCTCGTCGGCAAGCAGGAGATGTACGTGCCGTACAACTCCTACAAGGCGCACAGCGACAAGTCCAAGGTCTCGGACATGATCAAGAAGGGCCACATCGACCCGGACTACCTGCGCTACGAACTGCACCGCGTCTGGGTGGTGGATGCCACGCTCAAGCCCGGCAAGCGCCACATCCATCCGCGCCGCACCTTCTACGTCGACGAGGACAGCTGGCAGATCCTGGTGCTCGATCATTACAACAACCAGGGCAAGGTCTGGCGCTATTCCGAAGCCCCCTCGATCACCTACTACGAAGTCCCGGTGTTCTGGAGCACGATGGAAAACCACCACGACCTGCTCTCCGGCCGTTACCTGGCCACCGGCGTGGACAACCAGGACAGCGCGCCGGATTTCGCCCTGCCCAGCTCGCTGGAAAACTACACGCCGCAGGCGCTGCGTACCCGCGGCGTGCGTTGATCTTGCGGTTCCCCTCTCCCTTGACGGGAGAGGGCTTGAACGCTCCAACCCATCGTAGAGCCGGGCTTGCCCGGCTCTCTTTTCGACAGGCCCCTGCCGCATCGCAAAGGATGCCGTTACGATGCGGAAAACGGCGAGGGATGCACAGGAGGGAGAGATGAAGGCACATTCGATCCGATGGCCAGCGCTCGGCGCACTGGCGTTATCCCTGACAATCGTGCCGGCGCTGGCGCAGGAGGAAACTCCGCCGTTGCCGCCATCCAGCGAACTCATGCCGCTGACGGCCACCCAGGGCCTGATCCTGGACATGGCCGAAACCGATTCGCGCGCCATCGCCGTGGGCGCACGGGGTGCCGTCCTGGTATCCGAATCGCGCAGCGACTGGCGTCAGATCGAGAACGTGCCCACGCGCGCCACGCTCACCGCAGTGAGCGCCGTCGGCAATGCGGCCTGGGCGGTCGGCCACGACGGCACCATCGTGGCCAGCCGCGACGGGGGCCTCACCTGGACATTGCAGCGTGTGGACGTGCTTCGTCCGCAGGACGACCCCAGCGCCGAATTCGACCCGCGCCAGGGCGTGCCGCTGCTCGACGTGCTGATGCTCACGCCCGAACACGGATTCGCCGTCGGCGCCTACAGCCAGCTGCTGCGCACCGACGACGGCGGCGGCACCTGGAATTTCGTACCGACCTCCACGCAATCCGCACCGCCTGCGCAGGAGGAAATCGCGGACGAGGCCGACGCAGAGGAGGAGGACATGACCTTCTCCGACGAGGATCTGGCGCTGGACGAGGAATCCGAACCGCACTTCAACGCCATCGCGCGCACCGGCAGCGGCGCGTTGTTCATCGTCGGCGAACGCGGCGCGGCCTTTCGCTCGCGCGACGACGGCCAGACCTGGGAGCGCCTCGAATTGCCCTACGCCGGTTCGATGTTCGGCGTACTCGGCTACGCCGGCGATCACGTGGTCGCCTTCGGGATGCGCGGCAACGTCTTCGAAAGCCGCGACCTGGGCGAGACCTGGACGCAGATCGACACCGATACCGAACTCTCCCTGATGGGCGGCGCGGCCGTCGGTGCGGGCGGCTTCGCGCTGGTTGGCGTCAATGGTGTCGTGCTGACCCGCGCCAACGCCGGCGCGCAGGTCGCCAACCGGCTCTACGCCAACCACGCGCAGGAAACCCCGGTATTGGCGGGCGTGCTGGCGCGGCCCGATGGCAGCCTGCTGCTGGCGGGCGAAAAGGGCGTGGATCGCTTCGCGCCCGGCGCGAAATAAGGAGTCCGGAACATGGCGCACGGCGGCAACACGGAAGCGGGTCCGATCACCCGCGCACTGGAAAACCTGATCTTCGGCGCCCGGCCGGTGGTGCTGGTTCTCTTCACCCTCGTCACGGTGGCGGCGCTGGCGCTGGCCAGCCAGCTCCGGGTCGATGCCGGCTTCAAGAAACTCGTGCCGCTCGAACACGAGTACATGCGCACCTTCATCGACTACGAAGCCGATTTCGGCGGCGCCAACCGCGTGCTGGTCGCGCTCGTCGCCAGGGACGGGGACATGTTCACGCCGCAGTTCTTCGGCGCGCTGGAGGGCATGACCAACGATGCGATGGCGATCGACGGCGTGGACAACTCGCGCGTGCGCTCGCTGTTCACGCCGAACGTGCGCTTCGTCGAGGTGGTCGAGGACGGCTTCGCTGGCGGCAACGTGATCCCGGCCGAGTTCAGCGTGGAAAACGCCACGCCCGAGGATTTCCAGTCGGTGCGCGCCAACATCGTCAAGGCCGGCATCGTCGGACGCCTGGTGGCCAAGGACTGGTCGGGCGCGATGATCTGGGCCGATCTCGTGCCCGAAACCGACACCCGCAAACTGGATTACCAGGCCATCGCCGGCCAGTTCGAGCAACTGCGCGGCAAGTACGAGGCACAGGGCTTCGACGTGCACGTCATCGGCTTCGCCAAGATGATCGGCGACATCGCCGATGGCGCTCGCTCGGTGATCAAGTTCTTCGCGCTCACCATCGTGTTCACCTGGCTGCTGCTGTTCCTGTATTCCAGCTCGGTGAAGCTGGCCAGCCTCACCGTGGCCGTGGCGCTGGTGTCGGTGATCTGGATGCTCGGCGCGCTGCGTCTGATGGGCTTCGGCATCGACCCGATGAACATGTTGACGCCGTTCCTCATCTTCGCCATCGCGGTGAGCCACGGCGAGCAGATGATCAACCGCTTCCGCGGGGAAATCTTCTTCGGCGGGCTGGAGGACGGCAGCGTGGAAGACCTGCGCAGCCGCCAGGGCGTGGATTCGCTCACCGCCGCGCGCGCCGCGTTCCGCATGTTGCTGGTGCCCGGCGCGGTGGCGCTGATCGCCGGCTGCATCGGCTTTGCCACGATCCTGATGATCCCGATCCGGATCATCTACGAACTGGCCATCACCGCCACCATCGGCGTGGCCATCACCATCCTCACCGATCTGGTGCTGCTGCCGGTGCTGCTCAGCTACACCAGGCTGCGCAACATGGAGAAAAAGCGCGACTACCGCCTGCGCCAGCTCACCCAGTTCGACAAGATATGGGCCTTCCTCGCCCGTTTCAGCCGCCGCATTCCGGCCGCGCTCGTCATCATCATCGGTGTCGTCGCGTGGTGGTTCGCCGAACAACAGGGCGACAAGGTGATGATCGGCGACGCGCAGGAAGGCGTGGCCGAACTGCGCCCGGAATCGCGCTACAACCAGGATGCGCGCGCCATCACGCAGAAATTCGCGCTCGGCGTGGACATCCTCAACGTCATCGCCGAAGCGCGGCCGGATGCCTGCACGCTGAGTTACCCGGCGATGGAACTGATCGACCGCTTTGCCTGGCACCTTCAGAACGTACCCGGCGTGCAGCAGGTGATGACCCTGCCGATGGCCGCCAAGATCGTCAACGCCGGCTGGAACGACGGTTCGATCAAGTGGCGCGTGCTGCCGCGCGATGCCGATTCGCTGCGCCTGGCCACGCAAGGCTTCGAATCCGAATCCGGCCTGCTCAACACCGATTGCTCGGCGATGCCGATCATGGCCTTCCTGTCGGATCATCGCGCCGAAACCATCGACCGGGTGATCGGCGCGGTCAAGGAGTTCCGCGAGAACAACGATGCGTTCCGGCCTGGCGTGAACCTGCGCGAGCAGCTCGCCGAACAGGCCCAGGCCGCGCAGGCCAGCGGCGAGGAATTCCACTCCGATGCGGTGAACCTGCGCCTGGCCACCGGCAACATCGGCGTGGCCGCGGCCACCAACGATACCGTGCGCTCGGTCGAGCACACCATGCTGCTGATGCTCTACGCCGCCGTGTTCCTGATGTGCCTGATCAGCTTCCGCAACCCGCTCGCCGCGCTGTGCATCGTGCTGCCGCTGGTGCTGGTGACCGAACTGGGCCACTCGCTGATGGTGGAGCTGGGCATCGGCATGAAGGTCAACACCCTCACCGTGGTCGCGCTCGGCGTGGGCATCGGCGTGGACTACGCGATCTACATTTTTGCCCGCATGCGTGAAGCCATGGCACAGGGCAGCAGCGTCACCGAGGCCTATTTCGTCGCGCTCAAGACCACCGGCATCGCCATTTTCTATACGGCCCTGACGCTGGCCGTGGGCGTGGCGATGTGGATCTTCTCCGACCTGAAATTCCAGGCCGACATGGGCCTGATGCTGACCTTCATGTTCGTGGTCAACATGTTCGCCGCCCTCATCTTCCTGCCGGCCCTGTGCCGCTGGCTGCTGCGGCCGGCGGAGAAGGATACGTTCAGGCCGCAGGTGTGATCCCGGCGATTTTCGGTTCGTAGCCGCTCCCGGCAGGACAACGGCCAGGAGCGGTTTTTCATACTGGTTGCGGGCCTCCTCAAATAGGAGGGCGGCTACAAGAATGTCTGTTGCCCGCAGGTTTCCGCGTATCCCCGGTCGAAGCTCTTTTTCGCCGAGGAAGCCACCGTGGATCGCCCCGCCCTGCCCCGCTTCGCTGTACACCTGCTCGCCTCCCTGGCACTGGCCCTGGCTGGAACGGCGCAGGCCGCCAGCTATCTCGTTACCGGCGAGGGCGACGTCGCCACCGGCAGCGCCACCCACTGCGACGGCACGGCACCGAACTTCTTCTGCCCGACGCTGCGCGACGCCATCGCCGCGGCCAACGCCACGCCGGACGACGACAGCATCGGTTTCCATCCCCTGTACGCGCAGTCGTTCACCCTCACCCACGGTGCGCTGGCCATCGCCGACAACGGCAGCCTCACCATCGACGGCGATACCGCCAACGGCGCGAACACGCCCATCAGCGGCAACAACGCATCGCGCGTGTTCGTCATCGAGGCAAACGCGGTGGCGACGCTGCGCAGGCTGACCATCGCCAACGGCAGCGCCCCCTTTCCGGAGGGCGGTGGCGGCATCCGCAACGAAGGCAGCCTGACGCTCGAATACGTCACCGTTTCGGGCAATTCGGCCTATGGCGTCGGCGGCATCCAGAACAACGGCACGCTGGACATCCGTTACAGCACCATCTCAGGCAACAGCGGCAACGCCAACGGCGGCATCGGCAACAGCGGCGCGCTGAACCTCTGGCACAGCACCGTTTCGGGGAATAGCGCCTTCGGCATCGGCGGCATCGGCAACGCGGGCACGCTGAACCTTGCGTACAGCACCGTTTCCGCCAACACCGGCAATCAGGTCAGCGGCGGCATCGCCGCCAGCGAAGGAGGAACCATCGTCCTCACCGCCAGCGCCATCGCCGGCAATACCGGCGGCGACTGCGCCCGAACGAATGGCGTCATCGGCGCCAGCCACAGCCTGATCGGCGATGGCCTTGCCTGCCTCAACGGCACCAACACCGCCAATCTCGATGGCGACGCGAAACTCACCGCGCTCGGCAGCAACGGTGGCCGCACCGCCACCCATTACCCCTTGCCGGGCAGCCCGCTGATCGACGCGGTGGCCTGCGATCTCATACCCGGCACCACGCAGGATCAGCGCGGCATCGCGCGGCCACAGGGCGTTCGCTGCGACATCGGCGCGGTGGAAGCCGGCCAGATCGTGGTCGATACCATGGCGGACGAAACCAGCGCCAATGGCCTGTGCTCGCTGCGCGAAGCCCTCATCAACGCCAACGGCAACGCCCAGACCCATGCCGACTGCGCCCCCGGCTCGGCCTACGACATCATCACGTTCGATCCGGCGGTGTTCGCCGATGCCAGCCACTCGGCCATCGTTCTGGGCGCGCTCTTGCCCAACATCGCTACCGACCTGCTCATCGACGGCACGCGCGCCGACGGCGGCAATGTCGCCATCAGCGGCAACAATGCGAGAGGGGTGTTTGTCGTCCTGTCCAGCCGTTCGGTGGGCCTGAGGAAACTGGACATCGTCAATGGAAGAAGATCCGGGAATGGCGGCGGCATCGTCAACCAAGGCAACCTGAGCATCGTGCACGGCGCCGTGTCGGGCAACACGGCCACTTCCTACGGGGGCGGCATCGCCAACCAAGGCAACCTGAGTATCGTGCACGGCGCCGTATCGGGCAACACGGCCACTTCCCTCGGTGGCGGCATCTTCAATTCCGGCACCCTGACCATCGAGCACAGCACCGTGTCAGGCAATCGCGCGGGGGATGGCGGCGGCATCCACAGCGGGGGGACATTGATCATCCGCCACAGCACGGTAGCGGAAAACATCAGCATGGAATTCGGTGGCGGCATGTGCAGCTCGGCCGGCGCAGGCACAACCACCATCGAACACAGCACGGTATCGGGCAATTCCGCTGTTCTCAAGGGCGGCGCCATCCACAAACACGACAATGGCCCGTTGAACATCGCCCACAGCACGCTATCGGACAATTCGACCAGATACGGCGGTGGCATCCACAGCGAAGGCGGAACGCTGACCATCGAGCACAGCACCTTGTCCGGCAATGCCGCCGAGCAGCAGGGCGGCGGCATTCTCAACCTGGGATCCACGACCCTCGCGCACAGCACCCTGTCCGGCAATCTGGCGCTGCAAGGCGGCGGGATCGACAATGGGGGAACCCTGATCGTCGAGCACGGCACGGTATCCGGCAATTCGGCCAATTTCGGTGGCGGCCTCTACCAGACACAGGGCGTTACCACACTTGCAGCCAGCGTTTTTGCCAACAGCACGGGAACGGGAAGCGATTGCAGCATTGCGGCAGGCACGATCAACGCCGCCGGCAGCCTGATCGGCAGTGGTCTGGCAGGTTGCGTCAACGGCACCAATACCGGCAACCTCACCGGCGATCCGAAACTGGCCGCGCTGGCCGACCACGGCGGCGAAACCCATACCCATCTGCCGCTGCCCGGCAGTCCGCTGATCGACAGGATTTCCTGCGCCGCCGATCCGGAGTTCACCGACCAGCGCGGCATCGCCCGCCCGCAGGGAAGTTCTTGCGACATCGGCGCGGTGGAGGCGCTGCAGTTCGCATTGAGCGTTTCCGTGGCAGGCCAGGGCAGCGTTTCCGCCGACGACATCGCTACGCCGCCATCGAGTGGGCAGGTGCAGGGTTGCCGTGCGGAGGCGGGCGACTGCGCGGCGACGTATTCCGAAAAAGCGCAGGTCACGCTCACCGCCACGCCCGACACCGGTTCGCACTTCGTCGCCTGGGGCGGGGATTGCAGTGGTACGGCGATGCAGGCCAGCGTGACGATGGATGCAGCGCGAAGCTGTACTGCCAGCTTCGCGATCAGCGCCCATATCGTCACGCCGAGCGTCTCTGGCGGCCACGGCGGCATTTCGCCCGGTACGCCGCAATCCATCGCGCACGGCGAAACGGCAAGCTTCACGCTGACGCCCGACGACGGATACCGCATCGCGGACATGGCCGGAAGCTGCGGCGGCGCGCTCGACGGCCTGGTGTTCGCCACCGATCCGGTGCTTGCCGATTGCAGCGTCATCGCCAGCTTCACGCGCAACCCCAACACTGCGCCGGTACTGGAGATCATCGGCAACCAGGCGCAACCGGCCGGGGCCACCGGCGTGTTCTCCGTGCCCGGCTTCGCCAGCGTGGTGTCGTTCGGCGCTGCGCCGTGGGAAGTGGAGCAGTCCGTGCTCGGCTACGAAGTCGAACTGCTCGCCGATCCGGCGGAACTGCTATTCGGCACGCCCACCGTCAACACCGACGGCGCCTTGAACCATGTGCTGAGCGGCAACAGCGGCAGTGCGCAACTGCGAGTACGGGTGCGCGACAACGGCGGCACGGCGGATGGCGGCGTGGACGTATCGGACTGGCAGGCGTTCGCCATCACGGTTGGCGAAGGGCTGGACGTGGCCGTGTCCATTCCCGCCGCGGAAGCGATCAGCAACCTCTGCCGCTTCGGCGACTACACCGTGCTGGTGGAAAACCTCGGCACCGTCGTGGCCAATGCCGTGCAAGTGGAAATCCCGCTTCCGGATTCGCTGCCAAACGCAAACTGGACGTGTACGCCGGTGGGTGGCGCAACCTGTCCGCCTTCCGGATCGGGCCCGATCGACCACAGCGTGAACCTGCCGCGCAATGCGGGGGTGATCTACCGCATCGCCGGCATGTTTTCGCCCGGCCCGGAACCTGATGAAACCTTCATCGCCCACGCCTTCATCGCCGGCGACGTGTTCCCGGACAACGACACCGCCACGGCGCCGGCAACCGCATGCCTGTTCTCGGATGGGTATGAAGGGGAGGTGGAGTAGAAAGCCGCCATGGAGGATTCTGGCGCAGGCGTTCATATCCGCCCCTTTCCGCCCCACCGGCTGCGATTTGCAGTCCGTATCCGGTTCAGGCATCCGGCGCTAGCGTAGGGACGAATCCGTCCGCCGCGGTGGACTTTCGTCAGGAGATCGCCCCATGCAAACCAATGTCCCGATTCGTGCCTCCCTCGCGCTTGTCGCGGCGTGTCTGATGCTTGCTGCCTGCAACGGCGGTGCGCCCGCGAACAGCGAAACCGCCACGCCGCCGGTGGCGGTTGCACCCTCGGCGAGCGAGCCGGTCGAGGCGGCGCCCGCCGAGCCGGCGCCGGTTCCCGCGCCCGTCGAACGCGCCGTGCCGGTTCCCGCACCCGCACCGACCGCAAGCGCGCCTGCACCCAAGCCGGCTCCGCCGAAGGCGCCCGCCGCGCCGTCCGTGCAATACGCCCAGGTCGTCAGCGTCACTCCGGTGAAGCAGTCGATCGACAACCCGAAGGAGGTCTGCCGCGACGTGGAAGTGGTGTATCAGGCCGCGCCGAAGGACGAGCACAAGATCGCCGGCACCGCCATCGGCGCCGTGATCGGCGGAGCCATCGGCAACCAGGTGGGCGACGGCAAGGGCCAGGACGCCGCGCGCATCGCCGGGGCCATCGGCGGGGCGATTGCCGGGCGCAAGATCCAGGAAACCCAGCAGGCCAAGAAAACCGAGACGCGCACCGAAACCCAATGCGAGACGGTCAACGACACCCGCTACGAAACCGTGGCCTACGACATCGTGTACAGCTACGACGGCCAGACCCACAGTGCGCGCGTGGCCGAGGATCCGGGCGAAAAGATCAAGCTGCCGGTGCGCGGCATCGAGTGAGCCGGCGCGGGGCGGGGGGCATGGGGTTCACCCCATGAACCTCCAATCCTCCGGTTCGAAATTCGCCAGGCTCGGGAAGATGCCGGCGATGTCGCCGTTGCCCACGCCGTGGCAGCGCGCGAGGGTGGCGGCGTATTGATCCACCGAGGCGAACGGGACGATCTGGCCGTAGCCGGGTTCGTCCGGGTCGTTGCTGGCGCGCAGCGAGGGCATGGCACCGTGAAAGCGGTGGCCGCTCCTGTTCGCGGCGCGCACAATGCCGCGAGTCCGGGCAGTTGTCGTCGGTGTTTTTCGAGGGTCAACGCCGTCGACTCGTCTCAGGAGGGCTTCACATGTCGCGCAGTCGTTTGCTTCCCGTGGCCGGATGGCTGCTTGGCCTGCTGGCCGCCTGTTCCTCTTCCGTGCGTCCTGATGCCGCGCAGCAAGCGGCCGAGCCGTTGCGCCTGTTCGCGCCCTTGCCCGAAGTCTTCACCGCCGGCCAGCCCAGTGCGGAGGATTGGCGCGGCATCGCCGGAAAGGGCGTGACCACCGTCGTCAACCTGCGCCTGCCCGAAGAACTGGAAGGCCGCGACGAGCGAAGCGAAGTGATGCGCGCCGGCATGGCCTACGTCGAGGTGCCCGTCGCCGGCGCGAAAGGCCTCAGCATGGAAAAGGCACAAGCGCTGCGTGCGGCCATCCTCGCCAGCGACGGCCCGGTGCTGGTGCACTGCGCTGCCGGCAACCGTGCCGGGGCGTTGCTGGCGCTCACGCTCGCCCAGGCCGGCCTGGCGGACGATGCGGCGCTGGATATCGGCCGTGCGGGCGGCATGGCCGGCGCGGAGGAAACCGTGCAGGAACTGCTGCGCACCGCGCCGAAGCGCGCGGCGCAACAGGACGACCGCGAAGCCCTTTGCGCCATCGCCGGGCCGCAGACCTGCGGTTCGTGAGCCTGCGCGATTGCCGCCTGCGGCAGCGTCTGCAACACTGGCCGTTCGCGACGGGGCGCGGTGTCGGGGCGGATTGAAAAACATCGAACGCGCTTCCGGTTCTTGCGGAACGTTACCTGCGGAACGGACAGGCTGTTTCCCGATACTGGAATGGCGTGATGACCTTGACCAACGCACCGGAGCCGACGCCGGCCCTGCCTCGCCTGACGCGGGATTACGACGTGCAGGTGCGTCTGGGCGAAGGCGGCTTCGGCGAGGTCTATGCCGGCTGGGACAAGCGCCTGCAACGCCCGGTGGCGCTGAAGTTCCTGCGCGGCGGCAGCGAGGCGCAGCGCGAAACCCAGCGCGAAACGCTGCTGCGCGAGGCGCGGCTGTCCGCCTCGCTGCGGCATCCGGCGCTGGCGGCGGTCTATGACGTGTTGATGGAGGACGATGCCGCCGTCATCGTGATGGAGCGCGTGTTCGGCCAGACGCTGAAACAGCGCATCGCACAGCAGCCGCCAACCTTCGGAGAAATCCTGCGTATCCTGCACCAGACCGCCTCGGTGCTGGCGCATCTGCACCGGCACGGACTGGCGCACGGGGACATCAAACTCTCCAACCTGATGCTGGATGCGGAAGGCCAGTTGCGCGTGCTGGATTTCGGCCTGGCGCGGCTGGTGGATGCACCGAGCGCCACCGCGCCCGAAAAACCGGCGCAGGTATTGGGAACGCCCGCCTTCATGGCCCCCGAACGCCGCGCCGGCGCGCCGCCCACCCTGACCAGCGATGTGTATTCCCTCGGCGTGGTCGGGCAGATGCTGCTGGAAGCGGGCATCGCCGCAGGCAGCTTCGACACCGGCGGCGCACCCGGTTCGGCGGTGCGGCGCGAACTGGACGACCTGCTGCTGCGGATGACCCGCCGCCAGCCGGAACAGCGCCCCGCGACGATGGCGCAGGTGGCCACCGTGCTGCAGCGCCTCCTGGCTCCCGCCGTGGAGCGAAGCGAACCGCGCGAAGTTTCCGACGAGGCCACGGCGGCGCTCGCCGCAACGCCGGCCCGACCGCGCCGCCTGCGCATCGGCCTGGCGCTCGCCGCCGTGCCGGTGCTGGCGGCGGTCGCCTGGGGGCTGGCTTCGTTGCGCGATTTCGCCATCCCCGTCGCCGCTGACGATGCCACTGCCACCGCCGCCATCGAAACCACGCCCGCCCTGCTGGCGCGGGCCGAGCGCCTGTTGCTGGATTTCGATCGGGACGATGCGGTGGAGGACGCCATCGAACTGCTGGAACCCGCCCTCGTGCCCGGCACGCCGAACGCGCCGGTGGCATCGCTGCTGGCGCTGGCCTACGGCCTGCGCTACGTCAACGACGAACGCGATCCGCTCTGGTTACAGCGCGCCCAGGCCAGCGCGGAAATGGCGATGGAAGCCGACGACCAATATGTGCTGGCGCACGTCGCGCAGGCCCGGGTGCTGGAATACCAGGGCGAGTACGCCGATGCCGCGAACCACTACGCCACCGCGGCTGCCTTGCAGCCGGACAACCTGTGGATGCTGCTGGGACGGATCCAGATGGCCACCGCGCAGGCGCACAACGACGAGGCGCGGACGCTCATCGCCGATGCGCTGGCGCGCCACCCACGCGAACGGCTGCTTTGGGACAGCAGCGGTACCTTGCATTTCCGCCAGGGCAACTACCTCGCCGCCGAATCCGATTTCCGCCACAGCATCGAACTGCGCCCGGACAGCGCCACCGCCTACTCCAACCTCAGCGCTACGCTGCTGCGCCTGGGGCGCGGCGAGGATGCCATGAAGGAACTGCGGCGCGGTCTGGAAATCCGCCCCAGCGGGCGTCTTTATTCCAATCTCGGCACCGCGCTGTACGCGCGGGCGCGATACGCCGAAGCCGCCGCTGCGTTCGAAGCGGCGGTATCCGACACGCGCGGCAGCCCCAACGAACCGCTGCGCTGGGCCAACCTGGCCGATGCGCTGCGCCAGGTGCCGGGGCGCGAATCCGACGCCGCTGCGGCGTACACCCGCGCGTTGCAGTTGCTTGAACCGCAACTGGCCGCTGGCGATGCGAATCCCAGCCGACTCGGCCGCGCGGCGCTGTATGCGGCGCGCCTTGGCCGTGCGCGCGAAGCGCAGGATTATCTGAGCCGGGCCCAGGCAACGGCGGGCGAAGGCAACGCCGACATCTGGTTCCGAGCGTTGCTGGTCGCCGAGGCGCTGGGCTGGCGCGAGCAGGCGCTCGCCTACCTGGAGCGCGCCTTGAGCGCCGGTTACCCCCAGCACCTGATCGAGACCGAGCCAGATCTGGTCTCGCTGCGTCGCGACACCCGTTACCACACCAACCTGAGCAGGAGTCCACCATGAGCAAGAAAGTCATTTTCCGCGTCACCTACGACATCGAGCAGTTGGGCGGCGGCCTGCTGTGGAGCGCCAGTTCCGAATCCGGGCAATCGCTGGTCGCCGATACCGGCCGCTATGCCGGCTCGGTGCATTTCGAACATGACGACCAGATCCATGTCGAAGTACGCGGCAGCGGGCCGCTGGGCAAGTTCGTCGAAGCGCGCGTGCTGGCGGCGCACTTCATCACCTTGCCGCACAACGAAGGGATGCGCACCTCGGCGCCGGCACCGTTCTCCGACGAGACCGCCGTCGTGGCGATCCCGGGTTGGGGAAAAGTGCAGGTCAGGGACGATGCGGTGGGCGCGCTGCGCTACAGCGAGCAGACCAGCAAGACGCCGCTGCCGGTGATCCAGAAGACCGGCAGATGGAAGCTGTCGATGCTCCTGAGCGTGGCGATCGTGCGCAATGTCGATGGCGCGGTGGTGGAAACCGTCCGCGTCTTCGGTTTCGATCCGGAAAGCGAGGTCGGCACCGGTATGGATCCGACCTGAAGCCGATAGGCGGGTATTCGGTATCGAGTGCCTTGGCGCCCATCGCCTCAAGGGCCGACCCATGACCATCGGCGCTTAGAGAGGTGGGCGCGCCTGGCTAGAATCGGCGGTTCTTCCGCTTTTTCCGCCACGGAGCTTCCGATGCGCTTTCCCGCCACGCGGCATTTGGCCGCCGTCCTCGCGTTCGCCTTCGCGGGCGCGGCCACGTCCAACGTACGCGCCGCCGCCGTCGATATTCCCTACGACCAGTTCGAGCTGCCCAACGGCCTGCGCGTGATCGTCCACACCGACCGCAAGGCGCCCATCGTGGCGGTGAACGTGTGGTACCACGTCGGCTCCAAGAACGAGCCGGCGGGGCGCTCGGGCTTCGCGCACCTGTTCGAGCATCTGATGTTCCAGGGTTCCGAACACCACAAGGGCGAGTTCTTCGATCCCTTCGAGAAGGTCGGCGCGACCGGCCAGAAC
>CAZHXV010000005.1:0-4553 GCA_964536455.1 uncultured Aquimonas sp.
TGATCTGCCGCGTCGTGAGCAGTTGCCCCAGGCCAAAGCCATCGACGCCGGCGTTGTTGGAGATCACGGTGAGGCCCTTCACGCCGGTATCGCGCAAGGCCGCGATCAGCGCCTCGGGGATGCCGCACAGGCCAAAGCCGCCAACCGCCAGCGTCTGGCCGTCGGCCACCAGCCCGGACAGCGCGGACGCGGCATCGGGAAACAGCTTTCTAGAATCGGGCTTTCGGGAAGCATTGGACATGGGTGGGGACTTCCTTGCGTCGCTGGAACCAGGTTCCGCATCTTACGACCAGCGGGCAGTGCGGTCATTGGCACTTAAGGGCAATTCCGCGGCGGGCGCTTGGCGAGCTTGCGCTGCAGCGAGCGCCGGTGCATGCCGAGCAGGCGCGCGGCGGCGGAGACGTTGCCGTCGGTTTCCGCCAGCGCCTGCTGGATGTGTTCCCATTCGATCCTCGAGAGCGGCGTCATCGTTTCAGGCGTTTGCGCGTCCTGCGCCGCTTCGCCGCAGACCGCCCGCAGGATCGCGGCCAGCGAGGCGGGTTTGGGAAGGTAATCGTCCGCGCCGCGCTTGATCGCTTCCACGGCGGTGGCGACGCTGGCGTAGCCGGTCACGAGCACGATCTTCATGCCCGCATTGGCCGCGCGCAGCGGTGCGATCAAGTCCAGGCCCGTGCCTTGCGCCAGTTTCAGGTCGAGCAGCGCGAAGTCGAGCGGGTGGTGATGCTGTGCCAGTTCCAGGGCTTCGGGCGCGGTGGCGGCGGCGAACGCTTCGATGCTGCGCCGTTGCAGCGCGCGCACCAGCGTGGCGCGGTAGAGGTCATCGTCGTCCAGCACGAGGCCGCGCATCAGTGCGCTTCCTTTGCGCGCGGCGGCAAGCGGAACGCCACGCGCGCGCCGCCGCCTTCGGCCGCGTGCAGGCTCAGTTCGCCGCCGAGCCGTTCGACCGTGGCGTGCGACAGCGCCAGCCCGAGGCCCAGGCCCTCGGGTTTGCCGCTGCGAAACAGCGTGCCGGGCAGGAACGGGCGCTGCGGATCAAAGCCTGCGCCGTAATCGCGAATCTCCCCGCGCAGGCCCCCGGCATCGGCGGACAGGCACAGATCCACGCGCGAACTGCCCGCCGCAAGACTGGCATCGGCGGCGTTGTCGAGCAGGGCCGACAGCAGGTGCCCGACCGCCGCATCGATGCGCGTGCCGGGCGCGATTTCGCCGCTGCACGACAATGCCACCGTGGGCCGCAACAACTGCCAGCGTTCGACGATCCGCGCCGGATCCACTTCCTGCGCATCCGCGCCGGCACGCGCCAGTTCGCGCACGCGCTCGCGGCAGGTGTCCGCGAGCGACCCCAGCAGCGCCAGATCCCCGGCCAGCGCGTCGGGCAGGTCGTCGCGTTCTTCCAGTTCCTCCAGCGTCAACAGCATCGTCGCCAGCGGCGTGTTCAGTTCGTGCGCGACCGAGGCCGCGTGCGTGGCCAGCGCCAGGATGCCTTCGTCGCGCGCGAAACGTTCGCGCAGGCTGGCCAGTTCGGTGTCGCGTTTGCGCCGCTGCGCCGCCAGTTGCGCGAGGAAGTACACGAACACGGCGGCGGAGATCGCGAAGTTCGCGGCCATGCCGATCAGGTGCAGGTCGAAGCCGTCGGCGGCAAATACGTGGATGTGGGGCAAGGGCCGCGCGAACGCGGCGGCCAGCGCGTAGCCGGCGGCGCAGAGTGCGGCGGTGGCGTAGATCCAGCGCTGCGGCAGCGCCAGCGCGGCGAAGGCGATGGGCAGCAGGAACAGCGAGGTGAACGGATTGGCCGAGCCGCCGCTGCATCCGATCAGCCAGGCCAGCACGGCAACGTCCACCGCGATGTGGGCGAAGGCTTCGGCGGGCGCGGTTTCCGGCACGCGGCGGGCGCGGTGCATCGCGTAGAAGTTGAAGGCGGCCAGCAGGCCGATGGCGGCGAGCATCCACGGCAGCGGCAACGGCGCGCGCAGGCCCGCGACGACCGCCGCCACGGTCAGCGCCTGCCCGGCTGCCGCGTACCAGCGCAGCATGGCCAGCGTGGCAAGGAAGGAGGCGGGAACCGCGGTCATTCCCGCAGCATGATGGCGGTCAATAGGCGAAATCCAGCTTCACCCATGCGGTGCGGCCCGGTTCGAGGATGCGTACCGGTTCCGCCGGATAGCCGAAATCCGCGCTGCCGGAAAGGTTCAGGTGTTCGCTGTAGGCGCGGTCGAGCAGGTTGTCGATGCCGGCGGAAAGGCGGAAGCGCTCGCCGATCTTCACCCTGCCGTTGAGCGCCAGCGTCGCAAAGCCGGGGCTGGGCGAAAGATCGCGCCCGACGACGTTGCCTTGCCCGATGGCGATGCGATCCTGCGCCGCGACCGCGCGCCACAAAAGGCCCAGGTTCCAGCGCTGTGCCTCGTATGCGGCGGAAAGGCGCAGTTCCAGCGGCGGCATCTGTGGCAGCGGCGCATTGGCGTTGGCGTTCTCGCCCCAGGCCCAGGCCAGCGTCGAACCGAGCTTCACCGCATCGACCGGACGGAATTCCATGCCCGCTTCCGCGCCGTGGATGCGGGCATCGACGTTCGCGACGGAACTGCTCATGCCCATCATGCCGCCTGCCTGGTAGGTGAACAGGATGTAGTCGTCGATGCGCCCGGCATACGCGGTGATCCACGCATCCAGCCGCCGCGTGCGGTAGCTCGTTCCGACATCCAGTTGCGTGGTGCGTTCCGGCTGCACGCCGTCGAAGGCGTTGATCGCGCCCATCGGGCCGGCGTCGGGCGAGAACAGTTCCCAGTAATCGGGGAAGCGGCGCGCGTGGCCCAGCCCCGCGAACCAGCCGAAGCCATCGGCGGATTGGGATTCGTAGCGCAGGAAGCCGCTGCCGAGCGTTCGTTCGCGGGTCTGGCCGGAGGTCGAGCCGGCCATGTCGCCCATGCCCATTCCGCCGCCCATGCCGCCTTCGTCCACGCGGCGGTCGCTGGCGCTGGCGCGGTCGGCGCGCAGCCCGGCAACCCAGCGCCCGTCATGCGACTGCCCGAAGCCCGCTTCGGCGAAGATGCCGCGATTGCGCAGCACGGCATCGGTATTCCAGGGCACGGCGGAATAGGTGTCGCGGCCCATTGCGCTGCGCTGGCGGTGGCGGCTGTTCTGCGCATCGAGGCCTGCGGTCAGGTCGAAGCCCGTCCACATCCAGTGCAATGCAGCGCGCGCGCCGACGGTGCGGCGTTCGACATCGGCGGCCATCGGCATCGCCATCATGCTGTCCGGGTTCGGCTCGCGCAGGGTGTAGTTGTCCATCACGTGATCGACAAGGTTGCGCCAGGCGCTGGCCTGGATGCTTTCCAGCGCGCCGGCAAGCCCGGTCTTCTGGAACTTGAGCGATTGCGAATCGCGCAGGAACTGTGCGCCGTCCATGCCGCGCCCGGCGTAGCGGGCCTGGCCGTCGCCGCGTCCCAGGCCAAGTTCCAGCACGGTGTCTTCGTCCGGCGTGTAGCCGAACGCGAGATCGGCGTTCCACTTGTCCCAGAGCGAAGGCACACGGCTGCCGTCGCCGGCTTCGTAGTCGTCCGATTCGGACTGGTTCGCAGTCAGGCGCGCATAGCCGAACCTCGCGCCCGCGCTGGCGTCGACGGTGGCGTCGCGGCGTCCGTTCGAGCCGCCCAGCACGCTGCCGCCGGCTTCCACGCCCGGTTCGGCGAATTGCGGCGCATCGCGCTCGAACCGCACCGTGCCCGCCGATGCGCCCGGCCCCCACAGCACGGTCTGCGGGCCTTTGATCACGACCAGCCGGTCGAAGGTTTCCGGCGCGACGTAGGACAGCGGGTTGTCCATCCGCGCCGGGCACGCGCCCGGCATCGCGCCGTCATTGGCAACCAGGTTCAGGCGCGAACCGAACATGCCGCGCAGCACTGGATCGCCGTTGGTGCCGCCGTTGCGCAGCGCGGTGAAGCCGGGAATGGTCGTGAGGTAATCGGCACCGTCGCTGGCCGGCACCGGCTGGCGCGGCAGCTTCGGATCCAGTTCCGTGGTCACGCCCGCGCCGGGTGCCTGCGCGGTGACGACGACGGCGTCCAGGCGCTCGGCGCTGGCGATTTCCGGCTCGGCATGAAGCTGCGCCGCGGCCAACGCGGACAACAGCGCCAGCCATGGCGCAGGACGGCGGAATCGGCGTGTGGACACGGTGCGAGCTCCGGCAAACGGGGCCGCCCACGGTAGCGGGCGCGATCCCGTCCGGGGATGCGACACGATGTCGCACCCAGCAAGAGGCCTGCGAACGCTTCACATATCGTGTTTGAACAGCGTGAACCCGCGCGCCTGGTAGTCGCGCCAGCGCTGGCGCTGCGGTTCGCGGGCGGCGGGATCGGCGGGGACGACTTCCAGCACGCGCTCGCAGGTGCCATGGAAGGGTTCGTCGCGCAGGTTCAGCACATAGGGGCGGTCGGGGGATTCCACGCCGGGCGGGAGGATCAGCACTGGCGTGTCTTCGTCCTCTTCGTCCTGGCCTGCGATCTGGTGCGGGATGTAGGCGTCCTCGTCGAACTCCCACAGCTTGCCGTCGATGAGGT
>CAZHXV010000005.1:4563-34591 GCA_964536455.1 uncultured Aquimonas sp.
GCAGACCAGCAGCAGCGGGTCGTCGAGGAAGCGCGGCTTGGCGATCAGGTAGAAATCGGCTTGCGGCATGGGAGGTTCCGGATCCTGCTTCGGCCATCGTAGAGCCGGGCTTGCCCGGCTTGGGAACGAGCAGCGGAGCGGGCTCCGCTCCACTGCCAAAGCGGAGCAAGCTCCGCTCTACTGTTTGCCGCTCAGCCACTCCACCAGCAGGCCCACCGGCCTGCCGGTCGCCAGGCCCTTGCGGCCTTCGTCCCAGGCGGTGCCGGCGATGTCCAGATGCGCCCAGCGCGTGCCTTCGGTGAAGCGCGCCAGGAAGCAGCCGGCGGTGATCGCGCCGCCCCACTTGCCGCCCAGGTTGGCGACGTCCGCGTAGATGGAATCCAGCCCGGATTGGTAGTCGTCCCACAGCGGCAGGCGCCAGGCGCGGTCGAAGGCGGTTTCGCCGGCGGCGATCAGTTCGGCGGCCAGATCGTCGTCGCGGCTCATCAGGCCGTGCGCGTGCTTGCCCAGCGCCACGACGCAGGCGCCGGTGAGCGTGGCCACGTCGATCAATGCTTCCGGGTTGTGGAAGCGCTGCGCGTAGGTCAGCGCATCGCAGAGGATCAGGCGCCCCTCGGCGTCGGTGTTGAGCACTTCGATGGTCTTGCCGCTCATCGAGGTGAGCACGTCGGAAGGACGATAGCTCGCGCCGTCGGGCATGTTCTCCACCGCCGCGGCGATCGCCACGAGGTTGATCTTCAGATCCAGCTTCACGGCGGCGAGGAAGGTGCCCAGCACGGTGGCCGCGCCGCACATGTCGAACTTCATTTCCTCCATCGCGGCCGATGGCTTGATCGAGATGCCGCCGGTATCGAAGGTGATGCCCTTGCCGACCAGCACGTAAGGCTTCGCATCCGCGTGCCCACCATCGTGGCGCAGCACGATGAGGTACGGCGGGTTGGCGCTGCCGCGCGCCACGCCGAGCAGCGATCCCATGCCCAGGGCCTGCATCGCCTCGCGGTCGAGGATCTCCACCTTCACGCCGGGGTTCGCGGCGGCCAGCAGACGCGCCTGGTCGGCCAGGTAGGCGGGGTTGCAGATGTTCGGCGGCAGGTTGCCCAGTTCGCGGGTCAGCGCGATGCCCTCGGCCAGCGCGCTGGCTTCGCGCAGGGCACCGGCGTGGGTTTCCTCGCCCGTGAGGCTCAGTTCGGAAAGCTGGGCCGGCTTGGCGGATTTCTTGGTCGCGGTGTAGGTATAGGCGACGTGTTCGGCGGCCAATGCGGCCTGGCGCAGTTTCCACGGGGTATCGCGGCCTTGCACGGCGAGTTCGGGCAGGGTGCTGTGGATGCGCTTCACCGGCGCGTTGCGCAGCGCGCGGATCGAATCGGTGGCGGCCTTTACGTAGCGGCCCGTGTCCAGCCGGGCGGCTTCGCCCAGGCCGATCAGCAATACCCGCTTCGCCTTTACCCCATCGAGCGAAAGCAGCAGCGCGGTGCGGCCCAGCTTGCCGGAAACATCGTCGCTTTCCAGCAGTGCGGAAATGCGGCCGCCGCTGGCCTTGTCCAGTTCCAGCGCGGCGGGGGAAAGGCCGGTGTCGTCGAACACGGCGGCGATGATCGCGTCGGCGTCGATGGCCGCGGCGGGATCGCGCGAAAGGCGCAGATTCAGGCTCATGGTTTTCCTGTGGCGAGGGGACGGGCGATACTTGCGCGTTGCGGCGGCGCACCTGGCGCTGGCGCTGCAAGATTTCAGGATTCTAGTGCAAACCCCATCCCGCCCGAACTCCCGCGCCGCGCCGTGGCTGCCGCTGATCGACCGCTATCTGGCGCGCGAAGTGACGCTCAGCTTCGTGGCCTGCCTGGCCGTGCTGGTGCTGGTGAGCATGGGCGGCTTCTTCGCGGACGTGCTGGGCAAGATCGCGCGCGGCAAGCTGCCGCCGGGGCTGCTGCTGTCGCAGCTTGGCCTGAACGTGCTGGATTTCCTCCCCATCCTGCTGCCGCTGTCGCTGTTCCTCGGCGTGCTGCTGGCCTATGGCCGGCTGCACCGCGACAGCGAAATCGCGGTGCTGGCGTCTTCGGGCATGGGCAGCCGGCGGCTGGCGCGGCCCATGTTCTGGATCGCGGTTCCGGTGGCGGCGCTGGTCGGCCTGACCTCGCTGTGGCTCTCGCCGCTGGCGCTGCGCACCTCGCAGGCGATGATCGAGGCGGCGAACAAATCGCTGCTGCTCGCAGGCCTGGAGCCGGGGCGCTTCGTGAACATTCCCGGTGGCCGGGGCGTGGTCTATATCAGTGCGATGAGCGAGGACGGCCGTACCTTCGAGCGCCTGTTCGTCCACGCCGAGCGCGAGGGCCGCATCGACGTGATCACCGCGCAGGCGGGCGAACTGTTCCAGGAGAGCCAGGGCGAGGAACGCTATCTCAGCCTCACCGATGGCTTTCGCGTCGAAGGCGTGCCGGGCAGCGATGCCTTCCGCATGATGCGCTTCGGGCGCAACGACATCCGCCTGCCGGATGTGCAGAGCGGTTCGGTCGGGCGCGTGGAGCAGCGCATGACCACGCGGGAACTGATTGCCGCCGCCGAGCCGGTGGAACTGGCCGAGCTGCACTGGCGCATCGCCACGCCGCTGGCGACCGCGATCCTCGCGCTGCTGGCCCTGCCCTTGGCCCACACCGCGCCGCGCCAGGCGCGCTATGGCCGCATGATCGTGGCGCTGCTGGCCTACGTGGTCTATTTCAACGTGCTGATGCTGGGCCGCAGCTTCCTCGCCGACGGCACGATTCCGGCCTGGGCGGGGCTGTGGTGGGCGCATCTGCCGGTGCTGGCGATGGCACTCTTCCTGCTGTGGCGCGACGAACGCCTGCCCAGGCCGCGCGAGCGCGAACCCGCCGGGGGCGCGGCATGAATTTCCTGCGCCTGACCGACCGGCTCGTTGCCAGCAGCGTGTTCGGTGCGCTGCTGATGGTGTGGGTGCTGCTGGTGGGTTTCGACACACTCGCCGCCTTCGCCGGGCAACTGGGCGACATGAGCGGCGAACATTCGCTGGCCTCGGCGCTGGCCTACGTGATGTGGACGCTGCCGCGCCGTGCCTACACGCTGTTCCCGTTCGCAGCGGTGATCGGTTCGCTGCTGGGCCTGGGCGCGCTGGCCACCTCCTCGGAACTGACCGCGCTGCGGGCCGTGGGCCTTTCCCGGCAGCGCATCGTGCTGGCCGCGTTCTGGGTGATCGGCGCGCTGACGCTGGCGATGCTGTTCGTGGCCGAAACGCTTGGGCCGTATGGCGAGCAGCAGGGCCAATCGCTGGCGATGGCGGCCAAATCCGCCGACGTTTCCCGCGCCAGGAATTCGGGATTGTGGGCGCGCGAGGGCGATACCTTCATCAACGCGCGCGAAGGTAAGGTCGCCGGCACCGGCGTCAACGCCACCATCGAACTGTTCGGCGTGACGCTGTACGAATTCGATCCGCAGGGCAGGTTGGCCTCCATCGCCAGCGTGGGCCGCGCCGTGCACCAGAAGGGCGCGTGGACGCTGCACGACATCCGCCGCAGCCGCTTCCTCGCCCGCTCCGTGGAAAGCCGCAACATCGAGCAGGAGCAGTGGCATTCCGCGCTGAACCCCGATGCGCTGAAGCTCGGCGTGAGCAAGCCGCGCTACCTCTCCACCGCCGAACTGCGCGCCGGCCTGGAATACCTGCACCGCAACGAACTGGACGCCGCCGAGTTCGAGCACGCCTACTGGTCGCGCTTCTTCTACCCGCTCAACGTCGTCGTACTGTTCCTTGCCGCCGCACCGTTCGCCTTCGGCAGCCTGCGCTCGGGGGGGTTCGGCAAACGCCTGTTCATCGGCATGATCGTCGGCGTGGGCTTCTTCGTGCTGCAAACCCTGGCGGGGAATCTGGCGCAGGTCTATCGCGTTCCCCTGCCGCTGGCCTTCCTCGTGCCGCCGCTGTTGCTGGCGGGAGGATCGTGGCTTTACTTCCATCGCCGGGTTTGAGGATCGCGGCAGGAAGGAGCCGTGTTCGGCGGCTCCTCCCTGTGTCCTCAGCCGCGCATCACTGCGTCCGCAACGCCGTGGTCACCGGCAACCGCGCCGCGCGGATCGCGGGCAGCAGGCCGCCGATGGCACCGATGACCACGGCGATGACCAGGCCCATGAGCACCAGGCCCAGGCCCACCTTGAAGGCGAACACCACCTGGGTGAAGTTCTGGCCCAGGGTGGAGACGCTGAGGTTGTCGAACAGCAGCCACGCGATGCCCGCGCCCAACGCGCCGCCGACGAAGGCCAGCGCAATGGCTTCGATCATCACCGACACCAGCACCGGGAATCCGGAGAAGCCGATCGCGCGCAGCGTGGCGATTTCGCGGGTGCGGGCGGCGACGGCGGCGTACATGGTGTTGAGCGCGGCGAAGATCGCGCCCAGCCCCATGATGAGCGTCACCGCGCCGGCCAATGCGCCGATGGTGGCGCGGAACTGCTTGGTCTGGTTGCTGTAGTGGGCCTGTTCGCTGTTCACGTCCACCTTCAGGCGCGGATCGGCTTCCAGCCCGGCCTTCAGCACGTCCAGCGATGCGGTGCTTTCCAGTCCGGCCAGCACGATGCTGGCGCCGCTGCGGCCGAAGGTGGTCTGGGCCACTTCCAGCCCCGTCCAAAGTTCGCTGTCGTGCGCGTTGCCGGCTTCGAACACGCCGACCACGCTCCACTCCGAGCCGCGCATCCGCAACGTCTTGCCGATTTCCACGCCATCGAATTGACGCGCCACGCCGCGCCCGACGATGAGTTCGCGCAGGCCCGGCGTGAAACGGCGGCCTTCGACGATTTCAAGGTTCGGGCGGAGTGCGAACGAGGCGTCCTCTACGCCGCGGATGGTGACGTTGACCGCGCTGTCCGCATCGCCCTTGCGCGGCAGTTCGGCGATGACCAGCAGTTCGCCCGACGCCAGCGGCTGGCCATCGGCATCCTTGCGGATGCCGGGGCCGAGCTTGATCAGCGAGACCTCGTCGCGGCCGAAGCCGGAATTGAGTTCCGCGCCATTGCTGCCGCCGCGCAGCATGATGGCCGAATCGGCGCGCCCGGTGGATTGCAGCGTGGCCGAAAAGCCCTGCGCCATCGCCAGGAGCGCGGTGAACACCGCCACCACGCCGGCCAGGCCGACGATGATGACCAGGGAGGGCACGAAGCGCTGCGGGATGCTTTTGAGGTTCAGCAACGAGATCGAGAAAATTTGCTTGATCATGGGAAGGCTCCTCAGCGTCCGGCCAGCGCATCGACGATCTTCAACCGCTGCGCGCGCAACGCCGGCAGCAGGCCGACGCAGATGCTCAGCAGCACGATGGCGCCAAGGCCCAGGGCCCACACGCCGCCATCCACCGCGATCGGCATCATGCCGCCCGCGCCTTTCTGGATGAGGTAGCCGAACACGGTCGCAAGGCCCAGGCCGATCACGCCGCCGATGGCGCACAGGATCAGGGTTTCGGCCAGCACGAAGCCCAGCACGCTGCCGTCGGAGAAGCCCAGGGTCTTGAGCACCGCCAGTTCCGGCACGCGCTCGCGCACGCTTTGGGCCATGGTGTTGCCGACCACCAGCAGCAGGGTGAAGAACACCGCGAACAGGATCCAGCGCACGATCAGGCCGATGTCGCCGAGCTGCTTCACGAAGCCCGCGTTCCAGTCCTTTTCGGTCTGGGTCTTGGTTTCGTCCGGCGAGTTCTCGGTCATCTTGTCGATCTGCGCGGCCACCTGCTGCGCCATGTCCGGATCGTCGAGCTTGAGCACGTACATGCCGCCCAGGCCGGTTCCGAACTGCGTGGCTTCATCGAAGTAGTCCCGGCCGATCAGCACCATGTTGGTGTTGCGCTGCCATTCCTCGTCCTTGCCGTCGTAGATGCCGACCAGTTCGAAGGCCCAATTCTTGGAGCCGTCGGATTTGAGCGGGAAGATGTCGGATTTCAGCGGCACGGTCTGGCCCACCTGCCAGCCGTACTTATCGGCCAGCGCGCGCCCGGCGATCATGCTGGCGCGGGTGTTGGCGAAGGCCTGCCACTGTGCTTCCGGCAGCACCCATTCCGGATACACCGCGTGGTAGCGCAGCGGATCCACGGCGAAGGTGAACACCTGCGTGTTCTCCTGCCAGACCCCGCCGAACCATTGCTGCGGCGTTACCGAGGCCACACCGGGAATGGCCTCCAGTTGCGGCAGCAGCTTGATCGGCAGCGATTGCGTGAACGAGACGCGCGACTGCGTGACCAGGCGCGTGGCCCCGACGAAATCCGCGCCGGAGGAGAACATCGCATTGATGGATTGCAGAAGGCCGAACAGCAGGAAGGCCATCACGATGGAGAGCAGCGTGAGGGTGGTGCGCGTCTTCCTGCGGAACAGGTTGGCGACGACGAAGCCTGCCGTTGTCAGGTGTGTTTTGGTCATGGCGGCGGCCTCAGTGCGCCGTCGGCGCATCGACGAGCTGGCCCTTGTCCAGATGCACGGTGCGGCTGGCGTATTCGGCCGCCTTCGGATCGTGCGTCACCATGACGATGGTCTTGCCGTGCTCGCGGTTGAGGGTTTGCAGCAGCGTCAGGATTTCGTCCGCGGTCTTGCGGTCCAGGTCGCCGGTAGGCTCGTCGCAGACCAGCAGCGTGGGGTCGGTGACGATGGCGCGCGCGATCGCCACGCGCTGTTCCTGGCCGCCGGAAAGTTCCTTCGGCTTGTGCTCGGCGCGGTCGCCCAGGCCCACCAGCGTGAGGGCGATCCTGGCGCGCTTGGCGCGTTCGGCTGCGCCCAGCGGGGTGAGCAGCAGCGGCAGTTCCACGTTGGCCTGCGCGGTGAGCACCGGCAGCAGGTTGTAGAACTGGAACACGAAGCCGACGTGCCGCGCGCGCCATTTGGCCAGTTGCCCGGCGCGGTACTGGTCGATGCGCTGGCCATCCACTTCCACGCTGCCGGCGCTGGGCGTATCCAGCCCGCCGATCAGGTTCAGCAGCGTGGTCTTGCCCGAGCCGGAGGGGCCCATCAGCGCGATGAAATCGCCCTTCGGGATGGAAAGATCGACGCCGTGCAGCACTTCGACGGATTGCTTGCCGCGCTGGTAGCTCTTGGTGACGCCTGTGATTCTGACGAGGGCTTCGGACATGGCGGTAACCTTGGTTGGAATGGAAATGCCGGGTGATCGGATTACTTGGATTGCACCGCATCGCCATCGGAAAGCTCCGGCGGCGGGGCGATGACGACGGTTTCGCCGGGCACGAGGCCCTTGGCGATGCGCCGCACGCCGTTGCGTGGCGCATCGGCCTGAACTTCACGCAGCTTGACGCGGCCCTCGCGCACGACGAAGGCCACGCTCTTTCCCTCGCGCACGACGATGGCTTCCGCCGGCGCCGCGACGCCGACCTCGCGCACGGCGGGCGCGGCCGGTTCGGCCTGCGCCAGGAAGGACACGCGCACGCCCATGTCCGGCACGATGCGGGCATCCTTTTCCAGGAAGCCGATGCGCACCTTCACCGTGGCCTTGCTGCGGTCGGCGGTGGGAATGATCGCGATGACCTCGGCGGGGATCTTCCAGTCCGGATAGGCGTTCAGCACCGCCTCGACCTGCTGCCGACCCTTCACGCGGCCGATGTAGGCCTCGTTGATGTCCACCTGGATTTCCAGCGAATCCATGTCCACCACGGTGCCGATGCCGGTACGGGTGAAGCCGCCGCCGGCGGACATGGGCGAAACGATTTCGCCCGGTTGCGCCGCTTTCACGGTGATCACGCCCGCGAACGGCGCGCGCACGATGGTGTTGTCCACGCCGATGTCGGCCAGGTTCAGCGACGCCTGTGCCACATCGACACTGCGCCGCGCGTGGGCGAGTTGCGCGGTGAGCGCATCGAACTCGGCCTGGGCTTGATCCAGCGCAGCCTGCGGGGCGAGCTTGCGCGTCAAAAGTTCGCGCTGGCGCTGCAAGGTGGTGCGGGACAGCGCCAGTTGTGCCTGGGCCTGGCTCACCTGCGTTTGTGCCGCGTCGTGCTGGGCCTTCGCCAGTGCGCGCTGGGCGTTGGCGTCGGTGGCTTCCAGCCGCGCCAGAATGTCGCCTTCGGCCACGCGCTGGCCTTCCTCGATGTAGATGTCCGCCACCTTGCCGGTGATCTTGGCCGATACCGTGGCCAGCCTGCGCGCGGTGACGTAGCCGGTGGCGTCCAGCACCGAGGACGCCGAGGACGCCGCCTCGCCGGCGATGGCCGATACCTGCGCGGTGCGCACCGCCAGCGACGAAGGCTTCAGCGCCAGCCACGCGATCGCCGCCATGGCAAGCAGCGCCAGCACGACCGCGACCCACGGCCAGCGCCGGGCCGGTGCGGGCGGCGGCGCATGGCGCTCGATCCGCAGTTCCTTCAGGAGTTCGCTGGCGTCGCTCATCGTGGTTCGCATCCGCGGATCGGGCCGTGCATCATCGCAATCTCGCACGCGGCTGTCAGGTGCCGCATGCGGAACGAAGATGCCTCGTTGCCGGCGATGTGACATCGCAATGCGGCGAACCGCAAATGCAAGACCCCGGCGCGGGCCGGGGTCGTATCGTGGTTTCCTGAGGGGTTGGAGGGAGGATCGGATCGTCCCGGGTCATCCCCGCTTCCTGAACTGCGCCAGTTCCGAGACCAATCCATCCATGCGCCCGTTGACCGCATCCTCGGCCTGGGTGTCGGCGTTGAGGTTGGTGAACTGCACTTTCTGGCGGAAGCCTGCGCCGACGGGGCTGCGGTCGGCGGTGCGGTAGGCGCGCACGGTGAGGTTGGCGCTGTACAGCTCGGAGGTACGGCCGTAGTAGCTCAGCTGCTCGCTGCCGATGGGTTCGGCCTTGATCACCACGGCCACGGTGGCGGCGCGGGCCACCGCGCGCAGGGAGCCATCCACGCTGTTGCCCGCGCCCAGCGCATCCGCGTCGGCCAGGTCGAAGCCGGCGCGGGCCAGCGCTTCTTCGATGCGCTGCCGGGCCGGGCCGACGATGGCTGAATCGCCGATCGCGATCACCGCCACGCGCTGCGGCACCGGCAGCGCGGGTTTGGGCTTGGGTTTTTCCGCCACGGCCACCTGCATCGGCGTGGCGACGGCTGCGTTTTGCGGCGCAGGGTGCTCCACAGGCTGCGGCGCAGGCGTGTCGCTGCCGCTGGAGGATTGCACCGGTTCATGGATCGAAGGCGTCTGCGTATTGGAAGCCAGCGAGTAGTCGTAGCCGGAAGCCGGCTGCGGCGCGGGATCGGAAGCGGGCTCGATCGTGCCGGAAACCTGCGCGGCGTTTTCCGAATATTCGATGGGCGGTTGGGTGCTGGTTTCCGCCTCCGTGCCGTGCTGCACGATCTGGCCGGCATCGCCGGAAAGCGATGCGGCGGTGGAGGTGCCCACCGGATTGGAGGCTTGCCCGGCGACACGGCCCTGTTCGTAGGCGCGTTCGCTGTTGCCGGCAAAACCATCGGAGAAGCCGTGCATCCAGCCTGCGATCTGGCCGCGCAGGGCGAATGCGCCGCCCGCCACGGCCAGCAGCAGTACGGCGGCGATCGCCAGCGGCAGCATCGGGCTGGATTTCTTCTGCGCGTCGCGCTCCAGCACCGAGGGCCGCACGGGCGGTTTGGCCGCCGCCCCGCGCACCGTCGGCGCATCGTCGCCGGCCGGGGGGGCATCGCTGCTGCGCACCAGGGGCGGCGGCGTCACCTTGCGCGGCGCGGCGGCGGGCGTGGGCGCGCCCACCATCGTCGCGCCGTCGGCGGGTGCGGGCGCAGGCGCGGCAAGCTTCACCGTACCGCCCTTGGCCACCAGCGGATGCGCCTGCAAGGCGGCGGCCAGATCGTGGCAACTGGGGAAGCGATCCGCTGGTTCCTTGGCCACCATGCGGGCCAGGATCGCCGCGGTCTGCTGGTCGGCGTCGCCGTTCAACTGGCGGATGTCCGGGATTTCCGCCTTCACCACTTCCAGCATCAGCCCGAGCGGGCTTTCGTCGGAGAAGGGGCTTTTGCCGGTGAGCATCTCGAACATCACGATGCCCAGCGAGAAGATGTCCGAACGCTGGTCGATGTTGCGGGCCAGGCACACTTCCGGCGAGAGGTAGCCGGGCGTGCCGACGAATTCGCCGGTGGAGGTGAGCTTGCGGGAAAGGTCGCGCGTGGCCAGCGCGATGCCGAAATCGGCAATCTTCAACTGGCCGCGGCGGGTCAGCATCAGGTTGCCGGGCTTGATGTCGCGGTGGATCACGCCCTGGTCGTGCGCGCTGGAAAGCCCCTGCGCGGCCTGGTGCATGATCTTGAGCGTGTCATCGACGCCGAACTTGCCGTGCCGCTTCAACAGCGCCGAGAGCGAATCGCCCTCGACGAATTCCATCGCGAAGAACGGCTGGCGCGTGGTTTCGTCGGTGCCGATGAAATAGATCTGGATGATGTGCGGATCGGACAGCTGCGCCATCGAGCGCGCCTCGCGCAGGAAGCGTTCGACCAGATCCGGATCGTGCGCCAGCGAGGGCGACAGTTCCTTGATCGCCACGAAGCGGTTCAGGGCCGGCTCGAAGGCCTTGTACACCACGCCCATGCCGCCACGCCCGAGTTCGCCCACGATCTCGTAGTGCCCAAGATGCGTCTTCATTTGCGCTCCGCCTTGCGGATTGGTACCGGCCATGATGCTACTCCAGCGATGGGTGAATGGTGCGCAGAGGGTTGCGCACTGGGGAGTAGTACGGCGCAGGCTGCCCGATCCCGACATGGCGCTGCGGCCAGGTTCAGGCGGGATTGGGATTTGGCCCGCGAACCGGGTGCCGCGTCACTTCTTCGCGGGTTTTGCGGCCTGCCGCAGCCACGCCAGCAGCGGCTCCCAATCGGCTTGATGTTGACGGACATTCTCCGACTGGTAATCGAACAGGCACTTGCCCAGGCCCGCCAGCAGCACGTAAGCCTGCGTATCGCGCAGTTGCGCCACCAGCGTGCAGGGCCAGCTCGACAATTGTTCGATCACCTGTTGCGAAGCCTGGGTGCGCGGCTTCAGACGATTGGCCACCAGGCCCACGGCCAGCCTGCCCTGCGCGATGCGGGGGTGGTCGGCAAGCGAATTCAGGAAGCGCACCGTGGCTTCCAGATCCAGCACCGAGGGCAGCACCGGCACCACCACGGCGCGGGCGCTTTCGAGGAAGGGCGCAAGATCCTGGCCCATCGCCCCGGCGGGCGCATCGACGACGACGACCTGCGCATCCTCGGGGATGCGCTTCTCCCACTTCCTGCGGGTGCCGTCGATGGGCAGGACGGCGCTTTCGGGCAGCGCGATGGCGCGCTTTTCGCACCAGATGCCGGAAGAACCCTGCGGATCGGCGTCCACCAGCACCGTGCGGTTGCCGGAAATCGCGCTGTACCCGGCCAGCGTGGTGGATACCGTGGTCTTGCCCACGCCACCCTTGGAGCTTGCGACGAGGATGCGGAGCATGTGGTTCCCTTCTTCCCGTGCCGGAGGGGAACTTTAGCGCGAGTAGCGCAGCTTCATGAAGGCGAAGCTGCGGGAAACTCCAGCACGACGCTGAAACCGCCATCGCCGTCGATCCTGGCGCTGCCGCCGTGCGCAGCGGCGACGGCGGCAACCAGGGCCAGGCCCAATCCGTGGCCCGGCGTCGAACGCGAACGTTCGCTGCGGGCAAAGCGCTGGAACAGCCGGTTCGCCTCCGCCGCTTCCACGCCGGGGCCATCGTCGGATACCGCGATCCGCACCGCGCCGTATACGCGCTGTGCGAGGAGCGAAACCGTCGCGCCCGATGGCGTGTGCCGCAGGCTGTTGTCCAGCAGGTTCGCCAGCGCCTGGCTCAGCAGGCGGCGATCCCCGTTCAATACCAACCCCGGTTCGATCCGGCAATGCAGCACATGGCCGCTGTCTTCCATGTCCGGGAGATAGCTTTCGGCCATCTGTTCGATCAGGCCGGAGATATCCACCGCCTCGCGCGGCAGGCGTTCGGCCAGGCCTTCGATCTCGGCGATGCGCAGGATGGCCGAGAAGATGTCGAGCAGTTCCACCGCTTCATCGCGCGCCGCTTCGATCCGCTGGGTCTTCCGCGCCGCATCCGGTTCCTCGATGGCGCGGTCGAGCTGGTGGCACAGGCGCGTCAGCGGCGTGCGCAAATCGTGCGCCACGTCGCTGGAGACTTCCCGCAGGTTTTCGATCAGCCCGCCGATGCGGTCGAGCATCCGGTTCAGCACGTCGGCCAGCCGGTCGAACTCGCTGCCCGAACCGTCGCGCGGAACCCGGCGCGCGAACTCGCCGGACATGATGCCCATCGCCGTGCTCTCGATGCGCGCCAGACGCCGCTGCGTCGCCAGGCCGATCATCGCGGCCGAACCGATCCCGATCAGCGTCAGGGCGATCAGCGCAGCCACGAAAAGCAGGATGAACTGCCGGTCGATCGCATCCAGATCCTCGCGGTCGGCGGCGACCACCAGCGACCCGCCGGGAACGGGCGTGGCCAGCGCCTGCGCCACGCCTTGCCTGCCTTCGTGCCGGTAATGGAAGTGTTCCGAATAGCCGGGCTTCACGGGCGATACGGGTTGCACGGTGGCGGCCAGCACCTGCCCGGAATCGTCCAGCAACAGGTAGGCCAGACTCGCGGTGGCTCGCGCGGATCCGCGCAGGCGGATTTCCTCTGCCAGCGCCGTGATGTCGCCGTTCGTCATCTCGCCCAGCAAGGCGGCGGTTTCCAGCTCCACCCGGCGATCCAGTTGCGCTTCGATGGCTTCGTGCGCCAGCCACGAAGCGGCCGTCCCGATGACGAGCGTGGCCAGTACGAACCCCAGCGCCACGACCGCCGACAGCCCGAACGTGGATCGCCACAGGCGCGAAATCATCAGATGGCCCGCATGATGTAACCGGCGCCGCGCACGGTTTCGATGGGGTCGAACTGGAAGCCTTGATTGAGCTTGGTGCGCAGGCGGCTGACGTGCGTTTCCACCAGGTTGGTTTTCGGGTCGAAATCGAAGCCCCAGACGCGCTCCAGCAGCATCGTGCGCGTCATCACGCGGTGCGGATTGCGCATCAGTTCGGCCAGCAGCGCGAACTCGCGCGGCTGGAGCAGGATGCGCCGCCCTGCGCGCTCCACGCTGCGCCGGTGCAGATCCAGCACGATGTCGCCCAGGATCAGGCGGTGCGGATCGGCACGGCCCGCCGTGCGGCGGGCCAGCGCATGGATGCGGGCGGTCAGTTCGGAGAGCGCGAACGGCTTGACCAGGTAGTCGTCCGTTCCGGCATCCAGGCCTTCCACCCGATCCGCGATGCCGCCCACGGCGGTCAGCATCAACACCGGCGTGGCGATGTTTTCCCCGCGCAGGCGGCGCACCAGCGCCAGCCCGTTCAGGCCCGGCAACATGCGATCCACGATCAGCACGTCGAAATCCCCGCGCATGGCCTGTTCCAGGCCGTCGCGGCCGTTGTGGCAGGCCACCGCTTCATGCCCAAGCGCCTTCAATCCCCGCGCGATGTAGAGGCTGGTATCGACATCGTCCTCGACGATCAGGATCCGCATGACGCTCCGTTGTGCGATGGCCGGTTCTCTTCGCATCGCTTCCTGGCGCGGCAGCATAGCGCGACGCATTCCGCAGGATGCGCGGCGTTTTTATACCGATTGGTAAGGTTCGGGCTTCGCGCGAAAACCCGCTACCAGACTCCGTTGCCCATCGAGGACAAGGCGGAGCGGGCGTGGGTTCGATACACGAGTGTGGCAAGGCGCCGAACAGGCAAGACGCGCGGCACGTTCCTTCTCCCGCGACAGCGCATCGCGCGCCCTGGCAGCCGTCGTGAAGATGACCGCCAATCGGCTGTGCCTGCTCGTTGCGGGCTGGATCGTGCTGACCGCGATGGCGGCCTTCTGGCAACTGTTTGCGAAGGAGCAGGCGAGCATCGGGCAAGCGTGGATGTTCGCGGTTTCGCTCGCGCTGGCGCTCACGGGCCTGAACCTTTTTTTGCTGCGCCTGCTCGGGCCGGGGCGCTGCTTGCGCGGGGCGTTGAGCGTGGTGCTGGTGCTGACCGCGCTCGACAGTTGGTTCATGGATTGCTTCGGCGTGGCCATCGATGCGGACATGCTGCGCAACGCCATCGAAACCGACGTGGCCGAAGCCCGCGATTTCATCGGCCTGCCGTTGCTCTGGCGTCTGCTCTGGCAGGCCGGATTGCCCATCGCGCTGGTGTGGTGGGTGCGCCTGCCGCCGTCGGGCTGGCTGCGTTCGGCGCGCGACTACACCTTGGGCTCGCTGGCCGGGCTTGCGTTGCTGTTCGGGTCGGCACTGCCCGTGTATTCGAGCTACGCCTCGTTCTTCCGCAATCAGGAGGTGGCCAGGTACCTGATCGCGCCGGCCAATCTGGTGACGGCTTCGCTCTCGCTCATGCACAAGGCCGTGCAATCCCGCAAACCCTTCGTGAAGGTCGGCGAGGATGCCCATCGCATCGCCGTGCCGGGGCGAAAACCCCTGCTCACCGTGTTCGTCGTCGGCGAAACCGCGCGTGCGGCCAATTTCTCGCTGGGCGGTTATGGACGGAACACCAACCCGCGGCTGTCGCAGCGCGAGGTTTTCTACTTCGGGGACGTGCGCAGTTGCGGCACCTCCACCGCCGTTTCCGTGCCCTGCATGTTTTCGGTATTGCCACGGGACGAATTCAAACTGTCCGAGGCCAGGCGCACGGATTCGGTGCTGGACATCCTGCAACGCGCCGGGCTTGCCGTGACCTGGATCGAGAACCAGGTCAGCTGCAAGGGTGTCTGCGACCGCGTTCCCATGCACCGGGGCAAGGACTACCACCCCGAATCCTGCAAGGATGGCGAGTGCCTGGACGATGCGCTGCCGTTCGCGCTCGCCGCGTTGCTGCCGCGGACCACCACCGACGCAGCGATCTTCCTGCACACCATGGGCAGCCACGGGCCGACCTACCATCGCCGCGTCACGCCCGATCGCGAAGTCTTCCAGCCGATCTGCCCCACCGAGCGCATCGAAACCTGCACCGACGCGCAGATCGTCAATTCCTACGACAACTCCATCGTTTACACCGATTACATCCTGGACAGCCTCATCCAACAGCTTGCCGCGCAGCAGGATCGGCTCGATGCCGTGCTGGTGTACGTCTCCGACCACGGCGAATCCCTCGGGGAAGGCGGCCTGTACCTGCATGGACAGCCCTACCTGATCGCGCCCGACGTACAGAAACAGGTGCCAATGCTGTTCTGGTTCTCCGCCGATGCGCCCGCAAGGCTTGCGCTGGATGCCGGCTGCCTGCGCCAGCGCTTGCAGAACCCCGTCTCGCACGACCACATCGC
Organism: uncultured Aquimonas sp.; assembly: GCA_964536455.1. Classification (GTDB taxonomy): domain Bacteria; phylum Pseudomonadota; class Gammaproteobacteria; order Xanthomonadales; family Xanthomonadaceae; genus Denitratimonas. The sequence continues at coordinate 19,826 of CAZHXV010000005.1, forward strand.
CCACACCCTGATGGGTCTCAACGACGTGCGAACCACCGTCTATCGCCCGCAGTTAGATCTGCTGAAAGCTTGCCGGGCGCAGGACTCCTTCTGATCCGAATCTCAAAACGGATGCAGTGACGGACGCTACTTTTCCGGCGTCTGGTCAATACACTTCCCGGATGGATGCCAACACCTTCTGCAACATCGCCGCCGCGCTGCCGCGCATGGCGGCCGAACGGCCCGAGGCCATCGCCATCCGCTGCCCCAGTGGCGCAACCTCCGAAGGCGACGTCGAATACGGCATCGCGCTGAGTTACCGCGAACTGGAGGATCGCTCCAGCGCCATCGCTGCCGCGCTGGCGGACGCGGGCATCGTGCGCGGCACCCGCACCGCGTTGATGGTGCGGCCCTCGCCGGAGCTGTTCCTGCTGATGTTCGCGCTGTTCAAGGCCGGCGCGGTGCCGGTGCTGATCGATCCGGGCATTTCCAGACGTGCGTTGAGGCAGTGTCTGGACGAAGCCGCGCCGGAAGCCTTCGTCGGCATCCCGCTGGCGCAGGCGGCGCGCGTGCTGCTGGGCTGGGCGCGGGAAAGCTGCAAGGTGGCGGTAACGGTCGGCGCGCGCCGGTTTCCTCACGGCCTGTTGTGGCACGGGCCGACACTGGATGAACTGCTGCAACGCCACGGCGACGCGCCGTTTTCGCCTGCCGCCACGGAAGCCGACGACATGGCCGCGATCCTGTTCACTTCCGGCTCTACTGGCGTGCCCAAGGGCGTGGTCTATCGGCACCGGCATTTCGTGGCGCAGGTGGAAATGCTCGGCGCGGCCTTCGGCATCGCGCCGGGCGGTGTGAACCTGCCGACCTTTCCGCCGTTCGCGCTGTTCGATCCGGCGCTGGGCCTGACCAGCGTGATCCCGGACATGGATCCCACGCGCCCCGCGCAGGCTGATCCGCGCAAGCTGATTTCCGCGATCGAACAGTTCGGCGTGACGCAGATGTTCGGTTCGCCGGCGCTGCTGGATACCTTGAGCCGCTATGGCGCGCAGCACGGCATCGCGCTTCCTGGCGTCAGGCGCGTGCTCTCCGCCGGTGCGCCGGTGCCGGCGCAGGTGGTGGAGCGGATGCAGAACATGCTTGCCGGCGATGCGGAAATCTTCACGCCGTATGGCGCCACCGAATGCCTGCCGGTGGCGATCATCGAAGGTCGCGAACTGCGCCGCACCCACGGCGATACCGCGAGCGGCGCCGGCACCTGTGTCGGCCATCCGGTACCGCCCAATGAGGTGCGCTTGATCCGGATCACCGACGAAGCCATTTCCGAATGGAGCCAGGGCCTGCAGGTGGCGGCGGGCGAGGTCGGGGAAATCGTCGTCGCCGGCCCCAGCGTCACGGACAGCTACCACGCCCGCCCGCAGGCCACGGCGCTGGCGAAGATCCACGAAACCCTGCCCGATGGCAGCGTGCGCATCCTGCACCGCATGGGCGACGTGGGCTGGTTCGATACCGAAGGCCGGCTGTGGTTCTGCGGCCGCAAGAGCCAGCGCGTGGAAACCGCGCAAGGCCCGCTCTACACCGAACAGGTGGAACCGGTGTTCCGCACCCATCCGGAAGTACGCCGCACCGCGCTGGTGGGTGTGGGCGATTATGGAGCGCAGATGCCAGTGTTGTGCGTGGAACTGGAACCTGCCGCGCGCCGGCGCGACTGGCCGCGCATCCGGGCCGAACTGGAACGCATCGGCGCAGCGCATCCGCACACCGCCTGCATCCACGCCTTCCTGCCGCATCCGAAATTTCCCGTCGATATCCGCCACAACGCCAAGATCGGGCGCGAGGCATTGGGAAAATGGGCGGCGCAACGGATGCGTGGGGTAGTGCTTTCGTCGGTGTAGGCGCATCACCCTCAGGCGTCGTCCTCGTCCGCGCCGCTGCGCACGCGGCCGGGGCCGATGCCTTCGATGCGCTTGAAGAATCGGCGGAACGCGGCTTCGCTGCGGTAGCCGAGCATCTCGGCGATGGCGGCCACCGAGAAACGCCGGTGCTTGAGCAGGCGTCGCGCTTCGGTGGCGCGCCAGTGCGCCAGGTACTGGATCGGCGGCATGCCGACGGTGTGCGCGAACAGTTCCGCGAACGCGGTGCGCGACATCCCGGCTTCGTGCGCCATCGACTGGATCGTCCAGTCTTCGCCCGGATGCGCGTGCACCGCCGTCAACGCCTTGGACAGGCGCACATCGACCAATGCCGCCAGCAGGCCGCGCGGCGCTTCGGCGCGGCGCACGTACTCGCAGACCGCCATGGTGAACAGCGAATCGGCCAGCTTGTTCTGCACCATCTGCCGGCCCCAGCGGCGGTCGCGGCTGCCGGCGGCGAGCAGTTCGGCAAGCTGGCGGAATTCCTCGCCGCTTTCCGCCGAGCGGATCACGAACCAGGTCGGTAGTGCGCTGAAGATCGGGTTGCCGGTGCCGCTGAGGAATTCCAGTTCGCCGCACAGCATGCAGGTATCGCCGGGATCGCAGGCATCTTCGGGCAGGTGCGCGTCAACGGTGGACGAAAGCACGTGGCGCACGCCGCTGGGGAAGACGATCAGATCGCCTTCGCCCAGTTGAACCGGCTCCGCCAGCGCCTCGCCGCTGATCCAGCACCCGCCTTCGGTGATCAGGTGGAACTGGCCATAGTCGGTGGCTGGTTCGCGATCGAACCAGGTGCCGCAGTAGCGCACGTCCGCGGTGATTTCCACGCGCATCCGGTACGCGCCGAGAACGGTTTCCAGTACGCGGTCGATCCGATCCTGTGCGGTGGAAAAGGCGCGGTCGGCTGGCATGGCCGGCATCGTAGGACAACCGCGGCAGGCGAACCATGACCGCGACCTGTGCCATTCATGCCCGATCGTCCGCCGCGCTGAATCCCCGGCAACATCCGGACGCACGGGCATATCGGCGGTACGCACGGGAATAGCCGCGGCCTGGCCGCGCCACTGGAATGGTCGCGTCGCCGGCGTCCCGCTGGCGGCCTTTCCTACGAATCCGCAATCGAGGTAATCCCGTGAACACTCAGACCAAGACCCTTTCCGGCCTCTCCGTGGCGGTTGCCGCCGCCGCCATTTTCCTGTCCGCGCCGATGGCGCAGGCCGCCGAAACCGCGACCGCCAAGACCGGCCATTGCGTCGGCGCCAACGCCTGCAAGGGCCACGGCGCCTGCAAGGGCGCGAACAATGCCTGCAAGGGCCAGAACGCCTGCAAGGGCCAGGGCTTCACCGAAACCACGGCGCAGCAATGCAGCGCTGCAAGCGGCCGTTTCGAGAAGCCCGAGGCGGACAAGGCCAGCGCGGCGGAGCAGCCGGCCGAGCCGGCGAAGCGCTGAGCCCGGTGGCCCCCGACCCGCGCCGCAGGCGGCCGGGGGCCGCATCCTTTTTTCCGTCGAGACGAAACGATGAACGGCAAACTGCATGGATTCGGCCTGGGCCTGCGCCCGCCGCATTACGAGGCTGCGTTGTCCCTGGCGCGCGCGCCGGACTGGTTCGAGATCCTCAGCGAGAACTACATGGTCGATGGCGGCGCGCCGCTGCACTGGCTGGATCGCATGGCCGAGCGTTTCCCGCTGGCCATGCACGGCGTATCGCTGGATATCGGTGGCCGCGATCCGCTCGACCGCGATTACCTGCGTCGGCTCGCCATGCTGGCGAAACGGGTGAAGCCGCGGCTGATCTCCGATCACCTGTGCTGGGTCGGAGGCGAGGGCACGCACTTGCACGATCTGATGCCGCTGCCGCAGACCGAGGACAGCGTGCGCCACGTCGCCGCGCGGCTGCGCCGGGTGCAGGACGCGCTGGGCACGCAGTTGCTGCTCGAAAACGTATCCAGCTACCTGCGCTTTTCCGGCGATACGCTGGACGAGGCGCAATTCCTGTCCGCGATCGTCGCCGAATCCGGCTGCGCGCTGCTGCTGGATGTCAACAACGCCTACGTCAACGGCCACAACCACGGTTTCGATCCGTACGCGATGCTCGATGCGTTGCCGCTGGGCAGCGTCAAGCAGATCCACCTTGCCGGCCATTCCGTCGATGCGCTCGGCAGCGGCCTTCTGATCGACACGCACGATGCGCCGGTGTGCGGTGACGTCTGGTCGCTGTATGCGCATGCGCTGCGCCGCTTCGGCGACGTACCGGCGATGATCGAGCGCGACGACGACATTCCGCCGTATGCGGAACTGCTGGACGAACTTGACCTGGCGCGCGCCACCGCCGCATCGGCGCTTTGCCGGAGCCGGGCGGCATGAGCACGCCGGCACCCGCGCTGTTCCGGCAGCAAGCTGCGTTGCAGCAGTGGCTGCTGCACGGCGATACGGCGATCCTAGCGGAAGTGCAGGGCGGCGATCGCCGCGACGATCGGTTGCGCATCTACGCCAATGCCTACCGCCTGCGCCTGCACGAGGTGCTGGGCAACGACTTTCCGGTGTTGCGCGCATGGATCGGCGAGGCCGCGTTCGCCGCGCTGGCGGACGAGTATCTGCGCGCGTACCCGTCGCGGCACCCGTCGGTGCGGCATTTCGGCCGCCATTTCGCCGCGTGGCTGCAACGGTGCAATACCGCGCCAGGCCAGGCCGATCTGGCCCGATTCGAATGGGCACAGGGCGAGGTCTTCGATGCCGCCGATGCGCCGGTGCTGGCCATGGACGCGCTGGCCCGGCTGCCGCCCACAGCCTGGCCGGTCTTGCGCCTGCGCCTGCTGCCGGCCCTGCGCCTGTTGCGGCTGCCGTCGGCGGTGCCGGCGCGGATCGTCGCGCATGGCGAGGGTCGGCCGCTGCAAACCGCGTACACCGGCGACGACATCGGCGATTGGTTGCTGTGGCGGCGCGGGTTGCAGATCCATTGGCGTCGGCTCGAAACCGACGAGGCGGAATTGCTGGCACTGGCGCAGGCAGGGGCGACGTTCCCGCGGCTGTGCGCGCGGCTCGCCGGCGATCTGCCCGAAGCCGAGGCGGCGCTGCGGGCCGCCGGCCTGCTCAAACGCTGGTTCGCCGACGGCCTGGTCGCCGCGATCGAACCGGCAGGCGAACCCACCACATCGGACTCAATAACATCGGACTGAGGAGAACGCCCATGCAACCCCGATCCTTTCCATGGCGCATCCACGACGCCGTTGTCCATTTCGCCACACGCCTGGACTGGCTGGCGCCGCTACTGATGCGGCTGGTGTTCGGCTATTTCTGGCTGGAAACCGGCTGGGCCAAGCTGCACAACCTGCAATTTTTCACTGGCCGCTTCGTCGATTGGGGCATCCCGTGGCCGGGCTTCAGCGCCGCGCTCAGCGGCGGCGTCGATCTCGTCGGCGGGCTCTTGCTGATGTTCGGCCTCGGCACGCGGCTGGCGGCGCTGCCGATGATCTTCAACATGCTGGTGGCACTGGCGGTGGTGGTGTTGCCGGGCATTTCGACGCTGGATGAATTCGTCGAACTGGACGAAGTGCTGTACGTGCTGGTGCTGTTCTGGTTGATGATGGCCGGGCCAGGGCGCGCCAGTCTGGATCACCTGATCGCACGGCGCTGGCGCAAGGCGTGAATGCGCAATCGGAAACGGCCGGGGAGAATCCGGTTTTCCCGTCTCATCCGCCCCATGCCCGTTGGGGCGCACGAAAACAAACCGGAGCAGCCGGCATGTTCAAGATCCTGGGGGCCATTCTTGCCATTTACACGGTGTATGCGGCGGTATCCGGGCGTGTTCATGCGAAATCCGGCATGGGTGGCCGTACGATATCCAGGCAGGATTCGCCGGCCTACTTCTGGGTGGTCATCGCGATCTATGGCGGGCTCAGTGTGGCGCTCTTTGCCATCTTCTGAGGTGCAAGGACGTCAGGTTCAACGGTGTGCAATCGGGGGTTCGTAAAATGAAGATGTATGCAAAATTCCTGCTGGCGGGCTTGGTCGTTCCTGTCGCAGGAACCATCCCCATCCTCCTTTACGCCATATTTGGCCCGGCCAACGGAAACCCGATCGGCCTGGGGCTCCTGGCCTGGATGTCCTGGATGCTTGGCCTGATACTCCTTCTTGTCGGCGTGATTGGCTATGTTTCCAGAAAGCGGTAATCGCCATTCCAGGCCATCGGGAAGCACGGATGTGACGCCGCATCCGGTGCCGGTGCCGGCGTGGAGAACCGGATGAATTCCATCATGTCCGCCGGCGTGGCGATCTTCTGCTTTGGACTGGTGGGCGCGATCGTGTCTTTCGCCGTGCTGCTTTCAGGCCCCGGGAAAAAGCGCGCCCTGCATCGATTGCTCATTACCGTCGGGCTTGGATTGGCCGGATTCCTGGCGGGCGCCTGGTTCGGCATTCAATATTTCTGCTCTCCGGGGGATGCCGGCAACCTGTGCGGACTGGGCGGCGTGTTCGGGACAGGGCCATTGGCTGCCGGCCTGGGCCTTGTGGCCGGCTCGGTTCTCATGCTGAAGGCGCACTGCGATACACCCTGACACCCTGTCATCCAGGCTGGCGCCGCTGCCGATGTTCGCATCAGCGGAAGCCGGATCCCGACGCCAGCCCGCCCATGCAACGCCGTTGCGCAGTCCTCGATTTGCATGTGGGAGCCTTGCAAAGCATTGCCGCTCCCGTTTTCACGGGAACGGCAAGCCGCTCCGGGCTCCGGCTGCCCTGTGCATCGGCACCGGGCCCGGCGCCACGGAGGCGATGGCTCAGAAGCGGTAGTTCAGCGCCAGCCCATACACCAGCGGATCGACGGTCACCTTGCCGACTTCGCCGCCATCGACCTTCACCTTGGCGTCGATGTCGATCCAGCGCACGTCGGCGGCGATGTCGAACTGGTCGTTGAGCCGGAACAGCAGGCCGGCCTGCGCCGCCAGGCCCCAGGAGTTCTCGATGCCGATGCGCGCGCCATCGACCGGGCCCTTGCTCTTCTCGTCGTAGGTCCAGGTGTAGTTGACGCCGCCGCCCAGGAACGGATTCACCCGTGCGTTCGGGGCGAAGTAGTACTGCACGCTGAAGGTGGGCGGCAGGTGCTTGAAATCCACCGCGCCCGCGCCGTTGAGTTGCACTTCGTGCTGGAACGGCAGGGCCGCGAGCAGTTCGAGCGCCACGTGATCGTTGAGGAAGTAACCCAGCGCCAGGGTCGGACGCCAGTCCGAATCGATGCGGGCCTTGAGCGCGCCGCCGGCCAGCGCGCCGCTGTCGGATTTCGGATCGACGACGTGCGCGCCGACGCGCATGAAGAAATCGTCCGCGTGGGCCAGGCCGGGAACGGCGAGTGCGGCCGCCAGCGCGGCGGCAATGAGGTGCTTGTTTGACATGGGATGCTCCTTGGTGTGTGGGGTGTATCGGGGCGGGATGGATTCTTCTCCTGCCCCCGATGACCCGTCTTGACCATGATCAAAACCGCCGCGCGCGCTGCGCCAGCATTCAGCTTTCAATAGCCATGCGCCGCTGCGGCTTGGGTTGCGCGCCCCGCGCCCCGATAATGCGCGGATGATCACCACTACCGACCTGCACAGCGACAACCCCGAGCACGGCTTCCAGTTCCCCGGTGTGTTCGAGCTTTCCGCGATGGGAACGGCCAGCTCCGGGCTGGAACGCGAACTGCCCGCACTGCTGGAGGCCGCTGGCGTGGCCGTGCTGCACGAACGCATCCAGGCGCGCGCTTCAAGCGGCGGCAAATACGTTTCCGTGCGGCTGGCCTTCCGTGCCGACAGCCGCGAACAATACGAGGCCGCGCATGAGGCCCTGCGTGCGCACCCGGAAGTGAAGTGGACGGTCTGAATCCACTGGATGGGGAGCCCATCGCGCCGCTGTGGCCGGTGCGGCGGCCCTGGCTGGTGCGCGAACTGGGCCGGCGCGATTACGCCTCGGTATGGCACGCGATGCAGGCCTTCACCGATGCGCGCGATGAAGCCACCGACGACGAACTGTGGCTGGTGGAACACGATCCGGTATTCACCCAGGGCCAGGCCGGCAGGGCCGAACACATCCTCGCCGCAGGCGATATCCCCGTGGTGCAGGTGGATCGCGGCGGGCAGGTCACCTACCACGGGCCGGGCCAGATCGTCGCCTATCCCATGATCGACCTGCGCCGCGCCAAGCTCGGCGTGCGCGAGCTGGTGCACCGGATCGAACAGGCCGGCATCGAGGCGCTGGCCGAATGGGGCATCGCGGCGGCGCGGGTGGACGGCGCGCCCGGCCTCTATGTGGATGGCGCGAAGATCATGGCGCTGGGGCTGCGCGTGCGGCGCGGCTGTTCCTTCCACGGCCTGGCGCTCAACGTGGCGATGGATCTTTCGCCATACCAGCGCATCAATCCCTGCGGCTATCGCGGGCTGGCCGTGACCTCGGTGGTAGAATCCGGCGGCCCAGGACTGCCGTCGCTGGTGGCTCCCGTACTGGTGCGCGAGCTGTCGCGGCAGATGGGTTTCGTGCCGGTTGCCGCATCCGCGCCGGCCTGATCCACGCCTTCATTCCTTCCCGAAGAACGCCCCGATGTCGTCCCTGGCCCCCTCCGGCAAGACCATTCCGCTGCTCGTCGCCGGCGAGCCGGCTCCAGGCGTGTTAGCTCCAGGCGAGCTTGTCCCCGGCCAGAAGCAACTGGGCGAGAACAAGATCGCGCGCAGCCCGGTGCGGTTCGATGCCGGCGCCCCGGCGCTGCGCAAGCCTTCGTGGATCCGGGTGCGGATCCCCTCCGGCAACTCGGTGCAGCTGCTGAAAGCCAAACTGCGCGAAAACTCGCTGGTGACGGTGTGCGAGGAAGCCTCGTGCCCCAACATCCACGAATGCTTCAGCCACGGCACCGCCACCTTCATGATCCTGGGCGAAGTCTGCACCCGGCGCTGCTCGTTCTGCGACGTGGCGCATGGCCGCCCGAAGCCGCCCGATCCGCTGGAGCCGGTGAAGCTGGCCCGGACCATCGCCGACATGAAGCTGCGCTACGTCGTCATCACCTCGGTGGATCGCGACGACCTGCGCGACGGCGGCGCGACGCACTTCGTCGAATGCATCCGCCAGGCGCGCGCGCTCAGCCCCAGCCTCAAGATCGAAATCCTCACGCCGGATTTCCGCGGCAAGGGCCGCATGGAACGCGCCCTGGACATCCTCTCCGAAGCCCCGCCGGACGTCTTCAACCACAATCTTGAAACCGTGCCCGGCCGCTACCGCGACGTGCGCCCCGGCGCGGACTACGACTGGTCGCTGCGCCTGCTCCAGAACTTCAAGGCGCGCCATCCGGAGGTGCCGACCAAATCCGGCATCATGCTGGGCCTGGGCGAAACCTTCGAGGAAATCGTCGGCACCCTGCACGATCTGCGCGCCCACGACGTGGACATGGTCACCATCGGCCAGTACCTGCAACCCACTGCGCACCATCATCCCGTACTGAAATACTGGACGCCCGAGGAATACGCCGAATTCGGCCGCATCGGCATGGCGATGGGCTTCACCCACGTCGCCTCCGGCCCCATGGTGCGATCCAGCTATCACGCGGATCGGATGGCGGAGGATGCGGGGTTTGTTGCCGCTGACGCTGGATAGTGTGTCCAGCATCCTCGGCCGCGGGTTAGTCGGCGACCAGATCGGAAAGGCTCTGGCGGCGTGCTGCCGCCAATCACTCCACCGGCAACAACAACGTAAACACGGTCGCGCCGGGCCACGACCGGAACGACAATGCGCCGTGGTGCTCGCGCGCGACCTGCTGCGCCAGGGTCAAGCCCAGGCCCGTGCCTTCGGCGCGGCCCGAGACCAGCGGCAGGAAAATGCGGTCGGCCAGGTCTTCCGGCACGCCACGGCCGTTGTCTTCGATGTCCACGCGCAGGGCGAGGCGATGCGGGCGGTCGCCGATCAGGGCGTTGTGCTCGGCGCGGGTACGCAGGCGGATGTCGGTGGCCTGCGCGTCCAGCGCGTTGCGCACGAGGTTCCACAGCGCCTGCGTCAGGCGATCCGGGTCGCCGCCGATTTCCGGCAGGCTGGGGTCGTAGTCGCGTACCAGCCGCACCACGTCGCCGGCTTCGGCTTCGGCCAGCAGGCGCACGCGCTCCAGTGCTTCGTGCACGTTGGTCGGGCAGGTGCCGTGGCCTTGTGCGGGGTTCAGCAGGCGATCCACCAGCGCGGCCAGGCGGTCGCATTCGTGCAGGATCACCTCCACATAGCGCCGCGCGTCCGCATCCTCGCTGCGGCGGGCGAGCAGTTGCGCCGCGCCCTTGAGGCCGGCAAGGGGATTCTTGACCTCGTGCGCCAGCCCTTTCAGCGCGGCGTGCAGCGCACCGGGCAAGGCATCGACGTATTCGCTGGTCGAGGCGACGTCGATGGGATGGGCTTCGATCAGCACGCTGTCTTCGGCGCAGGCCAGCCACAGATCGGCCAGCCGCGCGTGCCCCGGCGGCACGCGCAGGCTGGCGCGGCGCGCGTACAGCGGCACATCCGCGCCCGGCGAGAGCCGCGCAAGCAGGTCGTCCAGGCGCGGGGCTTCCGTATCGATCTGGTCGAGCTTCAGGCCACGGAGCCGGCGTGGGCTGGCACCGAGCCAGCGCGCGAATGCGCCATTGCAGCCTTCGATGCGGCCGGCGCGGTCGGCCCAGGCCACCGGCGTGCCGAGTTGTTCGATATCCGGCGGCGGAAGCGGTTCTGGCATCGGCGTGGTGCGCGAGGGGAAGGGTGAAACGATAGCGCAGCGCAGCACGGGAAGACCGCCTGCACCCCTACAATGCCGCGTCCACGTTCCATCGGCGATCGCCCCCGTTTCCCATGTTGACGATTTCTTCCGCCATCGCCATTCCCGACGAGGAACTGGTCGAGCGCTTCGTACGCGCCTCCGGGCCGGGTGGGCAGAACGTCAACAAGGTATCCACCGCGGTCGAGCTGCGCTTCGATGCGGCGGCGTCGCCGTCGCTGCCGGAAGGCGTGCGGGCGAGGCTCCTGGCGCGGCGCGACCGGCGCATCGGCGAGGACGGGGTGATCGTCATTTCCGCGCAGCGTTTCCGCAGCCAGGATCGCAACCGCGAGGATGCGCGGGAGCGGTTGGCGGGGCTGATCCGCGCCGCGCTGGAGCCGCCGAAGCCGCGCATCGCCACGCGCCCCACGCGGGCCAGCCGGGAGCGCCGCCTGGATGCGAAAAAGGAACGCGGCCAGATCAAGCGCGCGCGTACGTCGAGGAATTGGGAATGAAGCCTGTCGTCTCCGAGCTTCCGCCAAGCGCACCGCGCTTCGGCAATGCCTTCAGCCGCGGGCTCGGGCGCGCGGTGCTGCGGCTTTGCGGCTGGCGCGTGGCCGGCGAGTTTCCGGATGTTCCGCGCATGGTGCTGGTGATCGCGCCGCATTCCTCGTTCTGGGACGGCGTCTGGGGCATCGCCGGGATGCTCGCGCTCGGCGTGCGGATCGAGTTCATGATCAAGGCCGAACTGTTCCGCGGCCCGCTGGGCTGGTTCCTGCGGCTGGTGGGCGGCGTACCGATCGACCGTTCCCGCGCCCACGGCGCGGTGCAGCAGGCGGTGGCCCGCTTCAAGCGCGAAGGTTCGACCTGGCTCCTGATCGCGCCGGAAGGCACGCGCCGCCGCGTGGAACACTGGAAAAGCGGTTTCTGGCACATCGCCCGTGCCGCGCAGGTGCCGGTGTTCTGTACCTATTTCCACTACCCGGAGCGCACCATGGGCCTGGGCGTGCTGATGCAGCCCACCGACGATGCGGAAGCGGACATGGCCAGGCTGCGCCAGTGGTACCTGCCGTACGTGGGCAAGAATCGCGGGACGGCGTAGCCGCAAGGGTTTCGTGAAACCGACGCCACTTTGCGGTGCGCCGGGCTGGACGGAGTACGGATGCGCCTCTACGCTGCCGGCGTTCGCATCTTCGGGGGCGCGTCGATGAACGCCATCTTTCGCACGGGAGCGGCCGCCCTGCTGGCCGCGCTGATGTTCTGCGCCGCACCGCTGCACGCGGCGGGCGAGGACGACGAAGCCTGGATCGCCAGCTATGTCGCCAGCGGCAAGGCCCCGGGGCTGACCCGCAACAAGGCGCAGGAGCGCGGCATCGAGTTCGAGGCGCTGCCCGGCATCGCCGGCAAGCGCGCGCGCTTCCTGCTCGCCAACGGGCGCGAGCGGATCGGCGTGGTCGAGCAGGTCGAAAACAACCGGGTGCACCTGCGCTCGCAATACAACAGCGGCTATTTCCGCTACAGCCTGGCGCGCCGCGACATCCGCGCCATCAAGGTGGATTGATCATGTCCGGTCACGGCCTGCTGTTCCTTCTCTGCCTGGGCGCGGCGCTCTTTCTCACGCTGTGGATGGTGGTGCGTATCTGGCGGCGCAGCCCGCTGCTGGCGATTTTGAGTTTCCTGTTCTGGCCGGCGTCGATCATCGCGCTCATCCTCTACTGGGGCGATGAGGATTCGGACATCCGCGTGCCGTTCTTCCTGAGCCTGGTCGCCACGGCGTTGCTGGCGTTCATGGCGATGCGTACCGTGGATGCCGGCATCAACGAGATGGCCGCCATGCTCAGCGACGCGGACATCGCCGAGATCCGCCGGGAAAACCCGGTGCTGGCCGATCAGCTCGAACGCGCCCGCGCCGAGGCTCATGGGGACGAGGACGAGGCATATTCCGCTGGAACGATCGAGGCCCCCGTTTCCCGCCCCGCCGCGAACCCCGCACCGCGCGCGGAAGCCGCCGTCGCCAACCCCGAATCCACGCACGTGGCCGTGTCGCTGCCGCCGGAGGCCGAGCTTGCCGAGCAGGAGGCGCAGCACCGCATCGAGCTGGCGCAGGCGGCCACGGCGCTTTCCTGGCGCGTGGGCACGGTCGATCTCGCCCCCGCGCCGGCGCGGCTGAAACTGCCTTCGCAATTCCGCTTGCTGGCGCGGCAATGGCTGATCCGGCTGGCGCGCCTGCACGGCGTGCCTTACGACAACCATGCGATGGGGTGGATCGTGCACCAGAGCGTGGACCTGGGCCGCGAGGATGCGTGGTTCGTGCAGGTGCGCTTCCTGCCGCAGGCCGAACGCTTCAACCCGCCCAGCGTCGCCTTCGGCGAGGATACGCCCGAGGCCCAGGCCGCCTTCGTGGTGCGCATCGCCGCCAAGGCCGAACCGCGCAATGCCGAGGCGCCCATCGCCGCGGCCTGGGACAGGGAATCGGGCATCGCAACCTGGCGCAACGGCGAGGAAGGCTCCGCCGCGCCGATCAGCTACTACGCCGCGCGCGTGATCGAAGGCGGCCTTCTGGTGTTCGTCGTCTCGAACCTGGATGAGGCCCACGCGGAACTGGCCGAACGCAGCGTGCGGCTGATCGCCGCCAGGGCGCAACCGTTCAAGCGTCCGCCAGGCGAGTGATCCGTCCATGCCTGCCGTGCCGAAGATCGTCCCCGGCGATCTGGAAGCCACCTTGCAGGCGCAGGGCTTCGCCTTTGTCGTGGGCTCGGCGATGCGCCCGTGGCTGGAGCGCGCCGGCGCACTGGGCGATTGGGATGCCTTCGCGCGAAGCTGGGGCGATCTGCGCCTGGATGCCCACATGGGCGATGGTGGCCACTACCGCCGCCGTCGCCATGCCGTGTTCCAGGCCGGGCGCGGCGCCGAACCCGTGCGCCAGCCGCACCAGCCGCATTGGCAGAGCCGCGACTACAACCCGTTGAACGGCGGTATCGCGCGCTGGTTCGAGCCCGTGACGGATGCGGCGGCCAGTGGCCAGAGCCTGTCCACGATCCTGCGCTGGGGCCGGGAGCTGTGCGACGACCTGGCGCCGCAGGCCCAGGCGTGGCGGATCGAGGTGCACCAGTTTCGGATCGAGGCCGCGCCCGATGCGCCGGGCCAGCCCACGCCCGAGGGCATGCACCGCGACGGTGTGGATTTCGTGCTGGTGCTGCTGGTAGGCCGCCACAACATCCGCGAAGGCACCACCTCGATCCTGGCCCTGGATGGCGCGCCGTTGGGCAGCTTCACGCTCACCGCGCCCTTCGATGCGGCCATCGTGGAGGATGCGCGCGTATTCCACGGCGTGACTGCGGTGGAGCCGCTGGATCCGGCGCAGCCGGCCTGCCGCGACGTGCTGGTGGTCACCTACCGGAGCGTCTGAACGAATACGCGGAACCCGATGTCCGCTTTGCGCGCCGCGCTTCGTATCCTCGTTCCGTCGCCCCCGATTGCGCGATCCTGGCGACCCATCCACAAGGAGCTCCGACATGAAGAAATCGTATTGGCTGGCGTTGCCGGCACTGATGCTCGCCGCCACCCAGGCGCACGCGGACGCCAAGGGCGACGTGCTCGCGGCCTACGAGAAGGCCTATGCCAAGGGTCGCTACATCGCCACCATGACGGGCGAATCCCGCGGCAAGCAACAGCGCAGCACGGTGCGGGTGCAATTGCCCGACCGCTTCCACATCATCGTGGATGAAAACGAAACCATCGTGCTGCCCGGCGCCGCCTACATGAAGATGGGCGCGCAGTGGATGCAGTTGCCGATGGACATGAGCCAGATGGTGAAGAACGTGAGCATGGACGCCTACAAGAACGGCGTGGACATGGTGCAGGAAGTGCGCGAAATCGGCAGCCGCAACGTCGCCGGCTGCGATTCCGCGCTCTACGCCTACCGTGTCGATGGCAAGGCAATGGGGATGCGCAGCGAAGCCGACGTGGAACTGGCCGTGTGCAAGGCCAGCGGCCTGCCGGTGCAGGTGGTGTCCAGCGAGAAGAAGAACCGCAGCACCGTGGATTTCGACTACGACACGCCGTTCGAGATCAAGCGCCCGATGTGATGGGATTGCCTTCGCAGGGAAGCGCTGAATAACTCCCGTCGCTCCCGCGAAGGCGCACTGCTTTCG
>CAZHXV010000006.1:0-33255 GCA_964536455.1 uncultured Aquimonas sp.
GGATCGCGCCGCCGAACAACAGCAGCTTTTCCGTGAGCGTGGTCTTGCCGGCGTCAGGGTGGGAAATGATGGCGAAGGTGCGGCGACGGCGCGCCTGCATGGAAACGTCGGACATGGGAAGGCGCGCCGGAAGGCGCGAAGGGAAAGGGGAAGTAGGCAATTCTAGCGGCTGCGCCGCTGCGTGGCTTCTCCGGCAGGCTGCCGGGAAAATTCATTCCCGCATTTTCCCGGCGTCGCCAGTCCGGTACGTGTCCGAACCGGCTGCCCTGGATCACGCCTCTGCCTGGCGCGACCTGACGGCTGGCAGGCGCCGATCTGCTGTGCCGGCAAGCGCCGGGTTAAGCTGCCCGCATCCAACCGGAGGCGCGATGATGATGTTGTGGGAAGCCCTTGGCGCGGTGCGCGATCTGGGGCGCATCCAGGAAATCGCTTCGGTGCTGATCCGTTACGGTTTCGGCGACGTGGCCCAAAGGCTGGGCCTGGTGCGGGTGCTGGAACGCGCCGGGCGAGTGCTGCATTGGCAGGCGGCGCAGGAGTTGCTGGAGCTTTCCCCGCCAGCGCGGGTACGGCGCGCGATGGAGGATCTCGGGCCGACCTTCGTGAAGCTGGGGCAGGTGCTGGCCACGCGCGTCGATCTGTTTTCCCCGGAATGGATCGCGGAGTTTTCGCGCTTGCAGAATGCGGTGCCGGCCGCGCCGTTTCCGCAGATTCGCGAACAGTTGATCGAAGACCTGGGCAAGCCGCCGGAGGACGTGTTCCGCAACCTGCGCACCGAACCGCTTGCGGCGGCGTCGCTGGCGCAGGCGTACCGGGCGGAACTGGCCGATGGCACGCCGGTGGTGTTGAAGGTGCGCCGCCCCGGCATCCGCACGCCGATCGAGGCCGATCTGCGGCTGCTGGCGCGGCTGGCGGAAGCGGTGGAAAGCGAGATGCCGGATCTGAAACGCTATCGCCCGCGCGAGGTGGTGCGGCAATTCGAGGTGTCGCTGCTGCGCGAGCTGGATTTCGCCGCCGAATGCCGCCATGCCGAGCGCATCGCGCGCAATTTCGAGGCTCGCCCGGAAATCCTGGTGCCGCGCGTGCATTGGGAATGGGTATGCGAGCGGCTCAATGTGCAGGATCGGATCCACGGCATTCCCGGTCGCGATCTGGCCGCTGTGGATGCGGCGGGCCTGGATCGGCGCGAGTTGGCGCGCATCGGTGCCGCGACGATATTGAAGATGGTGCTGGAGGATGGGTTCTTCCACGCCGATCCGCATCCGGGCAACGTGTTCTACCTGCCGGGCAATCGCATCGGCCTGATCGATTTCGGCATGGTCGGGCGGCTCACCGGCGAGCGCCGCTACGAGGTGGCGCGGCTGCTGCATGGGCTGGCCATGGGGCAGGTGCACGAAGTAGTGGACGTGCTGCTGGAGTGGAGCGGCCAGGCCGACGTGGACGAATCCGCGCTGGCCGGGGAAATCGAAGGTTTCCTCGATCTGTATCGCGGCGTGCCGCTGAAGCAGTTGGGCCTGGGGCGGATGCTGGCGGACATGATCGCGGTGTTGCGCGGCAACGGCCTGACCCTGCCACCCGATCTTTCGCTGATGCTGAAAGCCTTCGTGACGCTGGAAGGCATGGGCCGGGAACTGGATCCGGAGTTCGACATGGCCGCCGAAGCCGCGCCGTACCTGGAAAAGGCGCTGCTGGAAATGCACTCGCCCAAGGCGATGGCGCGGCGCGGCTGGCGGCTGGTGGCCAGTTCGCTCGATCTGGTCGCGGGCCTGCCGCGCGACCTGCGCCAGATCCTGCGCGCGGCCCGGCGCGGGCATTTGCAGGTGCAGATCGAGGTGACTTCGCTGAAGCGCTTCGGCGATCAGCTCGACCGCGCGGTGAGCCGGTTGACCATCGGCATGGTGACTTCGGCGCTCATCATCGGTTCGGCCATCGTGATGAACATCAAGGGGCCGATGAACCTCTCCACGATTTCGATCTTCGGCGTGCTCGGCTTCATCGGCGCGGCACTGGGAGGCATTTGGGTGTTGCTGTCGGTGCTGCGCGGGGGGAGGTAGGAAGTCCGATGCCCCTCATTGCCTTCCTGGGTACCTTCTCCCCGCCGTGGCGGGGAGAAGGAATCGAGTGAAATGAAGGAGGATCAATCGCCCTTCTTTTCCTTGTCGGTGACGACGGCCTCGTCCACCTTCTTGGCTGCGGTGTCGATCGCTTCCTTGCCCTGATCGACCAGTTCGGCGGCTTTTTCCTTGGTGGCGTCCTTGGCATCGGTGGCCAGTTTTTTGGTGGCGTCCACTGCATCCGCCGCCTTTTCCTTGGCGGCATCGACGGCATTGGAAGCGGCTTCCTTGGTCGCATCGACCGCATCGCCGGCGGCTTCCTTGGCGGCGTCGAGTGCGTTGGACGTCGCGTCGGCGGCATCCGCAGCGGCTTCCTTGGTGGCGTCCGCAGCGTTGGAGACGGCTTCGGAAGCGGCGGCGGCGGTTTCCTTGGCGGCCTGCTTCACGTCGGCAGCGGTCTGCTTGGTGGCCTCGGCGGCCTGCTGGGCTTTCTGTTCGGCATTCTGCTGCGTCTCGTCCGAACATGCGCCAAGAGCCAGCACGAGGGCGGCGGACAACAGGGTTTTCGCCATCGTGGCGGTGGTGTTCGACATCGCTGAATCCTCCAGGGGAATTGAAAAACGAACCGGCCCTGAGCCTGTGGCTGCCGGGCCGGTCATCTTCCGCGTCGCAGCATCGCTGTCAAGCGCGCGGGGTTGGGTGGTTCACGCCAGTTCGATGGCGATGGCCGTGGCTTCGCCGCCGCCGATGCACAGCGAGGCCACGCCGCGCTTGCCGCCGCGCGCCATCAGGGCGTGCAGCAGGGTCACGATTAGGCGCGTGCCGGAAGCACCGATCGGGTGGCCGAGCGCGCAGGCGCCGCCGTTCACGTTCACCTTGGCGTGCGGGATGCCAAGCTGCTTGATCGGGGCCATTGCCACGCAGGCGAAGGCTTCGTTGATCTCGAACAGATCCACCTCGTCGATGCTCCAGCCGGCCTTGTCCAGCACCTTTTCGATGGCGGCCACCGGCGCGGTGGTGAACCACTGGGGCTCCTGCGCGTGGGTGGCGTGCGCGACCACTTTCGCCAGCGGCTTCACGCCGCGCGCGGCGGCGGCTTCGCCGCTCATCAGCACGACGGCCGCGGCGCCGTCGGAAATGCTGGAGGAGCTGGCGGCGGTGACGGTGCCGGTCTTGGTGAAGGCGGGCCGGAGCGTGGGAATCTTGTCGATGCTGACCTTGGCGGGCGCTTCGTCGGCGCTGAACGTGGTATCGCCCTTGCGGCCGGCCACCGTGACCGGAACGATCTCCGCATCGAACGCGCCGGACTGCTGCGCAGCCAGTGCGCGGCGCGCGGATTCGGCGGCGTAGGCGTCCTGATCCTCGCGCGAGAAGCCGACTTTTTCCGCCGTGGCATCGGCGAACACGCCCATCGCCTGCTTGTCGTAGGGGTTGGTGAGGCCGTCCCAGGCCATGTGGTCGATCAGTTCGCCCGCACCGTAGCGGATGCCGGTGCGCGAACCGTTCAGCACATGCGGCGCGTTGGTCATGGATTCCATGCCGCCGGCCACCACGATGCTGGCCGAACCGGCCTTGATGGCATCCGCCGCCATCATCACCGTGCGCATCCCCGAGCCGCAGACCTTGTTCACCGTGACGCAACCCACCGACGTGGGCAGGCCCGCTGCAAGCGCGGCCTGACGCGCCGGTGCCTGGCCGAGGCCGGCGGGCAGCACGCAGCCGATGAAGGCTTCCTCCACCGCATCGGCAGGGAGATTGGCGTGTTCGAGCGCCGCCTTGATCGCCGCCGCGCCGAGCGTGGGCGTCGGCACACCGGTGAACTGGCCGAGGAAGGAACCGATGGGGGTGCGCTTGGCACCTGCAATGACGACGTCGGACATGGTGGACTCCGGCAGTGGATGGGGAATGGATGCGGGAAATGCGGATGTAAGCCCTAAGCCTGAGGATTATCGACCCGCGGGGGACGGGGGGCAATTCGCGGCGCGATCCGGACGCTCGCGGTCGTAGCGCCCCGGTCAAGCCGCCAGGCCGTAACTCCTGAGCAACGCCGCCGGATCGGGTTCGCGCCCGCGGAAGGCGACGAAGCTTTCCAGCGCCGGGCGCGAGCCGCCGACGGCGAGGATTTCGCGGCGGTAGCGCTGTCCGGTGGCGGGGTCGAAGATGCCGGCTTCCTCGAACGCGGAAAACGCATCGGCGGAGAGCACTTCGGCCCACAGGTAACTGTAGTAACCCGCGTCGTAGCCGCCGGCGAAGATGTGCGAGAAGGAATGAGATGAGCGATGCCAGTGCGGCGGGCGGATCGCGGCCACTTCATCGCGCACCGATTCCAGGAGCTCCAGCGTGCGTGCGCCGCGCGAGGGGTCGTATTCCAGGTGCAGGCGGAAATCGAACAGGGCGAATTCCAGTTGCCGCACCAGGAACAGGCCGGCCTGGAAATCGCGGGCTTCGAGCATCTTGTCCAGCAGCGCCTGCGGCAGGGCTTCGCGGGTTCGGTGGTGGCGCGCGAACAGGTCGAGCGCGGCGCGTTCCCATACGTAGTTCTCCATGAACTGGCTCGGCAGTTCCACCGCGTCCCATTCCACGCCGCCGATGCCGCCCACGGCGGGCGCGTCGATCTCGGTGAGCATGTGGTGCAGGCCGTGGCCGAATTCGTGGAACAGGGTCACCGCGTCGTCGTGGGTGAGCAGCGCCGGCAGTTCGCCAGCGGGCGGGGCGAAGTTGCAGACCAGATACGCCACCGGCACGCGCCCGCCGTAGCGGTTGCGGCACACGTCCATCCACGCGCCGCCCTTCTTGCCGGGGCGGGTGTAAAGATCGACGTAGAAGCCAGCGCGCAGGCCGCCGCCCTCGTCCAGCACGTCGAAATAGCGCGCGTCCTCGTGCCAGACATCGATGCCTTTTCTTTCTGTGATGCGCACGCCGAACACGCGCTGCGCCACATCGAAAAGGCCGGCGAGCGCGGCGTCCAGCGGCAGGTAGGGCTTTACGTCCTCGGCGCTGAAGGAAAAACGCCGCTGGCGCAGTTTTTCGCTGGCGTAGGCCACATCCCAGGGTTCGAGGGTTTCGATGCCCAGATGCTCGCGGGCGAAGGCGGAAAGTTCGGCCAGTTCGCGTTCGGCCACGGGTTTGGCGCGGGCCGCCAGATCGCGCAGGAAGCCGAGTACGCGCTCAGGCGTTGCGGCCATCTTGTCGGCGAGCGAGACGTGAGCGTGGCTTTCGTAATCGAGCAGGCGCGCGGCCTCGTGCCGCAGCGCGAGGATCTGTTCGATGCGGTCGGAGTTGTCGAACTGCCCGGCGTACGGGCCATGTTCGGAGGCGCGGGTGTGGTACGCCAGGTAAATCTCCGCGCGCAGTTCGCGCGAATCGGCGTAGCTCAGGATCGCGGTGACCACCGGGCCTTTCAGGGTGGCAAGGAAACCCTGTGCGCCCTTGTCCTGCGCGGCGCGGGCCAGCATGGCGCGGGCCGAATCGGGCAGGCCGGAAAGTTCGGCTTCTCCCACCTCGCGCGTGAAGGCGTCGGTGGCGTCCAGCACGGCACTGCCGAACTGCGTGGTCAGGCGCGCCAGTTCGTTCTGGATGTCCGCAAAGCGCTCGCGCGCCGGGGGTTCCAGCGCCACGCCGGAAAGCCGGAAGCCGCGCAGGCTGTCTTCGACCACGGTGCGGCGTGCTC
The DNA here is from genome assembly GCA_964536455.1 of uncultured Aquimonas sp. Taxonomy (GTDB): domain Bacteria; phylum Pseudomonadota; class Gammaproteobacteria; order Xanthomonadales; family Xanthomonadaceae; genus Denitratimonas. The sequence goes on from CAZHXV010000006.1 coordinate 5,722, forward strand.
GATCCAGATGTTCGAATTGCGGCGATTCGCGCAGCGCCTTCACCGCTTCGTACAGATCGCGGTTCTGGCCCAATTCGGTGGAATGCTCGGTCAGTTTTTCGATGGCCTCCTCGTAGGCGGCGCGCAGTTCCGGGGAATCCTTGACGCCGTGCAGGTGCGAAACCGGTGAGAAGGCGCGGTTGAGGCGTTCGTCCAGCGCTTCCATCGGGCCCATCAGCGTGTCGTAGCTGCGCGCGCTGGCATCGGCGGTGAGCGCTGCGACCAGGGCGCGGTACTCGGCCAGCACCGCGTCGATGGCGGGCTGAACCTGCGTGGCGTCGATCTTCGAGAAGGCGGGAAGCTCGCCATCGGCGAGCAGCGGATTGGGGGTGCTGGCGGATGTATTCATCGCATCAAGCTGGCGGGCCGCGCAGGGGATTTCAAGGGTGGAAGGCTGCAACCCGAACGGGAACCAGGCGAACAGGAGGCTGAATTTACCGTTTGTCGGCCGAAAACTGCCGCTGGTAGTTTTTGTGACGGGTTTTGCCTTTTTCGCGCGCTTGTCTAGAAGATGAACGACGGGAAACCGTCAGAAGCGGGCGGGCAGGGCGCAGGTGGGGTAGGGGCGCGCGGGTCGGCGCGCCGCGACGGTCGGACGCGAAACCGAGAGCGCGTCCGGCCTGGTTCGCCGGCACAGGGATGTGCCGGCGGCCAACTCGCGGTTCGCGGGCAGGATGACCTGGGGAATATTTCAATGAGACATGCCGTCATCGACGACATACACGGGGAACAAGGGGACAAGCTCGTGACCGGAATCGCTTCGCGGCGTGCGCCGCTTGTCGGATGGGCTGCCCGTCTGGGTGGGTGGCTGTTGCTGTGCCTGGGCGCGCCCGCGCTGGCGGCGACCAACCTAGCCCTGGACTTCACCACGCCCAGCCCGGCGGATTACGCGCCCGGCCAGAGCGCCGTCTATGAGTTCGAGGTGACCAACGCAGGCGCCAGCAGCGATCCCGTCGCCGGGCTTGCGATCGCCATTTCCGGAACGGCATCGAACTGGATCGCCGGCAAATCGTGCACGTCATCGGGTGCAGGCACGGCCTGCGGCACAGCCGGCACCGGCACATCGCTCTACACCGGGGCTTCCGTGGGCACGAACGGCACGCTCACCATCAAAGTGACGCTGGCCGCGCCGGGCAACGCGACCGGGGAAATGACCCTCAAAGCCACCGCCGGCACCAAAGAAGATGAGATCACGCTGAGATCGCCGACCAATCTGAGCGTCGCCGTCGCCAATCTTGACGCCGGGACGCAGCCCAACAGCCTGTGCCCGACCGGCACTGCCCAGTACAACAATTACGTGCCAGGCTGCAAATCCGCCTGGCGGGTCGAGGTGAGCAACCTCGGCGCCGGGCATGTTTCGGGCGCGCTGCTGGATCTGGGCATCTGGAACGGCAGCGCCTTCGTCACCCCAGCCAACACCAGCATCGCCTGGGCCTGCACCACCGGCGGAACCAGCAGCGGAAGTACCTCCTGCCCGGCGCCGTCGGGCAGTGCTGGTCTGAACGACCAGAGCGTCACCATCGGGGCCGGGGCGAAACTGGTCTTCGACGTGACCCTGACCCACCTCTCGGGCGAATTGACCGCCGCGCTCGGCGTCAGGGGCCACATCGACGCGCCTGCGGCAGCGCCGGACGACAACGACGACAACGACACCGATTCGGATACCCGCTCCATCAGGCGCATCGCCAAGGTGACGGTGGACAAGACCACGTCGATCGCGGAAGCGGGCGGGAACAACCAGATCCTGATCAACACCGCGTTCGATTACCTCATCACCGTCGCCAACGAAGGCCCGAGCGACGCAGGCAACATCCCGGGCGGCGAGACGGAGGCGAACTGGCCGCTGCTGCTGATCGGCGACGACTTCGACAATGCCGCCCTCAAGGGCGTGTCCTGGCCCGGCTGCAACGTCAGCGGCGATCTGCCGTGCTGGCGGCTGTGCCCCAGCACCCTGAGCCATACTGGCCCGGTGCCCGCCACCTACACGCCCGAAACCTGCGGCGTGACCCCCGTCTCCGGTTCGGGCGACGTGAGCAACCAGCCGCTGCGCCTGAAGGCGGGCACCGCAAGCCGCCTGCAAACGCGCGTCTCCGCGCCCGAGCCGGGCACGATCGGAAACACTGCCAGCGTGGCGATGCGCGCCTGCAACACCGGCAACGCGCCGAACTGCAAGGCCATCGAAGCGGGCACGGGCAGCGTCCTGAGCGATTCGGTTTCGGTCATCGCGATCGGCCAGCCGCAGCGCGCGCTGGCGGTGAGCGTGGCCGACATCGGGGACAACACCGCGACGCCGGGCGAGGCGCACGCCTGGAAAATCACGGTTGCCAACACCGGCCAACTCAATGCCGATGCGGTATCGGTGCACAGCGCTTTCCCGGTCTTCGACGGCAGCGCGCCGGGCTTCGTCTCCGATGGCGCGAGCTGGCAGTGCCGCGCCTATGGCGGCGCATGCTGCGATACCGGCACCGGCCAGTGCGGCACGACCTCGGCCACGCCGGCGGTGGTGGGGCTGGCATTGCAGCGCGACGGCGTGGTTTCCATCCCGGCAGGCGGACGGGTGGAATACACCGTGACCGGCCTGATCGATCCGCGCTCGCCGCACGAATCGCTCGTCGATTTCGAGGCGGAAGCCACGCGCGCCGATGCGCCGGGCGCGGAGTATCAGGGCAGCGACGAAGACACCCAGATGCAATCCGCCGCCACGCTCCAGTTGCTCAAGCGCGCCACCATCGACGGGCCCGACGCCAACGGCGACTATTCCGCCAGGTACGAAATCCAGATCGGCAACGCCGGGCCGAGCTACGTACAGGTAGCGCTGACCGATCCCGATCCCGCCGGCGGCGCCAGCGAAGAGCTGGCCTGGTCCGCCGCGACCTGGGCCTGCACCGCCACATTGGCGGCGCAGCACGACAGCGGCCAGACCCGGTGCGATGCGGCCAGTGGCGTCGGCGCGCTCATGGGCGATCTCGAAGACGGCCTGGTGCCGGGCGGAACGCTGAGCTACGTCGTCACCGTGCCGGTGCTCCACAACGATCTCCCCACGAACGGCGTTCTGGTCAACGCCGCCAGCGTCGCGGCCGTCGCGGGCACGGGCACCGCCGCGCCGCGCAACGCCAGCGTCACTTCCTACCTGTGGGCCAATGTCGATCTGCAGGTGACCAAGACCGATGGTTTGGATCAGGCCTTCCCCGGCACGCCGCACCGCTATGACATCACCATCGTCAACCACGGCCCGGACGACGCCCGCGACGTGCAGGTGCTCGACCTGATGCCGTCCGCATTGCAGGACGTGACCTGGACCTGTTCCGCCGATTCCCCGGTGCCGGGCGATCTCACGCTCACCCGCCTGGGTGCATCGGAAAATCCGCCGACCGCAGGCTCCCCGCCGTTGCCCGGCCATGCAGTCGCGGCCTCCGCCGATGGCAGCCATGTCTATGTGCTGGGCCGCCTTCCCGATGCCTTGCCCGCCACCACCACGCACGGCGCGGTCTATGCCTTCCTGCGCAATCCGGTGCCGGGCCTGGGGTATGGCGAAGTCGGGAAGGATCCCATCGACAGGGAAATCCAAGGCGTGGACGACCCGCAGGATTCCGGTTCCGCCGTCGACGGGTTGCTCGAGCCGGTCGATCTGGCGCTGTCCGCCGATGGCCGCGCGCTGTACGTGCTGAGCGCGACCGACCTGCTGCTGTTCAACCGCGTCTCCAACCGGCTCGACCCGGCCTTCGGCCAGCTTTCCTTCGGCGGCAAGCTGTCCTTGAGCGGTATCGTCGGCACGCCGCGCAGGCTGGTGGTGTCGGCCACGCACGCCTATGTCTCGGGCCTGACCGGAGGCACCGGGCGCGTGGCCGCGTTCAAGCTCGATGCGTCCTCGTTGCAGGCCACGCATCTTGCGACCTATACCGAGGCCGACAACGTGCCGGATAACGCCGGGCCGCTGGCGCTGGCCGGTACGACGCATCTGTTCGTGGCCTCCACCAGTTCCTCGAAAGTGACGCGCTTTCCGATCCAGCCCGCCAGCGCCGGGGCCAATGCGGGCCGGCTCGTCCCGGCCAGCGCGACCGTGTTCGGAGCCACGGCGCAGACCGGCTACCAGCAATTCCAGGACATCGCGCTCGCCGCCAACGGCACGGACGTCTATGTGCTGGCGCGCAACGGCGGAACCGCGCCGCGCGTGGGGTATCTGCGGGTGCAGAACGAGGTGCAGAACGGGGTGCTGGAAGCGGTCGCCACCTATCCGGACAACGCCAACGCCGGCACCGCGCCGGCGGTGCTCGGCAACGCCACGCGCATCGCGCTTTCGCCCGATGGCGAGCACCTCATCGGCGTCAATCCGGGCGCGGCGGCGGATGGCAGCGACAGCCGGGTCTTCAGCCTGCGCCGCAGCCCGTACAGCGGTTCGCTGAGCGGCGGGTTCGAGCAGGTGCTGGCGCGGGGCGCTCCGAGCGAGGACGCCACGCTGATCGATAGACCCATCGCGCTGGCGGTCAGCGCCGACAACCGCCACGTCTTCCTGGCCTCGGTGCAGGACGCCAACATCGCCGCCGGGCCGCTGGTGATCCTGACGCGGCGCGCGCCCGATCCGGTGCTGGGCTTCATCGAGCACGACGCCCGCGTGGCGACGCTGCCGGCCCAGCCCATCGAGAACCTGATCGCGCCCGCCGACGTGGCCGTGGCTCCTGGCGGGGATCACGTCTATGCGGTGAGCTTGCAGGATGGCAGCGTGCTGCGGTTCGACCGCCACGTCGCACGCGGCTCCAACATCGTGCCCGAGGGAGAACACCTGGTGTTCCGCCGCGCCTGGCGCAATGGCGAGGATGGCGTGGATGGCATCGCCCGGCCCGAGCGCGTGGCGCTCAGCCCCGATGGCGCGTGGCTGTTCGTCACCAGCCTCGACAACGACACCCTGGCCGTGTTCTCGCGCGATACCGACGACGCCAGCCCGGACTATGGCGAGCTCACCTTCGTCCGCAAGTTCGTCCAAGGCGCGGGCGGTGTGAGCGGCCTGCTCGGCGCGCATGGCCTGGCGATCGCGCCGGGTTCGGCGGATCTGTACGTCGCCGGTTCCTATGGCGGCTCCATCGCGCGCTTCCACCGCAACGGCGAGATCTGGAGCTTCGTGGAATCCATCCAGGGCGGCAATGGCGTCACCGGCCTCAGCGGGATCCGTGACTTGGCCGTGACATCCGACGGCACGCAGCTGATCGGCGTGGCGTCCACGGCCAACACCACGGTCGTGTTCGACCGCGATGCCGCCAGCGGCGCGCTGGCGTTCCGGCAGGCGTTGTCGCTGGGCACGAGCCAGCGTCCGATGGCGCTGTCGCTGTCGCCGGACAATGCGCACGTCTATGTGGTGGCCCAGACCAGCGGCACCCTGCACGTACTGGCGCGCGTGGCCGATCCGACCAGCCCGGCCTTCGGCACGGTGCGCCGCATCGGCGGCGTTCCCGCCATGCTCTGGCCGCGCGACGTCGCGGTGTCCCCGAGCGGCGAGCAGGTCTATGTGGTGGCCGAATCCAGCAACAGCCTGGTCGCCTTCACCCGCTACGGCAACCCCGGCAACTCCAATTACGGCCTGCTCGAAGCGCTGGAAACCCGCACCGACCAGGTCGATGGCGTGCGCGGCCTCACCAGCCCCTACGCGGTCGCGGCGAGCGGGGACAACATCTACGTGGCGGGCTTCGATTCGGATGCCATCGCCTCGTTCTCGGTCGGCAGCGCCTCCGCGTGCAGTGCGGTGGGCAGCGGCGACATCGACGACGTGGTGCGCATCCGCGCCGGCGGCGCGGTGAGCTATGCGGTGCAATCGCGCATCCGCACCGGGGCCAGCGGCACACTGGTCAATACCGCGCAGGTGATCCGTCCGGCGGCGGGCGGCAACGAAACCGCGGGAACCGACGTGTGCGAGAACAACTCCTCCTGCACCGACGAAACCCAGCTGCGCACCTCGGCCAGCCTGGCCATCTCCAAGACCAACAACCAGACCAGCGTCATTCCCGGCACGCCGGTGACCTACAAGGTGACGGTGCGCAACGACGGGCCGGGCAACGTGACCGGCATCGACGACCCGCAACTGGCGGCAGTCAGCGACCTGATGGGATGCACCGCGCCGGGCGATTGCGCCGATTCCCCGTTCGAACAGAGCAGCATCGCGTGGACGTGCGCCGCCTCCAGTTCGGGCGCGCTGGATTTCCTCGCCGCGATCGGCAACGGCGATGCCGGCGTATCGGGCCTGGCGGGCGTCAGCGGGCTGGCCCTGATCGGCAGCACGCACCTGGTCGCGGCCAGCGTCATCGACAATGCCGTGGTGTTCTTCAAGCGCGATGCCTTCACCGGCGCGCTGAGTTTCGAGTCGAAGATCGTCGATGGGCAGGTGCTCGGCGGCAAGACCGCGCATCTGGCGGGCGCGCGCGGCCTGGCCGTGAGCCAGGACGGGCAGCGCCTGTACGTGGCCAGCCGCAATTCCGACAGCCTGAGCGTGTTCGGCCTGAGCCTGGCCGGCAATGGCACGCTCGTGGCGAGCCTGCTGGATACCGCACAGGGCGCGGGCATCGTGGGCCTGGATCAGGCCCTGCACGTGATCGCGCTGCCGTCCGCCACGCCCGGCATGGATCGGGTGTTCGTGGCGGGCGCGAACGATCACGCCATCGCCGCGTTCCGCTTCCAGGCGGGCGCATTGCAGCACGCCGGCAGCGCGGTGAACGGCACGGACGGCGTCAGCGGCGTGGGCGATGTCGAATACCTCGTCGCCAGCCCCGACCAGGCGCACCTCTATGCGTTCTCGGGCAGTTCGGCCAGCATCGCCTTCTTCGACATCGGCGCCGACGCCAGCCTTCTGTTCCGCGCCAGCTACACCGGCGCGCAGCTCGGCGTGGCGCTGGATGGAGTTTCCTCCGGCAGCTTCGACCAGGCCGGCAAGTTCCTCTACCTCACCGCCTCCACCGCCAACCGCCTCGTGGTGCTCAAGCGCGAAACCGATCCGGCGCAGGGCACGGGCAACCTCGGCAAGCTGACCCTGGCCTCCTCCCTCGGCCAGGCGCAGGCCGGCGCCTCGGCGCTCTCCAACCCGCGCCGCGCGCTGGTGACGCCGGACGGCCAGCACCTTTATGTCAGCTCGCAGGCTTCCGGAGCGGTGGCGTGGTTCTCGATCCATCCGGCCACGGGCGCGCTCTCGTATCTGGGCGCGCGCAACGACGCCAGCTCCGGCGTGAGCGGCCTGTCCGGCGCGACTGGCCTTGCGTTCGACGCAGCGCTCGGCCAGCTCTATGTCGCCGGCACGCTGAGCGAGGCCGTCGTGCAGTTCGACCGGCAGGCCGATTCCTGGTGCCCGCCCAGCGGCACCGGCCCGATCGACGGCCTCGGCGTGAACATCGCCGTGGGTGGGGAAGTCGAGTTCACGATCCACGCGCTGGTTTCCAGCGACCTGCCGCCGGGCAGCGTCCTGACCAATACCGCGGAAGTAGGCTGGACGTCCTACGGCGGCCAGTGCGCGAGCGGCACCAGTTGCAGCGGCAGCGCCACCGATACCGACCAGCCCAGCAGTTCGGCCAACCTGTGGATCACCAAGGACGATGGCCGGGCCGAATACGATGGTCTTTCCGGCGCCGCCGCGCTCACCGGCGCGGGCGATGGCGTCTATGTGGCGGCGACCCGGGACAACGCCATCGGCGTGTTCGGCCGCATCGACCCGGATCCGCTCTCGCCCGAATCGGCGCAGCGCGCCGGCCTGGCGTTCCGCCAGGTGCTGCGCAGCGGCGTGGATGGCGTCGCGGGCCTGGCCGGGGTCGCGGACATCCTGGCCTCCGGCGATGCCGCGCAGGTCTATGCCGCAAGCCCGGTGGACAACACTGTGGTCGCGTTCGCGCGCAACGCGCTGAACGGACGCCTGGCGCCGCTGGACATCGAACAGAACGGTGTGCTCGGCGTCACCGGCCTCTCCGGCGCGCTGGCGCTGGCGCTCTCGCCCGATGGCGCGCACCTGTATGCGGTGGGCCGCTATTCCAACGCCATCGCGGCGTTCCGGCGCGATGCCGCGCCCGCCTCGGCCGATTACGGCAAGCTCAGCTTCGTCGCTTCAGTGCAGAACGCGGTCGATGGCGTTTCGGGCATTGCCGAGCCGGTGGCGCTGGCGGTGTCGCCGGACGGCAAGCACCTCTACGCGCTCGGCGCGGGCGGGGACAGCGTCGCGGTGTTCGCACGCAACACCAATCCGGGCAGCGCCAACTACGGCAAGCTCACCTTCGTCGCCAGCTACGCCAATGGCGCCGGCGGCGTGCTGGGCCTGGACGAGGTGCGCTCGCTGGCGTTCTCCGCCAGCGGCGAATTCCTGTACGTGCTCGGCGCGGAAGCTGGCACCCTGGTGCAGTTCCAGCGCAACGCCTCCAATGGCCACCTGAGCTTCGTTTCGCGCACCTCGCAGGCGGAACTGGTCGGCGCCTCGCGCCTGCGGCTCTCGCTCGACGGCCTCACCCTGCACGTCGCTGCGGCCGCGGCCAACGCCATCGTTGCGTTCGGCCTCGATCCGGGCACCGGCCAGGCCACGCTGGCCGGTGTCGTCCGAGCCGGCGACCCGGTCGAGCCGGGCACCGAATATCCGGTGGTCGGCGGGCTGGCGGGCGTGTCCGATCTGCTGCCGGTCGGCACGGCGGGCGCGGAGCATCGCCATCTTTACGCCACGGCCTTCACCGACGGTGCGCTCTCAGCGTTCGAGACCACCGGTTCCGACGCCGTGCCTGTGTACCTCGACAGCGTGTTCGATGGCCTGGGCGGGGTCGCGCCGGGCGACGAACTCACCTACCTCATCGTGGCCGGCAACGCCGGACCGAGCGATGTGGCGGCGGCGCGCGTGGTAGACGTGTTCCCGGCGGATTTCGACCAGGTGCAGTGGACCTGCGTGGCGCTGGACAATGGCGCCAATTGCGGCGTCGGTCCGGATACGTACAACGGCAACATCGACCAGCAGGTCTGGCTGCCCGCCGGAACCCGGGTGCAATTCACTGCCACGGCGCGCGTGGGCGCGAGCGCGGCAGGCACCTTGTCCAACACCGCTACGGTTTCCAGCCAGACCGCGCTCGATCCGGACACCAGCGACAACAGCGCCACCGACGGCGATACCGTGCTGTCCCCGCGCATGGATCTGTCCATCGTCGTCGATGACGGCATGAGCGCGGCGATTCCCGGTGGCGACGTCACCTATCTCGTGCAGGCCCACAACGCCGGGCCGAGCTACGCGGGCGCGGCCAGCGTTTCCGACGAACTGCCCGCAGCGCTGTACGAGGTGAGCTGGACCTGCGAAGCCACGCCGCAGGCCGGTTTGCTGACCGCCATCGGGCAGATTCCGGCGGGCGGGGCGATCTGGCGCGCGATGGTGGCCGACAGCCTCGGCCGGCATTACTACGCGGTCGGCGCGAACGCGGCGGGCAAGGGCGTGGTGGCGCTGTTCGAGCGCAATGCGCAAAGCGGCCTGCTCACCGAAACCGCGGCCTGGGCCGAGGGCGATACCCAGGGCGCGCTCACCGTGCGTGGTCTGGAAGGCGCGGCGGACGTGGCGCTCAGCCCCGATGGCCGCTTCCTTTACGTCGCAGGCCGCGCCTCGGACGCGGTGGCCGTGTTCGCGCGCGACACCGCCACCGGCGAACTGACCTGGAAGGCACAGGTGCGCGATGGCGAACTGGGCATCGACGGCATCGGCGGCGCGGCGGCGCTGGCGATCTCGGTCGATGGCCGACACCTGTATGCGGGCGGCGCTTCGGACATGGCCATCGCGGTGTTCTCGATCGACGCCAGCACCGGCCTTCTGACCCAGGGCAGCGTGATCCGGCAGGGCGTGAACGGCGTCAACGGCCTGAACGGCGTATCGCGGCTGGCCTTCGACGCCAGCGGCACGACGCTGTTCGCCATCGCCACCGCCAACCGCTCGCTCGCCGCCTTCCGCCGTACTGTCGCCAATGGCGCGCTGGCCCATGCGATCACCATCGAGGATGGCGAAGTCGATCAGCCCGTTTCGCTGCTGTCGCCCACCGCACTGCTGGTCGCAGGCCCGCGCCTGTTCGTGGCCGATGGCGGCGGCAACGCGGTCAGCGAACTGCGCTATGCGGATGCGGAAGGCGTCGCCGGCTTCGATCTGGTGCAGACGCTGTCGCAGGATGCCGCGCCCGTCGCGCTCGCCTTCGTGGCCGATCAGGCGCGGCTGTACGTGGCGATCGAAGGCGGCCTGCGGCTCTACAGCCTGCTGCCGGAAACCGCGCGCCTGCTGGAAAGCCACGACACCGACGTTTCCGCCGCGCTGGCCACGCCCACGGCGTTGCTGGCATCGCCGGACGATCGCCATCTCTACGTCGCGGCGCGGCAGGATGGCGTTGGCATGTTCGCGCGCGAAACCGGCTCGCGCTGCCCTCTGGCGGGGCAGGGCGCGCTGGGCACGGTGCAGGTCGATATCGCGCCCGGCGGGCTGGTCGAGTTCACCGTGCAGGCGCGCATTTTCTCCAACGCCACCGGCAACCTGGTCTATGCGGTCGGGGTCGATCCGCGCGTGCTGGCCTACGAGGCGGACATTTCCGACAACCGCGCCAGCGACGTGGATACGCTCACGCCGCAGCCCGAACTGGCCATCGTCAAGACCAGCCCGGCCACGCGCGTGGTTGCGGGCCTGCCGGTGCAATTCCGCATCGACGTGGAAAACCATGGCGTCTCCGATGCGCTGGTGGCGCTGATCGACGATGCCGTGCCGCTGTTCCCGGCCAATCCCGGCGGCCTCGTCCCCGGTTCGGATGCGTGGAGCTGCGCGGCCAACCCGCCGCTGGAGCAACTCTCGCGCCTGCCGGCATCGGTCGAACCGCGCATCGCCGATCTCGTCGCGCTGGCCGTGAGCCCGGACGGAACCCGTCTGTTCGGCGTTTCGCGCGCGGGCAACGCGTTGATCGACATGACCCTGGCTCCCGATGGCTCGGTGCTGTCGCTGAGGCGCCTGGTGGATGGCGACGATGCCGGCGGGTCGGCGGTCGCGGGCCTGGCCGGCGCCTCGCATGTGGCGGTGTCGCCGGATGGCCGCAACCTCTACGTCACCGGCGCAGCCAGCAACAGCGTCGTCGTGTTCGCCATCGGGGATACGGGCCTCACCTTCCTGCAGAAGCTCACCTCCGGCAGCGGCGGTGTCGCCGGCCTGCAAGGGGCGGCCTTCGTGCTGGTGTCCGGCGATGGCCGCCTGGTCTATACCGCCGCCGTGCCCAGTGCGGTCAACAACAGCGCCATCGCCACGTTCCGGCGCGACCCGGCCACCGGCCTGCTCACCTTCGTGGAGCGCATCCAGGATGGCCTGGGCACGTTCCAGCCGGACAGCAACGTGATCCGCGGCGCGCGGCGTCTGCACCTCACCGCGGATGGTTCGCACCTGTACGCGGTCTCGACGGTGAGCCAGACGCTTTCGCGCTTCGCGGTCGATCCGGCCACCGGCAAGCTTGGGTATCAGGGCGTGCTGCGCGGCAGCGGAGCCGGCGCGATGACGGCGCTGGCCGGGGCCTACGACATCGTCGCAACGCCCGGCGATACGCAGCTTTACGTATTGGGCAGCAACGGCGTGGCGCGCTTCAGCCGCTCCGCCAACGGCAGTGTTTCCCTGCTTGCGACCATGCCGTTGCCCACTGCCTCCGCCGGACGGGTGCTGGCGATGGATACCTTCGGTTCGCGCCTGTACCTGGCCGATGCCGCAGGTACGGTTCACATGTACTGGCGGCGCTGGGCCGATGGCGAACTGGAACTGCGCCAATCCCTGGCCGCGCCTGTGGCCGCACCGATCGAAGCGGTGGGCTATGCGCCGCTTGCCGCCGATCTCTACCTCGCCTCCGGCGGAACCGACGGGGCGCTGACCCAGCTCGACGAACTGCCGATCAGCCGTTGCCTGGAAACCGCCGGCGACGGCACGACCTTCCCGGTCGAGGCGGATCTGGGCGTCACCGGCTGGGCCGCCGTCGATTACACCGCCACGGTGCATCCGTCCGCGCGCGGCGTGCTGGTCAACACCGCCACCGCCGCGCCCAGCGACGGCAGCGATCCGGATCTGGGCAACAACGAAAGCACGGTCAGCCTTCCCATCGATGTGGTCTCCGACCTTTCCATCTCCAAGACCGGCCCGGAAACCGGCGTGGCGGGCGGCCGCATCGATTACACCATCACGGTGAACAATGCCGGGCCTTCGGATGCGCTGGGCATCCACGTGCGCGACCTGCTCGAACACACTGCATTCCTCGATGTCGCCTGGACGTGCACGGCAAGCGGGGATTCGGTCTGCGATCCCAGCGGCTCGGATGCGGAGGAACTGGACGTGCTGGCCGACCTCCACGTCGGCGATACGCTCACCGTCGTGCTGAGCGTGCGCATCGACCCAGCCTGGATCGGGCCGATCAGCAATGGTGCGTTCGTCGTGGCCGAACCGGGCGCGACCGATCCGACGCCGGACGACCACGAAGTGGAAACGCCAGTGGTCACCCAGATCGAGCGCGTGGCGGACATCTCCGTGAGCAAGACCAACAATGCCACGCAGACCATCGCCGGGGCGCAGACGGTGTACCAGATCGTGGTCGCCAACCTCGGCCTTTCCGATGCGCCCGAAGTGCGCGTGCTCGATACGCTGCCCGGCCTGCTGAGCAATGCGTACTGGGTTTGCGAGGGCGAGGGCGGGGCCGATTGCATCGTGCCTGCGGATTCCGGCTCCATCGACCGGATCGTTTCCATCCCGGCCGGCGCGCACGTGACCTACACCCTCACCGCGACGCTGCGTTCCTCGGCCAGCGGCCAGCTGGTCAACAGCGCCAGCGCGCAGGTGCTGGCGCCAGGCAGCGACCCGGTCGCGGGCAACAACGCCGCCACCGACACCGACACCATCCTGATCCAGTCCGACATCGGGGTGAGCGTGGTTGCGCCGGATCGCTACGACCCGGCCAGCAGCGTGCCGATGCAGTTCGACCTGATCGTGACCAACCACGGCCTGTCGGATGCGACCGGCGTCGATGCCACCGCCCACTTCAACCATGCGGTGGCGCAGCACGCCAGCGACTGCGCGCCCGGCGCGCCCGGCACACAGTTCGCCTGCGTTGTCGGAGATCTGGCAGCGGGCCGCAGCGTCGCCTTCCCGTTCGCACTGACGCAACTGCCCGGCGTGCCCGCGGTGCTGGCCTGGGATGTGGCGGTGGATTCGGAGTCCTTCGATCCGCAACCGGCCAACGACAGCGCCGCCGGCAGCACCCAGATGGCCTCCGGCGTGGATCTGTCCGTTACGATCGACGACGAGCGCGTGGTCATGCAGCCGGGCAACACCACGGTCTTCACCATCACGCTGCGCAACCTGGGGTCGGTCGATGCGGTGAATGCACGCCTCCTGGCGGCGCTGCCCGAGCAGTACCTGGGGGGCACGTGGATCTGCGCGCCGGATATGGACAGCACCTGCGGCGGCAGCGGCACGGGCGGCATCGACGACCATTTCAGTCTGCCCAGCGGGCATATGCTGGTGTACCGCATGACCGTGCAGCTCGATCCGGATACTGACAAGGGCGTGGTTCCCTACGTCGATCAGACCGCCACCGCATCGGTGGATCCGTCGCAGACCGAGGTCAGCACGCTCAACAACAGCGCGACCGACCGCAATGCGGTGATCGGCGTGGTCTTTGCCGACAGCTTCGAGGGAGCGCCCTGATGGGTGCCGCATCCCGCATCGCAATCGCGGCCGCGCTGGCCTTTGCGCTCGGCGCGGGCGCGGGCTGGTTGCTGCGCGGGCCGGGGAGGGCGGAGGCTGCATCCGTGCCCGAGCACTGGGTCGCGCGCATCGGCGGGCAGTACGTCAGCGCCGAGCAGTTCATCGACGAGATGCGCCGCCGCGGCGGCGAGCGGCCCGGGCAGTTCCAGGACATGGCGCAGAAACGCGCCCTGCTGGACGATCTGGCGTATCGCGCCGCACTGGTGCAGGCGGCGGAGGATTCCGGCCTGGCGCGGCAGCCGGACGTGCGGCGCGCCATCGACCAGATCGTGTCCAGCCGCTATCTGCAGGACACCCTGCGGCGCACGCAGAAGGACATCGCCGTTTCCGACGCGGAGGTGGAAGCCTTCTACGACAAGAGCGCCGGCGATTACATGGTTCCGGCGCGCAAGCGCGTGGCGATGGTGAAGGTCGCCGTGCCCTCCGGCGCGGACGAGGCGGCCTGGAGCAAGGCCGAGAAACGCGCCGCGCAGGCACTGGACAAGGCCCGGAAACAGAACCTGAGCGTGCCCCACTTCGGCAGCGTGGCGCGCGAATATTCCGACGATGCCGCCAGCCGTTACCGCGGCGGCGTGATCGGCTGGATCGCCGAACTGCGCCAGGATCGCTACCGCTACGACCCGGCCGTGCTGGACGCGGTGCGCGCCATGCAGGAAGCCGGCGCGTTCGCCGGCCCCCTGCGCGGCGCGGACGGCGTGTATCTGGTGCGCCTGGTCGAGAACCAGCCGCGCAAGGAGCGCAGCCTGGCGGAACTGGCTCCGGGGATCAGGCAGCGCCTGATGCAGGAACGCAGCGCCGAATCGGAAAAGACCTTCCGCGCCGGCCTGATGCGCCGGATCGGGGTGCAGGTGGACGAAACCGCGCTCGCCGCGATCGCCCCGCTCGGCCCGCCCGCCAGCAAAGAACCGCCACAACCGCCCGCCATGCCCAAGGATCAGGGGTGAACCGTATGCGCCTTCCTACTCCCGCCACCGTGTTTCCGGCCATCGTGCTGTGGTTCGCGCTGCTCTCCAGCGCCACCGCCGCCGAACTGGTACAGACCATCACCCTGCAACCGGGCTGGAACGCGATCCACGTCGCGCTCGAACCGGACGAAAAGGAGATTGGAACCGTGTTTTCCGGGCTTCCGATCCGCAGCGTCTGGCGCTGGATTCCAGGGCAGGGCCAGGCCCAGTTCATCCGCGATCCATCCGAAGGGCTGGAGAACGTCGATGGCTGGTTCGGCTGGTTCCCCGAGCCGCGCCCGGAAGCCTTCCTGACCAATCTTTTCACCATCGACGGCAACACCTCCTACCTGGTGAGGCTGGAGGAGAGCGCGGGCACGCGCCAGCTCACCATCCGGGGCAAGCCGCGATACGTGGCGACCGCGTGGAACTCCGACGCCTTCACCCTCACCGGCCTGCACGTCGCGCCGTCCGATGCGCCGACCTTCGCCGAATACTTCTCCCGTTCCGCCGCGCACGAGGGCCAGCCGGTCTATCGCCTCACCCCCGCCGGGCAATGGCAGCTCGTCACTGCGCCCGCCGTCACCACGATCGGCGCGAACGAGGCGTACTGGATCTACACCAAGGGCAATTCCGCCTATCAGGGCCGCATGGGCCTGATCCTGGATGCCGGGGAATCGCTGGATTTCGACGGCTTCAACGATGAACTGCGCATCGTGCTGCGCAACAACAGCGGCGCCAACGGCAGTTTCCAGATCGAGCGCCTGGACGGCGACGCGGTGCCGTTGGCGATGCGGCTGGAGGATCCGGAAACCGGCGAGATCGGCTGGCCCGACCTGCCGCAGATGGAATCCTTCGATGCGCCCGCCGATTCGGACGTGTTCATCACCTTGGCGATCAAGCGCGCCCAGTTCACCCAGGATCGCATGGAGCAGATGCTGGCGATCACCGACGAGCTGGGCGACCGCATCGTGTTGCACGTCAAGGGCAAGACCGCGCAGCCGGGCGCGGCGTTGCTGCGGCGCGGCGGGCCGGGCGAGAACGGCCAGGCCGATCCGCTGGCCTACGCCGGGTTGTGGGTTGGCGAGCTTTCCGTCGCCAAGGTCAGCGAGGCCCAGATGGCCGGCACCGATCCCAAACCCGTCTCCGAGCCGTTCGTCCAGCGCGTGCTGGTGCACGTCAACTCGCAGGGCCAGGCGCGGCTCCTGAAGGACGTGATCCAGATGTGGGAGGACGGCACGATGCGACCCTCCAGCATCGATCCGGCCTACCAGGAAGTGGATCAGCCCGGCCGCTACGTGCTTGTCACCGACAAGAACCTGATCGGCCTCTACAGCGGCGTCGCCAGCCGCGACGGCACGCCGGTCGGCATCCGCTTCTCCACCGTGGCCTACGACTTCGCCGACGAGATGCTGGAGTTCTCCGGCGTGTTCGGGCCGGGCGGGCAGATTTCAACCGCCATCGTGGTATCGCCCGACCTTCCGACCAATCCGTTCCTGCACCGCTACCACCCCGACCACGACAACCTCGACGAACAGTTCCTCAACCCCGTCGATGAGGCCTACCAGGTGGTGCGTACCTGGGAACTGACCTTCACCGACGACAACCCCGACGGCGGCGGCAATCCGGTCGGCTGGGGCGATTCGGTGATCGGCGGCACCTTCGCCGAATCCATCACCGGCTTGCACAAGCACGCGATCTTCACTTCCGGCACCTTCCGCCTGCGCCGCGCCTCCGCGGTCGCGGTGCTGAACCAGTGAGCGAGGGCACCATGACCATTTCCATCCATCACGAAGTTTCCGTCCCGCGCCCGCGCCCTTCCGCGCGCTGGGCCGCGCTTGCCGCCCTGCTGTTCGCCGCCGCGCCGGCGCTGGCGCAATGGCCGGTGGGCTTCGAGGGCAGCATCAGCGAAACGCCGGGGAACCTGTCCGAGGATGCGGTGGTGCGTTCGCACACCGCCTCCAACGGCGACATCATCGTGGCGGGCAACTTCAAGGGCGAGCTGAAGATCGGCGCCACCACGCTTGTCGCGGTCGGCGCGCAGGACGTATTCGTGGCGCGCCTGGCCGCTGGCGGGCAGGTGTTGTGGGCGCGCAGTGCGGGCGGCAACAATGTCGAGACCGTGACCGGGCTGGCGTTGGATTCCTCCAACAACGCTTACGTCGTCGGCAATTTCAGCGGCACCGCCGAATTCGGTGCGAACTCGGTCGCCGCCGTCGCCGGGCAGGATGGCTTCATCGCCCGCATCGACGCCGGCGGCACCTGGAAGTGGGTCAAGGGCGTGGGCGGCAACGACAAGGAATCCCTCACCGACGTCGTGGTGCTGCCCGGCGACAATTCGGTGATTCCGCAAATTCCCGAAACGGTGGCCGTGCTGGGCACCTACAAGCGCGGTGCGTCCGGTGTGGACGTGCGCGTCTCGGGCACCGCGCTGTCGCTGAATGATGGCGATTCCGAAAAGTACTTCGACACCTTCCTGGCGCGCGTATCGATCAACGATGAAACCGGCGATTCCGACGGCCTCTGGATACGCGGCCTGCAATCGCCGGGGCGCACCGAAAGCCAGCGCTTGGCGCTCGATAGCGATGGCCGCCTGCACATTTCCGCGCGGCGGCAGGACACCAGTGGCGGCAGCGTGCTGCTGACGCAGAACTTCGACAACAGCAATCCCGGCTCGCTGGCGGCGTGGCAGACCGAGC
This sequence comes from uncultured Aquimonas sp., assembly GCA_964536455.1. Classification (GTDB taxonomy): domain Bacteria; phylum Pseudomonadota; class Gammaproteobacteria; order Xanthomonadales; family Xanthomonadaceae; genus Denitratimonas. The sequence continues at coordinate 23,148 of CAZHXV010000006.1, forward strand.
AACTGAGTACCTGGGGCCGGGTACGCCTGGTGCCCGACAACATCATGGCGTGGCAACGTCACTACGATCTCGGGCCGGCCTGCAACCCCAGTTACGGCGGGTACCCTCCTTTCCCCCTTCCTCCCCCCTTCTGGCCCGACACTATTCCATACCCGGTTTTTCCTTGCGGTCCGAACAACGACCCCGATCCTCTACGGAACATTCCGCCGTACCTGGAGTTCCATGGTGGCGAGATCGCGCTGACCCTGCGCGATGGTCTGGCGGTGAACAACGCGGTTTCGCTGACCGTCGAGACGACGGTGTATCGGGGCCGGAACATCTATCCGAACAGGCAGATCTTGGGGAACGACTACCAGTGGTACTTCCCGCTGTCCGACTACCCCGACGCGGGCGAGGATCTGGTGCTGGAATACCAGGCCAGCGACGGCGGGTGGGTCGTGGCCGATACCTTCACGGGTGGCGGCACTCAGGGCGAATACCTGCACCACGCCATTACCGTGACCGATGACGACGCGCTGCGCGATGGCGTCAAGTTCCGCCTGCGTCTGGTCGGCGCCGATGTCCTTTACCACGATTACTGGCACGTCGCGCGGATCAAGATCGGCAGGGGAGGGCGCTGGACTTCCTTCGTGCAGACCGTCAACGGCGCGGCCACGACCAACCCCACGATCACGGGCAATGTCCTCCAGCTTTCCCCCGGCGCATTGGTTGCCGACCTGGCCGCCACCGGCTCGGGCAGCGACATGCGCCTGATCGTGCATGGCAACCGCGATGGCGCGCTCAGCTACAGCCCGGCGGGCGCATGCAGCGCCGATTCGACCGATACGACCGGCGCGTTCGTGGCGAGCATCCGCTACAGCGGCAGTTACGACTGCCGCTGGAGCAAGTCGCTGGCCGGCGCGAGCGCGGGCGGCGTGGCGACCGGCGTCAGCGCCACCACACCGGGCGGCACGGCGGTCTATGTGACCGGCGCGTTCGCGGATCAGTTGACGTTCAACGAAACCTGGGCGCTCACCGGCAACAGCCAGACCAGCACCGACGTGTTCGCCGCGGCGATCGATCTTGGTACCGGCCAGTGGAGCTGGGCCACCGGCGGCAAGCCTGCGCCGGGCAATCCGCCTGCGGCGATGGGCGGCGGCGGCAACGACGCGGGCCTGACGATCGCCGCCTACGGCTCGGCCGCGGTGTACGTGGGCGGCAGCTTCAGCGAAGTCGCCGACTTCGGGCCGATCAACACCTTGACCTCGGTGAAGGGCGCCGATGGCTTCCTGCTCAAGCTGCGTGGCGACGGCAGTTTCAGCGTGCCGGAAACCTGGACGATAGGCGTGCCGATCGCTCAGCCCACCGGCGCCTATGTCTGTAACGGCGGCCTGCAACCGGAGTTCTACGTCGATGGCCAGCCGGTGCAGGCGCTTGGCCAGCAGTTGCGCTGGTTCCAGTGGGCGTTCAGCGGCCCCATCGCAACCACTCCCCCCGACAACTGCGCCGGGCGCTACGAACTGATCCCGCTGCAACCCACGCCGGCGATGGAGATACGCTGGCGCGTCAACGAAGAAGGCCAAAATCCCGGGCGCATCGTCACCAATGGCGCGGCGGCATGGCCGACCACGCACTGCACCGACGTGCAGGTCAACGGCTGCTACCAGGCGCACGTGCAAGGCGCGCCGGTCGAGGCGCTGCCGGCCTCCGGCCAGTACCAGATCGTCGAGGTGGTGAACCCCGCCTCCGGCGCCAGCGCGGCCAAGGTCGAGAACGGCCTGTTCACCGCGAACCAGATCGGCTCGGCGGTCATCATCTACGTCGAAGGCCCGAGCATCGACGCCAGCATCTATCCCACCCGCGTGGAAGTGGTGCGCACCCTCAGTTACACCTCCTTGCCGGACAACCTGTTTACCGACAACAAGGACGCGGAGATCGGCAAGAAGCTGTACGAGGCCAGCCACAACGAAATCAACCGCAGCGGCTGGGTCGTCAACGAGAAGGCGTACTACGACGGCTACGGCACCGATGCGGCCTACAACCGCACCGCGCGCACCGGCGCCATCATCCCGGTGAACCGCAACAGCAGCGCGCGCACCCAGGACGTGGGGCGCGAACTGGCCGTCGCCTGGTATCGGCGCAAGGCCAAGGGCGTGTACTGGCCCGAGCGCGCGGTGCGCTACGTGCCGCGCTGGCCCTACAACCCGGAAAAGATCGTGGTCGCCAGCGAGCAGGGCGGCGAAGCCTTCGGGCAGCCCCCGCTGACCGCCGCCGCCTATCCGCAGGCGCGCATCTACGTCCAGAACGATTACCAGCAGCCAGGCTACAACCCGAACGACGAGCACGCGCTGATGGCCCCGTCCAGCACCGGCACGGGCGTGGATGCGGTGTTCGCGCTGCGCGCCGATTTCGGCAGCAACCTCTCCAACGACCGCGCTGCCTCGTCCGATCCCTACGTGCTGGTCAAGTATTTCTCCAGCGCCGCGCAGGAATGGAATTACCGCATCTACAAGGTGATGGCCACCGGCGCGGGCTTCAACCGCTTCCGCTTCTCCGGCACGGCGGGCACGACGGTCTCCCCGCCCTATCCGGTGCGCATCCTGCCGGCCTGCTCGCAGAGCTACGTCACCGGCCAGGGCCAGGACGAACCGCCGCCGCCGCCGTTCCACCAGGATCACAAGGGCCAGCTCTGGGCCAAATCCGCGGGCAGCGGCACGGTGCATTACTACTACCCGATGCAGCCGGGCTTCTACCGCGACCTGGACAACAACGACGCGAACGACGCCGTGGCCGGAACCTGCGTGCCGTGGCTGGAGCGCCTGCCCCAATCCCAGGGCGGCTCGGGCCTGCTCGGCACCCCGATCCCGGTGGAATACACCATCCAGTGGCCGGAAACCGTGCCGTTGCTGATCGCCGGTGAAACCCTGCTCACGCCCAAGCGCGGCCTGCCGGACATCGTCAACCAGGCCGCCGTCTCGGTGATCTACGACGATCTCCAGGATGGCGAGGATGCCAACGATCCGGAACCTTCGGACGTGCTGGCGCAGGTGATGGATCCGCTCTCCAGCCGCTGGGTGCGGCTGGTCAACACGGGCGACCTCGAACTGTCGATGCGCACCGACGGTTTCTACGACATCGGCGGCATGTCGGCCGCGCTGTCCGAGCGCATGTACTACGACCAACAGAACCATCGCCTGGTGCTGATGGGCGTGTTCGACGAAACCGGCGCGGGCGAGCCGAAGCTGCTGCTCAACGTGCTGACCAAGCGCGAGCGCGCGGCGCTCAAGCAACTGGACGGCGGCGACGGCAGCGAGGAATCCACCTACGCCGGCGACTGCTCGGACGGCACCTGCAACTGGGACAAGGCGGTCGAAGCCCTGTTCCGGCTCTCGCGCAACCCGCAGCGCATCGGCAGCATCTGCCTGGAGTCGGAATTGGATGCGAACCGCGAGCGGCAGTGCCTGAGTTCCAGGAGCGTCGATCCGGAAAACGACATGCTGGCAGGCTACGAGGATCCGCTCGGGAACGGCGTGCTCACGCCGCTGTCCAGCCTGGGCGGCGGATCGGCGCTCACCGCGGGCGCGGCGCAGGGAGAGGGCTACATCACCCTGGCCTTCAACGACGACGAATCGCTCGGTTCGCTGCCGGTGAGCCTTGAAGTGGTCAAGGTCGGCTGCCTCACCTCCACCTCTACCGTTCCGCCGATCAACGCGCCCTACCAGGGCCAGATCAACGTGATCATGCCCGACGACATCTTCGACGAGCAGTTGGTATTGCGGCACAGCGGCGATTTCGGCGGCCGGCCGGACGACCTTTCCTTCGAATGGTTCTACCACCCGGATGCGAACGGCACGCCGCCGCCCACGCCCGTCATCGACAACGTCACCGGCGCGATCGTCAACCTGAACGGCTGGATCCAGTTCCCCGTCTCCAACCCGGCGGGCGCACTGGAAATCAGCATCGAGGGCGCGAACCTGACCACGCTCTCGGACAACTGGTACCTGGCGCGCTACCGCGGCCTGCCGCTGTGCCAGAACACCACCAAGTGGAGCCTGTGGGCGGGCCAGCCGGGCGCGACGCCGTTGCAGCAGCGCGCGCAACTGGCCGAGGGCTGGGTCAAGCGCGTGCTCGCCAGGCTCAACCCGTTCGAGGCCAGGGTGCAGGATTTCGGCAGCGCGCAGACCAACATCTACGTCAGCATGCTGATCCAGCTCGGCGAGCGCTACGCAGGTCCGATCGCGCTGAACAGCAACCCGGACAACCTCAACAGCATCGGCCTGATCGAGGCCTATACCACGGTGATGCGTCGCGCCATGCAGCTTTCCGTGGATTCCACCCCGCCGGTGGATTACGGCCCGGCCAATGCCGCGATCCTGCTGGTGGCCTCGCGCTTGGTCGATTTCTACACCTTGCTCGGCAACGAGGCCTATGCCGACGCGCAGGATCCCACCATCGGCATCGAGACCGGCGACAACGAATACATGTCGCTCGCGCCCTCGATCTTCAACTTCCAGAACCAGCTCGAATCCCCGCTGGACGAGGAACTGGCGCTGTTGCGCGGCCGCGACGACGCGCACGGCCCGATCGCGGCCTCGCCGGTCTATAACCGCCTGTTCTGGAACTTCACCACCGGCGATGGCGAAGTCGCCTATGCGATCAGCTACAACATCGGCGACCAGGACGTGAACGGCGTCATCAACGAATACGACGCTCGCATCCAGTATCCGCAAGGTCACGGCGACGCATGGGGCCACTACCTCACCGCGATGACGATCTATTACAGCCTGCTCAAGCACCCGTACTACAGCTGGAACCCGCAATCCGAAGCGGTGCTGGTGGCCGGCACGCCGATCAACGTGGATTTCCTCGACGAGCGCCAGTTCGCGGAAACCGCCGCGGCCAAGGCCCGCGCCGGCGCGGAGATCGTCGATCTCACCTACCGCAGCGCCTATGTCGAGGATCCCAACGGACAGTGGCAGGGCTACGAGGACACCAACCCCGAGCGCGCCTGGGGCCTGTCCGAATGGGGCCGCCGCGCCGGCATGGGCGCCTACTTCGACTGGGTCGCCGCCAACGCCATCCTGCCGGTGGAGGACACCAATCCCTCGCATGTCGGCATCCAGCGCATCGAGCGCGCCAACATCAAGGAACTGGATCAGATCCATGCCCAGTTCGCCGCGATCCAGGGCCAGGTGGACAAGGCCGATTCCGGCCTCAACCCGCTCGGCCTGGCCAAGGGCGTGGTGTCCTTCGACATCGATCCGAACCAGCTCGTCTGGTTCAACAAGACCCAGTTCGAACAGGTCTGGGAACGCGCGATGGCGGCCCTGACCAATGCGGTCAAGCTGTGGGATTACGCCAACCAGCTCAACAACCAGTTGCGCCGCCTGCAAGGCAGCGCCGACGACATGTGGGATGCCTCGGTCGAGGCCGAAACCAGCGCCGCCAATCAGTTGATCGAGATCTTCGGCTATCCCTACATCGACGACATCGGGCCCGGCGGCACCTATCCGGATGGCTACAACGGGCCGGATCTCTACCACTACATGTACGTGGACAAGCCCGCGCTGGCCGGCACCCAGTTCGATTTCGACTCGGAGTTGCAGGGCGGCAGCATCGGCGTGGAGCGCGTCTACACCAAGACCGGCTACTACGCACCGTCCGCCAATGGCGTCGGTTTCTTCAACTTCACGCCCAGCCAGACCCTGGGCGGCAACCTCCCCGGCGTCAATTGCACGGGCAGCAATGCTCTCGGCACAGGCTGCCCGTTGGGCGATGCGCCGGACGACATTCTGGAAGTGGAGTACGTGCTGACCGAGAACGCCCTCACCGGCCTGGGCTTCTACAAGCCGGAGGGATGGAGCGGCCAGCGCCGCGCGCCAGGAAGGCTGCAGCAGACCCAGCAGGAAATGCTGATGGCGCAGATCGAGCTGAAGCAGGCGCTGCTCGAATACGACAAGATGCGGCTCGACCTGGAGGCCAAGACCAATACGCTGAAAGCCACTTTCAACGTGTCGCAGGACAACATCAACCTCGCCATCAGCCAGCGCAACACCTTGTTGGGCCTGACCGCCGCGGTGGAAACGATGCGGGCCATCTCTACCGTGGCCAGGCGCGTGGGCGATCAGATCAGCGAGGCGGCCAAGGAGGCGGCGGAGTGCGTTCCCGACGATACGGTTGCCGGCCTTTCCTTCGGTGGCGATCTGTTCTCGGTTCCCAAATGCGGCATACGGTTGGGCGGATGGATCGCTTCGACCGTGGGCAACAGCGTTGCCGATGTAATCGAAATCGCGGCCAACGCCACCGACGCCGCCAAGGAGGATGTGAGCGAGCTTTCCGGCATCAAGACCGCGATCAATGACGCCAATCTGGGTCTCTACAACATCAGCGGAGAGATCGACGAGATCATGCGCGAGGAGCCGATGCTGCGCTCGCAGATCTTCGCCCGTACCCAGGCGCTCCAGCAGTTGCAGGGCGACTACAACGCCGCGCTGGCCGAGGGGATGCGCGTATTCGAGCAGCTCCTGACCTTCCGCCGCGGCGCGGCGGCGGCGACGCAGGCCTCGCGCTACCGCGACATGGCCTTCCGCATCTTCCGCAACGATGCCTTGCAGAAATACCGCGCCGCGTTCGACCTGGCCGCGCGTTACGTCTATCTGGCGGCTTCGGCCTACGACTACGAAACCAACCTGCTCGGCAACAACAGCCGCGCCGGACAGGGCTTCCTCACCGACATCGTGAAGGAGCGCTCGATCGGCCAGGTGCTCGAAGGCGCGCCGATGACCGGCACGCCGGGGCTGGCGAACTCGATGGCGCAGCTGAAGCTCAACTTCGACGTGCTCAAGGGCCAGATGGGCTTCAACACCCCGCAGGTGGAAACCAACCGTTTCTCGCTGCGGCACGAACTGTTCCGCATCGAGGACGGCGAGGAGGGCGACGAGGCCTGGCGGCGCAGGCTGGCGCAAGCGCGCGTGCCCGACCTGTGGAAGCTGCCCGAGTTCCGCCGCTACGCGCGCCCGTTCGCGCCGGAAACCGCAGGGCCGCAGCCGGGCCTGGTGTTCGAGTTCTCCACCAACGTCACCTTCGGCCTCAACTTCTTCGGCTGGGATCTCGGGCCCTACGACAGCTCCTACAACTCCAGCCGCTTCGCCACGCGCATCCGCTCGGTCGGCGCATGGTTCGGCAACTACGCCACCTTGCCGCTGGCGGACGACCCGAACGTCTATCTGATCCCGGTCGGCGCGGACATCCTGCGCTCGCCCGATCCGCTGGATTTCACCGTGCGCGAATGGAAGGTGCTGGATCAGGCGATCCCGGTGCCGTTCCCGATCGGCACGCAGCAGATCCAGCAATACGACTGGGTTCCGACCAACTCGCTGGATGGCGCGCGCACCGACCTGCGCCGCTATCCGATGATGCGCGCCTACCACTTCACCGAACCGTTCGACGATTCGCAGGTGACCTCCGACAGTCGCCTGATCGGGCGTTCGGTGTGGAACCGCAGGTGGCTGCTCATCATCCCCGGCGGCACCTTGCTGGCGAACCCGAATTCGGGCCTGGATACCTTCATAGAAGGCGCGCCCATTCCCGGCGGCAACGGCGAGCGCGACGGCCACGGCGTGGACGACATCCGCATCTTCTTCAAGACCTATTCGTACTCGGGGAACTGACCATGAACGTGCTCAATTCCAACCGCCCCGCGCGCTTCTCCCTCGCCGTACTGCTGCTGGCCATCGCCTTCGCCGCGATGGCCAAGATCGATGTGCCCGATCACATCATCTACGGCAACGCCACCGTGTTCGGCCAGTCCGCACCGGCGGGCGCGGTGGTGGAGGCGCGGCACTCGACCACGAACGCACTGCTGGCGCGCTATGCGATCGGCTCGAACTCGCGCTACGGCAACCAGTTCGCGCTGCGCTTCCACATGGACCAGGTCGAGCCGCGCCTTGAGAACTACGCCCGGCCGGGCGACCCGATCAAGATCTATCTGGGGTCGCAACTGGCCGCCAGCACCTCGGTGGGCGCGATCGGCGTGGCGGTGCGGCTGGATATCGACCCGCAGAATGCCGGAACCGGCCCGGCGATCTCCATCGCCGACGCGCAAACCTACGAAGGCCATTCCGGCGAAACCGTGGTGAACCTGGCCGTGACGCTGAACACCACGGCCTCGCAGGCGGTGCTCATCCACTGGGAAACCCGCGATGGCGACGGCAACGGCATCGCCGCGGCCATGGGCGGCGCAAGCTGCGGTGCCGATGCGGATTACAGGGCGGCCAGCGGGCTCCTGTCGATTCCGGCCGGTACGCTGTCCGGCAACATCGCCGTGCGGGTATGCGGCGATACGCAGGTGGAGCCGAACGAGCGCTTCACCGTGGAGCTGACCTCGGTGGACAACGGCTTCGGGGTGTTTGCCGATTCCACCTCGGAGATCCTCATCCTGGACGACGACAACGTGCCGGAACTGCGCATGGCCGCCATCCGCATCGGCGAGCCCGTGAGCGGCACGCGCCAGGCCGTGTTCCAGGCCTTCCTCTCGCGCACCCACGAGAACCCGGTGTCGTTCGACTGGGCCACGCAGAACGGCACCGCCATCCAGGGGGCGGACTATGTCGCCGGCAACGGCACCGTGGTCTTCGCGCCGGGCGAGGACACCAAGACCGTCGAAGTGACCGTGCTTTCCGATGCCGTCGTGGAGGCGGACGAAAACTTCCGCCTGCACCTGACCAACGCGGCGAGCCTGCGGCTGATGCAGGAATACGTGTACGCCACCATCGTCGATCCGGCCTACAACCCGCCGCTCGAACCGCTGCCGCCGCAGCAGGGCGGGCCGGGCGGCGTCGCCGATCTCGTGCGGCCCACCGCGCTGGTCGTCAGCAACGATGGCCTGCACGCCTACGCCACCAGCGAGAACAAGAACGCGGTGCTGCGCTTCAGCCGCGATCCGGACAGCGGCGCCCTGACCTTCGTGACCTCCTACAAGGCCAGCAGTGCGGGGTTCACCGGCGCGAAGCTGGACGGTGCGTTCGACCTGGCATTCAGCCCGGACGAGGATTTCCTCTATGTCGTGGCCTGGCGCGACGATGCGATCACCGTGCTGTCGCGCGATACCGCCGATGGCGCGCTCGGTTTCGTGCAATCCCGCGTCAATGGCCAAAGCTACGGCGGCGTGACGGTGCAGGGCATGGACGAGGCGGCGAAAGTGGCCGTCACTCCGGATGGGCAACATGTGTACGCATTGGGCCGCGCCTCCAACGCCGTGGTCGCCTTCACGCGCGACCCGGCCGATGGCAGCCTGACGTTCCTGCACATGCTCAGCAGCGCTTCGCCCGGCATGGCCACGCTTTCCCGTCCGCAGGGGCTGGCGATCTCCGCCGACGGCGCGCAGGTATACGTCAGCGCGCGCTTCGGCAATGCGCTGTTCGTGTTGAACCGCGAGACCGTCAGCAGCAGCGGGCAGTTCGGCCGCATGAGCATGGCCGAGGCGCATATCAACGGTCTTCTGGGCGTCAGCGGGCTTTCCGGCGCATTCGGGCTGGATCTCTCGCCCGATGGCCGGCACCTGTACGTGGCCAGCGAAGGCGACGACGCCGTGGTGCTGTTCGACCGGGCTTCGAACGGCAGCCTGACCTTCCGCGGCAAATGGGTGCGCGGCACCGGAACGCTGTGGGGCATGGACGGTGCGCAGGGCATCGAGGTTTCCCCGGACGGCATGAAAGTGTTCGTCACCGGCGCCGCCGACGATAGCCTGACCATCTTCAACCGCGACAACGGACAGGCCTCCCCGGGCATCGGCAACCTCACCGGGAGCCGCACCATCTTCAACGGGGACGGAGACATCACCGCGATGGACGAACCCGGTGCCGTGGTCGCCACCGGCGACAACTGCTTCGTCTATGTCGTGGCCGCCGGCAGCGACGGCGCGATCCTGCCTTTCAACCGCTGCACGGCCGCCCCGCTGTTCTCCGACAGCTTCGAGGATTCCTCGCCCCTGCCTTGAGGCAATGCCCATTCCGGGCGGCGGCACCTTGCCACACACGCCGCCGCCCGCTATGATTTCCGGCCTCTTTCGGGGAAGTAGCTCAGCTGGGAGAGCGTCGCGTTCGCAATGCGAAGGTCGGGAGTTCGATCC
>CAZHXV010000007.1:0-6294 GCA_964536455.1 uncultured Aquimonas sp.
CTTGACGGTCGCGCTGGCCAACATCGACGAGATGATCGAGCTGATCAAAACGTCCGAGAACGTGCAGATCGCGCGCGAACGCCTGATGGCCAAACGCTGGGAGCCGGGCCTGGTGCGTGCCCTGCTTTCGGCAGCGGGCGCGGAAGCCTCGAAACCGGAAGACCTGCCGCCGGGCGTGGGCCTTTCTGAAACCGGCTACCAGCTTTCCGAGGTGCAGGCCAAGGAAATCCTGGAAATGCGCCTGAACCGCCTCACCGGGCTGGAACAGGAAAAGCTCACCGAGGAATACAAGGGCCTGCTGGAAACCATCCGCGGCCTGATCGAAATCCTGGAAAACCCGGATGTGCTGCTGGAGGTGATCCGCACCGAGCTTGCCAACCTCAAGGAAGAATTCGGCGACGCGCGTCGCAGCGAGATTCGCGCCAGCGAGGAAGACCTGGATATCCTGGATCTCATCGCGCCGGAAGACATGGTGGTCACGCTCAGCCACGCCGGCTACGTGAAGCGCCAGCCGGTAAGCGCCTACCGCGCCCAGAAGCGCGGCGGACGCGGGCGCTCGGCAGCGGCGACGAAGGACGAGGATTTCATCGAGCAGTTGTGGGTCGCCAATACGCACGATACGTTGCTGGCCTTCACCAGCACCGGGCGCGTGTTCTGGCTGCCGGTGTTCCAGTTGCCCGAGGCCGGCTCCAACGCGCGCGGCCGGCCCATCGTCAACTTCGCACCGCTGGAAGCCAACGAAAAGATCCAGGCCGTGTTGCCGGTGCGCGAATATGCCGAGAACCGCTACGTGTTCTTCGCCACCGCCAACGGCACCGTGAAGAAGACCCCGCTCACCGAGTACGCCTTCAAACTGGCGCGCGGCAAGATCGCGATCAACCTGGACGAAGGCGATGCGTTGGTCGATGCGCAGCTCACGGATGGCGAGCACGATATCCTGCTGTTCGCCTCCAACGGCAAGACGGTGCGTTTCGCCGAAACCGCGGTGCGCTCGATGGGCCGCACCGCCACCGGCGTGCGCGGCATCAGGCTCGCCAAGGATGAACGCGTCGTCAGCTTGATCGTCGCCACGGCAGGTTCCGGGCCCGAGATGGAAGGCGAGGACGAGGACATCGCCGACGAAACGCTGGCGGCCCACGACGTCGATGCGAATACCCAGGACGACGGCGCCCAGACCATCCTCACCGCCACCCGGCATGGTTACGGCAAGCGCACGCCGCTGGCCGACTACCCGCGCAAGGGCCGCGGCACGCAGGGCGTGATCGGCATCCAGACCACGGAGCGCAATGGCTCGCTGGTCGGCGCGGTGCTGCTGTCCTCCGCCGACGAAGTGCTGCTGATCTCCGACGGCGGCACCCTGGTGCGCACCCGCGCCTCGGAAATTTCCCGCGTGAGCCGCAACACCCAAGGCGTCACCCTGATTCGCCTTTCCGAAGGCGAATCCCTGGCTGGCGTGGTGGCGGTCGATCCGATGGAAGCCGAGGAAGGCGAGGGCGCTGCACCGGAGGCGTGATGGCGTATCCAGGTCAGTAGGTCGTATATGGACTCCTCCCATTCGTCAACCTGCTTTTGACCGACCGGAGAGGGAGACTGCAAACGTATATCCGGCCTGCAGGTGAAGCCTTTGGCTTCTGGCCATGATGGAGCAGTCGCCCACGGGTGCCCCATCGGCTCATCGGCCTTGTGGCCATCGACCTGGTCAGGCGCTTCCCGTGCGGGTCTTGCCCGTTGATCATCGGCGTGTTGGCAAACTCCGGGGAAAAGGGATGTTGGTTCAGGCGGGGGTGCTGCGATAGGGTTCGTTGCGAGCCAGTACGGCCCAGGCGATGCGCACACTTCTCGTAGGCGCGCAGCAGCGACGCTGCCCGTGCCTTCGATGGGAAAGTCGTGAACGGCCGCCGCACCGCTCGCATAATGCGGCTTCCGAATTCCGCCGATTCCGCCGATGAGCGAGACCGCTGACCGATCCGAAACACCCGTTCCGCTGCGCGATTTCCTCGCGTCGCTGGCGATGTTTTCCGGCCTGCCGGAAGACGCGCTGGGCGAACTGGCGGCGCAGGTGGAACAGATCGCGTTGGCCGGCGGCACGCTGCTGTTCGAACAGGACGAGCCTTCCGATGCATTGTACCTAGTGCGCTATGGGCGCCTGGCGGCGATGCGGCAGGAACCCGATGGACAGGTTCGCGCGCTGGGGCAGGTCGGGCCGGGCGAATTCGTGGGCGAGGTCGGGATGATCCTGGAGCAGCCGCGCTCGGCTCGCGTGATCGCGCTGCGCGATTGCGAATTGCTGCGCTGGCCGCGCGATGCTTTCCAGCGACTGATCGCACAGAAGCCGCAGCCGATGCTGCGGCTGGCGCAACAGGCGCTCAAGCGTACCGGCAACCTGGAGCCGCGCCAGACCCCGATGCGCTGCTTCGCACTGTTGCCGGGGCAGGCGGGGCTTTCGGTCGAGGCCATCGGCTACGCCTTGCGCGACGAACTGCGTGGCTATGGCGAGGCGGCGCATTGCGTGCATGCCGGGGAAGCCAGCGGGCGAGACACGGAGTGGTTCACCCAGTTGGAGCAGCGATCCGGCGCGCTGGTGTACCTGGGCAACGAGGATGCCGCTTGGCGCGAGCGCTGCGTGCGCCAGAGCGATGCGATTCTGTTGCTGGCCGAAGGCGGCGAATCGCCGGCTTCGCGCCGGTTGCTGCCGCCGCCAGGCGGTTACGGCCATGTGCCCCTGCATCTGCTGCTGAAGCAGCACGGCGGCCCCCCCGCGCCCGGCAGCACCGCGCCGTGGCTGGCGGCTTTCGAGAAGATTGATGCGCACCATCACCTGCGCCAACCGAGCGACGTGGCGCGGCTGGCCCGGCGGCTGCTCGGGCGTGCCATCGGGCTGGTGCTTTCCGGTGGCGGCGCGCGCGGGTTTGCGCATCTGGGCGTGATGCGGGCGCTGGTAGAGGCGGGCATCCAGGTGGATTACATCGGCGGTTGCAGCGCCGGGGCCATGATGGGCGCCGGTCTGGGCGCGGGTTGGAGCCACGCACGGCGGGTGGAAGCCTTCCGCCGTGCCTTCGTGCTGGGCGATCCGCTGGGCGACCGCACCCTGCCGCTGGTGGCCCTGCATCGCGGCCGCCGCGCCTCGCAGTTGCTGGAGCAGGCTTTCGGCGAACTGGATATCGAGGATTTGCCCGTTCCGTTCTTCTGCGTATCCAGCGACCTCACCGAGGGCCGATTGCATGTGCACGATCGCGGCAGGTTGTGGGTGGCGCTGCGCGCTTCTTCCTCGATTCCCGGCCTGATGCCGCCGGTATTCTCCGGCGGGCGCGTGCTGGTGGACGGGGGCGTGATCGACAACCTGCCCGTGGGCGAAATGCGGCGGCGGCTCGCCGGCGGCATCGTCGCGGTCGATGTGGGCGGCAATTACCGCCTGGACACCACGCAGGAAGAGACCGAACTGCCGCCGTGGTGGCAGGTGTGGGCGCGCTGGCGGCAGCGGCGCTATCCGGGCGTGGGGCAACTGCTGTACCGCGCCGGGATGGTGAATTCCGCCGCCACCGTGGAACGCCAGCGCAGCCAGACCAGCCTCCTGATCGCGCCAGACCTTGGCGGCATCGATCTTCTGGCCTGGAACCAGTTCGACCGCGCCATCGATCTTGGCTATCAATATGCCCTGCGCCACGTTGGTGGGCGGCGCGATGCGCTGCACGAGGAAACGCCGAACCTGGGGCTGTGAACGGCCCATCCGGCAGCATCCCATTCCTTTGTCGCAGCGGTGTCTCCGACAGCGAACCTTGCGTGAAATGCGCCTTGCCTGTAGCGTTCCCCGGCTGCGCTTCCGCATTTTTCGCTCGCTTCCGGCAGGTTCCATGCTTTTCACCAACGTTGCCATCGCCAGCCTGGCGCACATCGATGCGCCCAATGCCCTCAGCTCCGCGGAGATCAATGTCCGCCTGAAGCCGACGCTGGATCGCCTCAAGATCCGCACCGATGTGCTGGGCGACATCGCCGGCATCCACAGCCGCCGCCTCTGGGACGACCACGTGCAGGCTTCAGACGCCGCCACGATGGCGGCGGAAAAGGCGCTGGCCGAGCTCGACGTGCCGCGCGAGAAGATCGGCCTGCTGGTGAATACCTCGGTAAGCCGCGATTACCTCGAACCTTCCACCGCCAGCATCGTCTCGGGCAATCTCCGCCTGGGCGAAAACTGCCAGAACTTCGACGTGGCCAATGCCTGCCTGGCTTTCATCAACGGCATGGACATCGCCAGCCGCATGATCGAGCGCGGCGAGATCGAATACGCGCTCGTGGTCGATGGCGAAACCGCCAACCTGGCCTACGAGAAGACGCTGGAGCGCATGATCGCGCCGGATATCACCGAGGATCAGTTCCGCCAGGAACTGGCCACGCTGACGCTGGGTTGCGGTGCCGTGGCGATGGTGCTGGCGCACCGCGACCTCGCGCCCGATGCGCCGCGCTACAAGGGCGGCGTCACCCGCGCCGCCACGCAGTGGAACACGCTGTGCCGGGGCAATCTCGACCGCATGGTCACCGATACCCGCATGCTGATGATCGAAGGCATGAAACTGGCGCAGAAAACCTTCGTCGCGGCCAAGCAGGCGCTGGGCTGGGCGGTGGAGGAACTGGACGAATTCGTCATCCACCAGGTCAGCCAGGTGCATACCAACGCCCTGGTCAAGACCATCGGCATCGACCCGAAGAAGGTGCTCACCATCTTCTCCGAGCACGGCAACATCGGCCCGGCCTCGGTGCCCATCGTGCTGTCCAAGCTGATGGAGCTGGGTCGCTTCCGCAAGGGCAAGCGCGTTGCGCTGCTCGGCATCGGCTCGGGCCTGAATTGCTCGATGGCCGAGGTGGAGTGGTAATCCCGCTCCCGGGGCGATCTTCGCCGGCTCGGTCGGGGTATCCCATTTCTGGCCCTGAAGGCCGAACGAGCGGCCTGCGGCCTGGCTTCAGTCCTCGCTGAGTGCCCGGAAACGATCCGCCAGAAAATCCAGCAGCGCCCGCACCGCCGGCAATAGCCCGCGCCGCGAAGCGAACACGGCGTGGACGATCTCCCGTCGCGGCGCCCAACCCGGGATCACGTGCACCAGTTCGCCGCGCTCGATTTGCTCGCGCACCATCATCGCGGGCAGTTGCACGACGCCCACCCCGGCGAGGGCGGCGGCCCGTAGCGTCATCATGCTGCGCGTGATCAGGCGTGGCCGGTGGAGAATCGTCGCCCGTGCGCCGTCGGGGCCGATCAGGTTCCAGGCGTGTTCGTGCTGCGGCAGGCCCAGGTCCATGCTCGGCAGGCCCGCCAGATCGGCCGGCACTTGCGGGATGCCGTTCGCCAGCAGGCGTGGGCAGGCCACCAGGCACTGTCCGCGATCGGCGAGTACGCGCATGACCAGGTCACTGTCTTCCAGCGGCGGCGGGCGCACGCGGATGGCGATGTCGATGCCTTCGCCCACCACATCCACCCGGCGGTTGGTTTCCTCCAGGTGAATCTCGACGCGTGGATGCCCCACCATGAAGGCCGCCAGCATGTCGGCGATGCGCGCATCGAGCAGCGCCACCGGGCAGGTCATGCGCACGACGCCGCGCGGCTCGGCCTGGGTGAGCGCGATGGCCTCGTCGGCGGCTTCGGCCTCCACCAGCACCGCCTTGCAGTGGCTGTAGTAGGTCTGGCCGGATTCGGTGACGGCAAAGCGTCGCGTCGAGCGTTGGATCAGGCGCGTGCCCAGGCGTTCTTCGAGCAGTGCGATGCGCCGGCTCAGCTTGGATTTCGGTACGCCCAGGGCGCGGCCGGCCGCGGCGAAACCGCCGTGATCCACCACTTGTGCGTAGTAGTAGAGGTCGTTCAGGTCGCGCATCGCTTCATCGTTCCATCAATAGGACGTTGAGTCCAAATTCTAGCGACTACCGAAGGGCTCGTTCCATTTTTATTCTTCCCCCCATCGTCCACGCATCCCGCGTGGCACCCATAGGGAGAAGAACATGAAGAAGATCCTCGGTGTTTACAGCGCCCCCCGCCCGCACTGGGTCGGTGATGGGTTTCCGGTGCGCTCGCTGTTCGGCTACGACGGCCTGGGCCGGCACCTGAGCCCGTTCCTGCTGCTCGACCATGCCGCGCCCACGCACTTTGATCCGGCGGCTCGCCCACGGGGCGTCGGCCAGCACCCGCATCGCGGTTTCGAGACCGTGACCATCGTCTATCAGGGCGAAGTGGAGCATCGGGATTCCACCGGTGCCGGCGGTCGCATCGGCCCGGGCGACGTGCAGTGGATGACGGCCGGTGGCGGCATCCTG
>CAZHXV010000007.1:6304-32638 GCA_964536455.1 uncultured Aquimonas sp.
TGGGTCAACCTGCCCGCGAAGGACAAGATGGTGGAACCGCGCTACCAGACATTGCTGGACGCCCGGATTCCGTCGGTGGATCTGCCGGAAGGCACCGGCCGCGTGCGCGTGATCGCCGGCGAGTTCGGCGGGCATCGTGGCCCCGCGCTCACTTTCACGGCGATGGACGTCTGGGACGTGCGCATTGGCCAGGGCGGCGTCGGCCGCTTCGAGGCGAACGAGGGCCATACGCTGGCGCTGGTCGTGTTGCGCGGCACGGTGCTGGTCAACGGCAGCACCGTCGCGCGCGAAGGGCAGCTGGTGCATCTCGACCGCGAAGGCCGCAGCGTGGAGATCGAAGCCAACAGCGACGCCACCGTGCTGTGGCTGTCCGGTGAACCGATCGACGAGCCCGTGGTCGGCTATGGCCCGTTCGTGATGAACAGCGAGGCGGAGATCCGCCAGGCCATTGCCGATTTCAACGGGGGGCGCTTCGGGCGCATCGCGCCGGCCGAAAGTGGATCGGATATGCAGCACGCCTGACGGCTTGGCCGATACGGATATCGGGCCGGTCACCGTCGTCGGCCAGGAATCTGTTGTCCGGGAGTCGTGATTGTTCGGGAAAGCCCCGATCCGTCATACCCCGAACGCCTCGAACAGCAGATCCTGGCTCGCCTGGGCCTCGCCCTGCGCCGGTGGTGGGATGTAGGGCGTGCCCAGGGCGAGGGCGATGGCGGTGTAGTTGTCGTGGTTCTCCGGGGCCACGGCTTCCACCTGGCGCGCCAGCGTATCCACCCAGGCTTGCGCGGAACGGGCCTGAGCCGCGGTTTCCACGAGGGTTTCGGCGGGCAGGTAATCCCAGAAGCCGTCGCTGCACAGGAACAGCCAGTCGCCTTCCTTCAAGGAAAATGGCTGTGGCGGGACGTGGAATTCGACGGTTTCCTCCGACCCCAGGGCGGCGAACAGGGTGTTGCGCTGCGGGTGGCGCAGGGCTTCTTCCGGCTGCAACATGCCGTGATCCACCAGTTTCTGGATCAGGCTGTGGTCGCGCGAAAGTGCCCGGGCCTCGCCTTCGCGCAACAGGTACAGGCGGCTGTCGCCGCAGTTGCCTTGCACCGCCTCGCGGCGTTCGCGGTCGATGCCGATCAATACGGCGGTGGAGCACATCTTGGCGTGGATGCCGCCGCGTTCCTGGCCTTCGCGCACGGCCTCGTTGGCGCTGGCCAGGAGCCGCGTCAACACCGATGCGTGCAGGCTTTCGTGCGGGCCGGCGGCCAGCCAGCGGCGGAAGCCCTGGCCGATGCAATCCACGACGATCTGCGCCGCCACGTCGCCGCCGCCTTGGCCACCGGCGCCATCGGCCACCAGCGCCAGCACGAAGCGGCCGGCGTCGATCAGCAGGTGGCGATCCTCGTTGTACTTGCGTCCGCCCTGGCCAGTGAACTGCCCGATGTCCAGCGGCGGCCAGCCCGAAGCCGTGGGTGCCGCGCTCATGGGCCGTTATCCGTCGTGGGCCGGGCGCGTGGGCGAGGCAATGGCGAGGAACGATCCGTGCCTTCAAGCCAAGCTTCCCGCAGGCATGTCGTTGGCGTTTTGTCGTTCATGCTTTCGGTCTGGGCGTGCCGGGTGCGGTTGGCTTGAAGCGCGCGATCTGCTCCTCGTAGGCACGCAGGAATTCGCGCCCGAACAGGGCGTGGAAATTGTCTTCGGCTTCCTGGGAGATGTCCTGGTGCAAGGTCAGATACGCCTCCCACAGCTGCGATCGGCGCGCCATCGGCAACAAGGAGGCAAGCTTGGAGCCGCTGGACAGGCGCTGTTCGAGGTTGGCCGGCAGGAAGCGCTGCAGGAGGCCGGAAAGCGCGCTGCGCATCCCGGCCATCACGCCGAACTGGTGGGCGCGCAAGTCCAGGTAGGCATCGCGCATTGCCTCGGTGGCCCCCATGAATCCGCTGATGTCCGGTTGCAGCAGGTGCGCCAGCGCGGCATCGGCATTGGGCGAGAACTTCAGGGGGTTGTTCTCGCGTTGCATGATCATGGTTGCGTTGGCACGCACTTCGCGCTTGGTCGCGCTGCGGGCCGACAACAGATCGACCGTGCCCTGCGTGGCCTCGCGCAGCAGTACGCCGACGCGGTGCAGCAGTTCCGGGGTCAGCGCCTCGATCTTCGGGCCGGTGTAGCCGATGCCTTGCAGCAATGCGGCCAGCAGTTCGTCGGCGGGTGCGGCCGGCGGTGCCGGAACGGCAGGTTGCGGCGCGCTGGTGCTGGCCGCAGGCGGGGCTGCCGGAATGGCGGCTTGCGGTGCGCTGACGGCAGCCGGAACCGGCGATGGCACGCTGAGCGTTGGAACCGCAGGCTGGGGCGAGCTGATGGCCGGAGGCGGTGCGGTTGGCGATGGTGGTGGCGGAACCGCCGGTTGGGGCGAACTGATCGCCGCGGGCGGCTGGGTTTGCGGCGCGCCCAGGTTCCCGGCGGGCAGGGCGATGGTGGGGATTTCGGCACGCAGTGCAGGCGGTGGCATCGGGCCTGGAACCGCTGGCCGGGGCGCGCTGATCGCCGCTGCCGGGGGCGGTGGTGGCGTGCTGGAAACGGCCGGCTCCGGCGCTGCCGCAGCGGGCTCGAACAAACCGGCGAAAGAGTCTTCCAGTTCACCGGAGGTGCCGCCGGATTCGTCCAGCAGGCTGCCGAAGTCGTCAGCCCCGGCGACAGGGTCGGACGCGATCGGGGCGCTTTCGATGTTCGCAGGCGGCGGTTCCGGAAGTGGGGATTCCTCCGGCAGAGGTGCAGGCATGGGCGCGGCGGGCGTTGCGGCATCGGGTTTCCGCGCCAGGGCCGCCGGCACGGCGTGCGAGATGCCGGTCAGCATCGAATCGATCGCATCGCGATGCTTTTTCGGCACGTTTTCGGGCTGGAGCAGCAACGAATCGAAGGCGTCGTCCGGCAGCGTGAACGATGATGGCGTTGCGGGCGTGGCCGAAGCCGTGGGCGGCTTGAAGGGGCTGTGCAGTTCCGGCGCCTGATCGGCGACGGCCTGCGGCGCAGGCTTGGGCGGCGCTTCGCCAAGCAGCGAGGCGAGAGGGTCGGAAGCCGGCGCCACCGGCGCCGGCTGCCCGAACAGGCCGCCGAGCGGGTCGGCGGGCGCGCCCAGGTTCGGCACGTCCACGGGTGTTGCGCCCATCAACCCGCCGAGCGGATCGTCCATCGGCAGGGAGCTGGACGAGCCTGCGCCGTGGCCGGGCAGGCCGAACAGTTCGTCCACGCCGCCCTGCGCCGCGCGCTCGATCGGCAAGCCCAGCGCATCGAAGGCCGGAGCGTTGTCGTCGCTCTTGATGCCGCCGAGCAGGCCGGCGCTGGGGGCAACCGGTGGAGGCGGGGCGAGCAGATCCTCCAGCCCGGCATCGGAAGGCGGGTGTGGCGTGGCGGGCAACAGATCGCCGATGGCCTCGGAAAATGCATCGCCGGGCACCGCCGCCGCAGGGCCGCTGACGCGCTGCGGCGCGTTCACGTCGGCGCTGAAGCTGGCCTGCACCAGATAGGCCCCGATCTGGATGCGGTCGCCGTCGGCAATGGCCTTTTCCTTGCCCGGATCCATCTGCTCGCCGTTGTAGCGCGCCGGATTGCTGCCGCGGTCGAGCAGCAAGAACTGGCCGTTGCGGTGCAGGATTTCGACGTGGACGCGCGACACCATCCGCGTGGGGTCGGGCAGGATCATCCGGTTGTCCGGCGCGCGGCCGATACTGCCGCCGGATTCGTCGAACAGCGCCGAAATCTTCTGCGGCGGGGCTTTGCCGCTCAGCGAGACGACGGTGATCTTGAGCATATGCGTTCCGCGATCAAGGAGCCAGGATCAGAAGAATAGTCTGGCTCGGCACGATGCGCGCGCCAGGGCAGTTGGTGCTGTTCTGGATCGACATGCTGGTGAGGCGGCTGGCGGGCATTCCGTTCAACAGCGTGGTGAACGAACCGATGACATGGCGGCTTGGCCCCATCACCGTGCCCGAGGCCACGCCGAGCGCGATGCCGGGGTTGTCGCCGTTGGTCATCGGGATCGTAGTGGCGAGGTTGTGCGCCGGCATTCCCATGACCAGGATGGTCGGGCAATTGGGGATGGCCATCGGCCCCATCGCGATGTTCGGATAGGGAATCGGAACCGGCAGCGGGGCTGGAGGGGCGGGCGTCAGGCAGACATCGGGAAAGCCCATGTCCATGCCCATCAGTTGGCAGTTGGCAAACATGGTTGGGCTCCTTCAGCCGAAATGGATCTGCGCGCCGCGCGCCTTGATGAGGTCTTCGCCCTCCACCAGCACGTGTTCGCCGTGCAGTTGCAGAATCTGTCTGGCCTCCACCTGCACCTGTGCCGCGCTGACCCGATCCAGCGCCTCGGTGTGGCGCAGGTACTGGCGCGAGAACTGCTGGATGCGATCCATCACCGAGGAAAGTACCGAGCCGACCAGCTTAATCGTTCCGGCGAACACGTGCAGTTCGCGCCCGGCCACCTGGGCGGTATCCAGCGCGGCCTCGAAGCTTTGGCTGCGCAGCGTGGTGGATGTTTCCGCATGGAGGTTCAGCGCCGTGCCCTGCAGCGTGAGCGCGCCGTTGGCCATCAAGGTCGCAGGGCCGGGCGTTTCCAGCGTGCAGGCGTGCTCGGCATCGCGCGTGAGCACGGCCAGGATGAAGGTGTCGCCGGCGCAAACCTGCGCGCACAGCACCAGGTCGCCGGGCTCGGGCCGCAGCAGGCAGCTTGCGGCGCGGCGTGCGGCAACGCCGCTGGAGAGCAGGAAGCCTTCGCCGTCGGCCGCGCCGACGTGGGCCGTGTAGGTGCTGGCCTGCGCGAACGGCGTGGGCGTGCGGGTTGGCAGGGGGGCGAGTTTCGCGTTCATGGCGTTCTCCTTGGAGCGGTTGTCAGACCGGCATGGGGCGCCAGTTTTCGGCGCGGGCCAGCGCTTCGTCGGTGCCCAGCGCCGCGCCACGCGCGATGCTGGCGTTTTCAGTTCTGGCCAGGTGCAGCTTGGTGCGGAACATCGTGGCCCCTTCCATCAGCGCGCCGGTCAAGTCCGCATGGCTGAAATCGGCATAGGTGAGGTCGGCATCGAGGAAGTTGGCGGCGGTGAGCGTGGCCTTGGCGAAATGCACCTGATGGAGCCTGGCGCCTGCGAAGATCGCGGCGGCCAGTTTCGCGCCGGTGAACAGGGACTGGGTCAGGTTGGCATCGACGAAGCGCGCGCCCTGCGCATCGGCTTCGCAGAAGATGGCGTTCTGGCCGATGGCGCGGTCGAACTGCGCCGCCTGCAATTTCGCGCCCTGGAAATTGCATTGGGCGATATGCGCGCCGGAAAAATCCGCGCCGGTGAGGTCAACGCCCGCGAACTGGCAGCCGCGCAGGGTCTGGCCGGGAACGGAAAAGCCGGGCAGGACGGATTTGAAGAACAGCGTGCGCTCGAACGCCGCCTGTTTCCAGCTTGCACCCACCAGTTCGCATTCGGCGAACGTGGCCATGTTCAGCGAGGCATCGTCGAACCAGGCATTGGAGAGATCGCATTGGGTGACGATGGTGGAGTGCATCCGCGCCTGGCGGAAACCCGCGGCCTGCAGCTTGCTGCCGTTGAAGCTGGTCATCGCCAGGTCGGCCTGCGCCAGCCGTGCGCGCATCAGGAAGGATTCGTTGAACACGGCGGCGTGCAGACTGGCGTTCTCGAAACAGGTTTCCACCAGCGAACAGCGGTTGAACGTGGCCCGGCCCAGCGCCGCACCGGAGAAGTTCGCGCCGTCGAAGTTGCATTGGTCGAACACCGATTCGCGCAGGTCGCTGCCGGAAAAATCCGTATTGCGGAAATCCACGCGCGAGAACACGCCGCCGGGCATCCCGAGCGATGTATAGCTTTTGCCGGACAGGTCGCGATCCTCCAGCGCCTCGCCCAGGGTCACGGCCAGCGACAGCAGTTCCGGACTCACGGCGCGGCCTCCTGTTCGACGGGCGTCAGGCGCGGCCAGGTGCGGGCGCGGTCGAGTAGGGCTTCGTCCAGCAACACATCGCCATCCAGCCGCACGCGGGAAAGATCGGCGCCGAACAGATTGGCGCGGCGCAGATCTGCGCCGCGCAGGTCGGCATGTTGCAGGATCGCATCCATGAAATTGATGCCGCCGAGCTTGGCCTCGCGCAGCGTCGCACGCCGCACCAGCGCGCCCTTGGCGGTGGCGAGCGTGGCATCGGCGTGGCTCAGGTTGGTGCCGGAAAGGTTCGCGCCATCGAGCGTGGCCTGATGCAGGCGTGCGCCGGTGGCATCCAGCCCGCCGAGATTTGCGCCGGTGAGGTCGGCGCCGGCGAAATCCGCGCCGGAAAGCGAGGTCTCTTTCGCGAATATCGCGCCTGTGGCCTGTGCGCCCACCAGGATCGCGCCATCCAGCTTGCACTGGACGAAGTTCGCGTTGGCAAGTTTCGCGCGGCGCAGCTCGCACCCGGAAAGATCGCATTCCACGAATACGGCTCCCGAAGCATCGGCGTCGGAAAGATCCAGCCCTTTCAGGTCGAGCTTCAGGAAGTTGACCCCGGAAACCATTGCGCCTTGCCAGTTGGCGGGACCGAAGGTGGTTTCCAGCAGCATCGCACCCGCAAGATTCGCGTTGGGGAAATGGGTGTGGGCGAAGTCGCAATGTGAAAGCGTTGCGCCGGTGAAGTTCGCGCCATCGAACGAGGCTTGCGCCAGTCTTGCGCGGCCAAGGTTGGCGGCGGTGAAATTCGCACCAGCGGCGTTCGCGCCAGTGAAATCCACGCGCGCCAGCACGGCAGCGGTGAAGTTCGCATCGGTCAGGTTCGCGCCGGAAAGATTGGCGCTTTCCAGCATCGCACCGGAGAAATCGAAGCCGCTCAAATCAAGGCCGGAAAAATCCGCGCCTGTGAAGTCCATGCTGGGAAACGACCGCAATCCCACTTCTCCGGCGCGGCGCATTTCTTCTTTCAACGACGCGGCCTGTTCCGGCGGCAAAGGCCGCGCCGCTGGTTGCATGTGCGCACCCTGCAGATAGCCCAGCCGCTGGGCACCTTCCATCTGCACCAGTTGCCCGGACAGCGTGTTGCGTGCATCTTCGGTGAGCGGCAGCAGGTTCTCTTGCGCCAGTTGGTCGAATTTTGCCCGCGCGCTGAAGATCGGGGGGCCACGATGCTGGAACTCAATCGGAGCCGCCTGGTTCTGGTTGACGAACTCCAGTGCCCGGATCATGTGGTCGAGCGCATCTTCCAGGCCCTTGATCTGCTGGCGTTCGGCTTCCAGCATCTTGGCCTCCATGTAGTCCGCCAGTTTGTCGCCGGTGGGAGGCGTTTCGGGCGGTGGAAGTTCCAGTCCGAGTTCATCGGGATCCAGTCCCATATCGGACACGCGGCTGCGCGCGGCGAGCATGTCGATTTCGGCGCGACGGCGTTGCGCCTGCGTCTGGAAACCTTCCAATTTGAATGCGGCTTCCGCAGCGATTTGATCCGGATCGGTGAGATCCAGCCCTTCCGGAAGCAAGTCGCCTTCGCGAAGGCTGCGGATGCCGCCGAAGCGCGGATCTGCGCGATCCTCGACGGCCTTGGCGTAATGCTCATCGGGCTTGGCTTCGCCGATCCGCTCCACCGCGCCCATCATCAACGTCACGTCGCTGGCGTCGTCGGTATCGATCTGGGTCAGGCCTTGGAAAATCAGGATGCAGCGTTCGTCGTTCGGGAAGAACCACACTGTGGCAAGGCGCAGCGGTACATCGCGCAGACCTGTAGCCTCACCGTCGCGCAGGCGGTCGATGAAGATGCGGGCGCACAGTCCGGGCAAGCGTCCCTCCATGTGCTTTTTTTCGCGGTGCAGATGATCGAAGGAAAATTCCTCGTCGCCCTGCAATGGCGCATCGAGCCATTGATCTGCGGGTGCAAGGTTGAAATACCTCCAGTCCACGTCAGGCGCGAAGCCGGGCGAATGTTCCTTCAGATAGTTCTCGTCGTAGGTGCCGCGATATTGCGCCCGCTGCGGGTGCAGCAGATCGGTGATCGGACCAAATCCTGCGGGCGGCACGGCCTCGCCGGGGCGTGTGATGGAATTTTCCGGGGATTCGATATTGGGCAGCGGAAAGGTGCCCCGATCCTCCGCCCGGCCCTTGCCGACGAGGTTGGCGGAAAAATCCGGGCCGCCGTAGGCATGCTCCCAGGTGATCGGCATGCCTTCATCGAACGGTATCGGCGGTGTGGGACGATTGCCGTCCCACCAGCGGTTGCCGAACACCAGCAGGGTTTTCTCGCGCCCGGCGAACCTTGCCCGTACTGCGCAGCGTCCGGGTGAAGTATCCGGCGCAAAGGCGCGGCCGTGCACCAGGTATTCCGCCGTAGTCTTGGCCACGCCCTCGTCCAGCAACGGCAACCCCTGTGTACCGAAGAAATTCCACATGGATTGCTCGCTCCACAGCGAACCACGCGACTCCTGCGCGAAAGGGACGTGAAGATACGCCGATACACTCAGGCCGAAGCGACGCTGAATTTCTATGGGGCGAAAGGAGAGGCTGAGCTGGCGGGGTTTAATGATGTGCACGGCGGGTTGTTTCGGGAGGCTGGTACGGATCGGGATCGAAGTCCCTATTGTTTCGGCATCGCCTTCATCGCCATGTCGATCTGGTTGATGAGCACAGTGACCTTGCTCGCGATCACGTCGAGCTTGGTCTGCATGGCTTCTTTTTTGGCTTTCTCCAGCTCTTTTTTGGCTTTTTCGAGTTCGGCCTTCGCGGCATCGCGATCCTGTACCGTCTTGATCGCATCGAGTATGCCGGCGATGAGGGCAACCGCCCCCGATGCGCCATAGATGAGCCCGAGCACCGCGCTGCCGCTGGCGGCCGCGCCGCCGGAGCCCGGGCCGATGGTCTTCAGGGTCTGCAAATCGATATCGACGGTATTGTTCGCGATCCAGGCGGTAGCGCAGTTGCTGACTTTCAGCGCCGCGACGTTTTCCATCTGGATGCCGGCGAAGTTGCTGATATCCACCGCCAGTGCATTGGACATATTCATGCCAATGAAGGTGTCGCGGTTCGATCCCATCACCACCGAACTGGCCATGCCGATGTAGCCGTCGGAATTGGGGCCAAGCACGGTAGTGTCGGATTTCATGGATGTGAATTCCAACCCGCCCGGAGAAAGCAGCTTGATCCCGGCTGTGGCGGTGGCATTGATTTGATTGGCGAGGATCTTGTGCTCGCTCGTCGTGATGTCGGAACGGCTGGCGACCGCCTGGATCTTGATGTCGGTTGCCGCACGAATATCCATCGCCTCCCCGACGAGCATGGAGTGCTTGCCGTTCACCGTCAGTTTCTGATTGCCCGCGACAACCGTTTCCTGGGATCCGTAAACCGAGACTTTCTGATCCGCTCCGACGGTGAGCGCCTGCTTGGATGCGACGGAGATGGTCTGCGCGTCGCCGTACGTCTCGGTTTGCGCTTGGCCGACGCTGATGCTTTGAGTGCCGCCGACGGTTAGCGACTGGGCGCCGCCGACGACGACTACCTGCATGGCGCCGACGGTCTCCGTATCGTTTACGGCAACCGTTATCGTGCGATTGTTTCCAACGGTCGTGGTCTGGTCGTTGCCAACGGTGACGCTGCGATCATTGCCTACCGAATCGCTCTGGTTGTGCCCGACGCTGGTCGAATCGTCGTTCTCCACTACCGTGGACATGTTCTTTTCGGCATGGATGCCGACCAGTTCATGCCCTTTCTTGTCCTCGAACACCAGTTCGTTGTAGTTCTGGTCGCTGCCGCCGGGGCTGGAGCGGGTACGGATCCAGGTCTTGGTCTTGTTGGCCGGCAGCGCCATTGCATCGGGCGGCATCTGGGCGGGGTTGTAAACGCGGCCGGTGACGATGGGGCGGTCGAGGTTGCCGCTGAGGAAATCGACGATCACCTCGTTGCCGATGCGCGGGATGAACATGGCCCCGTAATGGTTGCCGGCCCAGGGTTGGGAAACGCGCAGCCAGCAACTGGAATATTTCCCGAATCCCTTGCCTTCGGTGCCGTCGCCCTCCTCGCCATCGCGCCGATCCCATTTGAACAGTACCTGCACGCGCCCGTATTCGTCGGTGTAGATGTCGTCCCCGTCCGGCTCGATATTGTTCTGTTCGCCCACGACGACGGCGCATTGCGGGCCGGGCGCGACGGGTTTCGGGGTGGTGCGTTCGCTGGCGTAGGTGACGTTGTCCTTGATCGCGGTGAAGCGGCATTCGTAGTAGGTCGGCAGCCAGGTTTCCTGGCCCTGGCTTTCGTTGCCGGAGAAATCCAGATCGTATTCGGCTTCGACGATCAGGTATTTGCCGTTCTGATCCTTGCGCGGATGGTCGGTGACCTGGAGCAGCGAGCCGACGCGCAGGTTGCGGGCGTTGGTCTTGCCGCCAAAGCGCTGCCACTTGGCGTATTCCAGATCGGTGCGAACCTGGCCGCGCAGCGGGCCATTGCCGGGGGCGTCCTTGTCCCAGTATTCCTCGGGGTAATCGTAGAATTCCAGGGATTCCAAGTCCTTGAGGCCGGTGCTGGGGGCAACTTCCATCACTTCCAGCTTTTCGGCGGCCGGCTTGAACCAGTTGTGGTCCCTCAGCACGGCGACCTGGGTGGGAACCTGGACGTAGGGGCGCCATTCCCAGACGTATTCCTGGTTGAGGGATGTGCCGCTGTGTTCCCTGTAGGGCAGGCTGGCCGTGGCCGGAGAGGGCTTGTGCGCGGTGGTGTTGTCGGCGAGGTTGAAGACGACCTGCGAACCATCGGTGTCGAACCAGTAGTAGATGCCTTCTTCTTCCATCAGGCGACTGGCGAAGTCGAAATCGCTTTCGCGGTATTGCACGCAGTACGCACGCACATCGTGGGTGCGGGTCAGGTTCAGGTTCTCGCTTTCGTGGATGCGCTTCTGGTAGATGCCGTGGTCGAAGACCTTGGCGAGGATGTCGTCGACTTTCAGATCCTGGAAGATGCGGGTGTTGCGTTGCTTGGTGGCGAACCACAGCCACGGGCGCAGCACGATGGTGTACTGGTGCATCCGGCCGCGCACGCCGGTCTGGCCGGCGCGCACCGCCCAGCCGGTGAAATAGCGCTTGCTTTCGTCGTGGCAGGTGAGCACCACGGACATCTTGGTGCCGAGGATGTCCTTGAGTTCGATATCCGGCAGCGGCGAGAGCGCGGTGACTTCGTATTCGAACAGGCGCCCGAGTTTTTCCCTGGCGCGCAGTTGCGAGAATTCCAGCTTCCAGCCGGAATTCTCGGTTTCAAGAAGCATGATCGGATCGGCCATGATGTCCTCGACGGGTACGGCGGGTGTTTCCCGAACGCCTTAGTCAATCGAAAGCGAAGGTGAACTGCCCATCCGCCACCGACAGCGCGACGCGCCCGAGCGTGCGGCCTTCGGAGAGGCGGGTGAGGTATTCGGTGGAAATCTTCGGCAGCACCGTGTTGGTGAGCAGCGCGTCGATCACGCGCCCGCCGGATTCGGATTCGGTGCAGCGGGAAACCACCAGTTTCACCACGGCGTCGTCGTATTCGAAGGGTACCTTGTGGTTCTCCTCGACGCGGCGCTTGATGCGGTTCAGTTGCAGCTTGACGATCTCGCCCATGACCGCATCGGACAGCGGGTAGTAGGGGATCGTCACGATGCGGCCCAGCAGCGCCGCGGGAAACACTTTCAGCAGCGGCTCGCGCATGGCGTTGGCCAGCGATTCGGGCTCCGGCAGCAGATCCGGATCCTTGCACATGCTCATCAAAAGATCGGAACCGACGTTGGAGGTGAGCAGGATGATGGTGTTGCGGAAGTCGATGCCGCGGCCTTCGCCGTCTTCCATCCAGCCCTTGTCGAAGACCTGGAAGAAGATTTCGTGGACATCGGGGTGGGCTTTTTCCACTTCGTCCAGCAGCACGACGCTGTATGGGCGGCGGCGCACGGCCTCGGTGAGGATGCCGCCTTCGCCGTAGCCCACGTAGCCCGGAGGCGCGCCCTTGAGCGTGGAAACGGTGTGCGCTTCCTGGAACTCGCTCATGTTGATGGTGATGACGTTCTGTTCGCCGCCATACAGCGCTTCGGCCAGCGCCAGCGCGGTTTCGGTCTTGCCGACGCCGGAGGTGCCCACCAGCATGAAAACGCCGATGGGTTTGTTGGGGTTGTCCAGCCGGGCGCGCGAGGTCTGGATGCGGCGGGCGATCATGTCCAGGCCGTGGCGCTGGCCGATGACGCGCTTGTTGAGGGTTTCCCCCAGTTGCAGGATCGCGGCGATTTCGTTCTTGACCATGCGGCCGACCGGGATGCCGGTCCAATCCGCGACCACAGCGGCCACGGCGGTTTCATCGACCGATGGCAGGATCAGCGGTTGATCGCCCTGCAGCTCGGAAAGCTGCTTTTGCAGTGCCTGCAAATCGTCCAGCAGTTCGGCGCGGATCGCGGCGGGATCGCTTGCGGTCTGCTCCGGGGAGGGATCGGGCGGCGTGGAATCGGGCGCGGGAATGGCATCGGCGTCGATGGCAACATCCACCACGGCACCTTGTTCGCGCAGCTTGGCGCGCAGCGAGAGCAATTGATCTACCAGGGTCTTTTCCTGCTGCCAGCGCACGGAAAGCTGATCCAGGCGGGCGCGTTCGGCGGCAAGTTTTTCCGAAACCGACGCCTTGCGCTCGGTCACGTCCAGGCCGATCTTTTCCTCGCGCTCGATCACGCCCAGTTCGATTTCCAGTGCCTCGATGCGGCGGGTGGAATCCTCCACCTGCGCCGGCGTGGCGTGCTGGCTGACCGCGACGCGGGCGCAGGCGGTGTCGAGCAGGCTGACGGCCTTGTCCGGCAACTGGCGCGCCGGGATATAGCGGTGCGACAGCCGCACCGCGGCTTCGATGGCTTCATCGAGCAATTGCACGCGGTGGTGCTTTTCCAGCACCGAGGCCACGCCGCGCAGCATGATCACGGCCTTCTTCTCGTCCGGCTCGTCCACCTGCACGACCTGGAAACGCCGCGTCAGGGCCGGGTCTTTCTCGATGTATTTCTTGTATTCGGCGAAGGTGGTCGCGCCGATGGTGCGCAGGTTGCCGCGCGCCAGCGCCGGTTTCAGCAGGTTGGCGGCATCGCCCGTACCCGCCGCGCCGCCCGCGCCCACGAGGGTATGGATTTCGTCGATGAACAGGATGATCGGCTTCTCGCTGCCTTGCACCTCGTCGATCACCTGGCGCAGGCGCTGTTCGAACTCGCCCTTCATGCTGGCGCCGGCCTGCAACAGGCCGATGTCGAGCGTGAGCAGGGAAACGTCCTTCAATTGCGGCGGTACGTCGCCGCGCACCAGGCGCTGCGCGAAGCCTTCCACCACGGCGGTCTTGCCGACGCCGGCCTCACCGGCCAGCAAAGGGTTGTTCTGGCGGCGGCGCATCAGGATATCGACGATCTGGCGGATTTCGTCGTCGCGGCCGGAGACGGGATCGAGCTCGCCGTTGCGGGCCTTTTCGGTGAGATCGACGGCAAATTTCTTCAGCGCTTCCTGTTTGCCCATCGCGGCCGGGGCGATGGCGTCGCTGGCTTGCCCCGGCACGGCGCCGGAACCGTCGCTGGCGGTCTGGGCGGTTTCCGGCGAGCCTTTGACGATGCTGTCGAAGTCGTCGCCGAGCACGCCTTCCTTGATCAGGGCGAATTGCTTGGAAATGCCGAGCAGGCGCTGCGTGCGCGGGCTGGTCTTGAACAGCGCCAGCAGCACGTGGCCGCTGCGGATGCGGGTTTCCCCGTATTTCAGCGAGGCGTAGATCCAGGCGGCCTGGATGCTTTCCTCGATGATCGAACCGAAATCCGAAATCGCGGTCGCGCCGCGCGGCAGGCGATCCAGCGCGGTGGTGAAATCGGCCGCGAGCTTGGCGCCGTCCAGGCCGAAGTGGCGGACGATGTGGTGCAGGTCGGAATCCGGCAGGTTGAGGATCTGGAACAGCCAGTGCTCCAGTTCCACGTAGGGGTTGCCCCGCAGTTTGCAGAACACCGTGGCGCTTTCCATCGCCTGGTAGGCGAGCGGAGAGAGCTTCCCGAACAAGGCGACGCGACTGATCTCCGCCATCGGGGCGGTCTCCTGCGGTGGTTTGGTTGCAGGAAGAACGAAGCGGATGCGGGGTTTTTCAACTGCCCGCCGCGCACCGGTGGCGGGCGGGGCGGGGCTCGCGGGAACTTATTCCCCGCCGCCGGATACGCGCTGCACCAAGGTTGTGCCGAGCCAGGCCATCGGCAGGTAGGCGACGAGGAGATCGAGCAGGATGAACCAGATGGGGGCGGGAATCATCGTTGCCGCCACGATGCCGCCGGCCAGGAACACCAGGCCGACGACCCACGCCGCGATCCAGCGGTGGCGGAAGCCGATCAGGAATGCGACTGCCGCGCCCGCCAGCGTGCCGAGCGCGTGCGCGAGGAACGGCACCAGGAAATGCATCGGGCCGAATTCGCCGATATGCGCGGCGATGCTTTGCGGATCGCCGACGTTCACGCCGGTCGGTGGCGGAACCAGATGTGCGCCACCCATCAGCACGCCCATGTTGACCAGGCTGCCGATCACCAGGCCGATCACGACCGCAAGCACGTTGCGCAGCAAAATTTTCATCGGGGCAACCCGTTGCGGGAGAGTTCGCCGATGTTGGGCGAACCTGGGCGGCAGTACAAGCGCCGCCGCCGGATCACCTGGCGTTGAAGGCCGC
The DNA here is from genome assembly GCA_964536455.1 of uncultured Aquimonas sp. GTDB lineage: Bacteria > Pseudomonadota > Gammaproteobacteria > Xanthomonadales > Xanthomonadaceae > Denitratimonas. Next base: position 20,966 of record CAZHXV010000007.1, read on the forward strand.
CGCGTAGCCGCTTTCCACCAGCCGCTTCTGCACCGCTTCGGACAGCGCCAGGTTGGCGGCGACGATCTGGCCGTTCTTCAGGCTGCCGTTGCCGCCGCGGAAATCGCAGGTACGTCCGCCGGCCTCGCGCACCAGCAGGATGCCGGCGGCGATATCCCAGGGCTTCACGCCGGCTTCGAAATAGGCATCGGCGCGGCCGCAGGCGACGTAGGCCAGATCGAGCGCGGCGGAGCCGGTGCGGCGCACGTCCTCGGCGTTTTGCAGCAGCGAGGCGACCGCGTCCAGGTGCGGTCGCAGGCGCGACCGTTCGCGCGGCGGGAAGCCGGTGATCAGCATCGCGCCTTCGATCTCGGCGCGGTTGGCCACGCGGATGCGGCGGTCGTTGAGGAACGCGCCGCCGCCGCGGGTGGCGGTGAAGATGTCGTTGCGCAACGGGTCGTAGACCACCGCGTGCAGCGGTTCCTCGCCATCGAGCAGGCCGATGGAGACGCAATAGTGCGGAATGCCGTGCAGGTAGTTGCTGGTGCCGTCCAGAGGGTCGATCACGAACGTGAAGCGGGCCTGCCCCAGCGCGCCGGATTCCTCGCAGAGGAAGGCGTAGGCGGGAAAGGCGCGGCGCAGCTCGCGTATGATTTCCTTCTCGGCCAGCGCGTCCACTTCGCTGGCGTAGTCCTGCCGGGCTTTTTCGACGATGTTGAGGCCATCGAGCTTGGCGACGTGGCGCAGGATGACGTTGCCTGCCGCGCGCGCGGCCTTGACCATGATGTTGACCGCGGGCTTGAGCATGTCTAAGTCCGAATTCGCCGCAAAGTTGGGAAGGAACCAGCCGGCGCAGGGCGCGGCAAGGGTGCGGAGTTTAGCAAAGCCGGCATCAAGCAGGAGATGGAATGTCGCAGGAAGCCAGTTCTACACGTATCCCGCCCGCATTGCGCATCGTGCTGGTGGAACCGCAGCATCCGGGCAACATCGGCGCCGCCGCGCGCGCGATGCGCACGATGGGGCTATCCGAGCTGGCCCTGGTCGCGCCGGAGAAATTCCCGCATCCGGACGCCCAGGCGATGGCCGCCGGGGCGGATGACGTGCTGGAAAGCGCGAAACTGTTTCCAACGCTGGGGGAGGCCATCGCCGATTGCCGCTGGGTGATGGGTTGCACTGCGCGCCGGCGGCATGTGGTGATGGACGAATTCGAACCTTCCGCCGCTGCTCAAAGGCTGTGGCAGGCCGGCGGCGACGGCTCGGTAGCACTGGTGTTCGGGCGCGAGCGCACGGGCCTTTTCAATGAGGAGCTGGAGCTTTGCCATGCCGCGGTGCACATTCCCACCGATCCGTCGTTCTCCTCGCTGAACCTGGCCGCCGCCGTGCAGGTGATGGCCTGGGAATGGCGGCGCGTGGCGCTTGCCCAGGGCGCGGCGGAAAGCGAACCGGCACAGCGCGACGATCCACCGGCCACCGCCGCGCAGATGGAACATTTCTTCATGCACCTGGATCGGTTGCTGCACGACATCGATTTCCACAAGGGCCGGGAACCTGCCACGGTGATGCGGCGGTTGCGGCAATTGTTCCTGCGAGCCCAGCCGGACGAGCGCGAACTGCGCGTGCTGCGCGGCATCTTCGCCGATGCCCAGCGCATGGCGCGGCTGGCCGGGCAGGACAGTGAAAATCGGTGAACACGCAATCACTGCCGCGCGCCTGCGGCTAAGCTACGCTTGCCGCGTGCGGGCAGTTCGGCACGACGCTATGAGGGTTTCGACATGAGGTGGCGGGTGCTTGCGTGGCTGGCCAGCCTGTTTTCCTGCGCCACGCCCGCAATGGCGGCGCAAGCCGTGTCTGGTGGATCCAATACTTCGCGCGACCAGGTGCTGGTGCTCGGGAGGCTCAGCGACGACCCCCGGCACGACTATGAAGGGCTGAAGCCGCTGCTGGATTACGTCGTGGCGCGGATGGGAGACGTGGGCATCGTCGAAGGCCGCATCCTGATGGCGCGCGATACCCCCCAGATGGCGGGATACCTGCGCCGCCAGCGCGTGGATTGGGTCACCGATACCGCCGCCACGGCGGTGGAGTACCGGCGCCGTGGCGTGGCCGAGGCCGTGCTGGCGGCCCATCGCGGCGGCGTGGCCGGTTATCGCAGCGTGGTCTTCACCTGGCGCGGCAGCGGCATCGCCTCGATGGCCGATCTCAAGGGCCGCAGCATCGCATTCCAGAACCGCACTTCCACCAGTGGTTTCGTGTTGCCGGCGGCGGGGTTGCTGCGCTCGGGCCTGGAACTGGAAGTGCTGCTTTCCCCCTCGGATCAGCCCCATCCGGACAATGTCGGCTACGTATTCGCGGACAAGGTGGACAATCTTGCCGTCTGGGTGCAGAAGCACATCGTCGGCGCGGGCGCGTTTTCCAACCTGGATTGGGAAGGCCTGGAACGATTGCCATCCGGCTTCCGCGACCAGTTGCAGATCCTCCACGAAGGCGACCAGGTTCCGCGCGGGCTGGAACTGGTGGCGCGCGGCCTCGCGCCGCACGTGAAGGCGCGATTGGTGCAGGTGCTGCTGGAGGCGGGGAACGATCCGCAGGCGCGCGAGCCGCTGCATCATTACTTCGGGGTGACCCGTTTCGTGCCGATAGACGCGACGATGCGGCGCGACCTGGATCGCATCGAGGCCGATGTCGAACTGGTACGGCAGAGGCTGGAATGATGCGTCTGGGGCTTTCCGGGAAATTCTGGTTGATCGTGCTGCTGGCGCTCGGCACCTGCCTGGGGCTGGGCGTGTTCGCCTGGCACTCGCGCGTGGCCAAGTTCTCCGAACTGGCGCAACTGAGCAGCGAGGCGATCCACAATGCCGGCGTGCAGAGCGAGCGGCGGCGCGGCGTGGCGCTGGCGCACATGGTGGCCGACGTGGCGGTCAACCCGGTCTATTACTTCGACCTGGCCTCGCTCGGCGAAACCGTGCGCCTGGCGATGGAGCAGCCGGACATCGCCTACGTGCTGATCTACGACGCGGCAGGCCGCATCGTGCAGGATGGTTCCGCCGACATCGCGCGCTTCGGCCAGCCGATGGAGGACGCTTTCGCGGCGGAGGCCGTGGCCGCCACCCAGACGCACGTGCAGATATCGGAGGATCTGATCGATGTCGCGGTGCCGCTGATGCTCGGCAGCGAGCGCCTGGGCGGCGTGCGCGTGGGCGTCTCGCTGCACGAGCCGGCGCAGTTCGAGCGCGAGGTGTCCGCCGCGGTGCTGGGGCAGTTGCAGGACATCCGGCGCGGCGCCGTGGCGTTGTTGACCGGTTTCGGCACCTTGCTGGTTGGCATGGCGCTGATCGCCGCCGCCTTGCTTTCCGGCCATGTGCTGCGCCCGGTCAAGCGGCTTGCGGCGCAGGCGTTGCTGTTGGAGCGCGGCGATTACGGCATGGAGCCGGTGGTTTCGGGCCGGCGCGACGAGGTTGGGGATCTGGAAGTGGCCTTCGCGCGGATGCACCAGAGCGTCAGCCGCCAGGATCGGGAAATCCGCCGCATCGCCTACCAGGACAACCTCACCGGCCTGCACAACCGGGCGGGCTTCCGCGATCTGCTCGATGTGCGGGTGGGCGAAGCCGCGCAGGCGCGGATGCCGCTGGTGCTGCTGTTCCTGGATCTGGACGACTTCAAGAAGATCAACGACACCCTGGGCCACGATGCCGGCGACTTGGCTTTGCGCACTTTTGGCGAGCGCGTGCGCGAGGCCGCCGCGCAGGCCGGCAGGAGCAGGATCGACGTGGGCCGCTTCGGTGGCGACGAATTCGTGGCGATCGTGAGCGGCTCGAATGCGCGCGACGTGGCGGAGCGTTTCGCGCAGAACGTGCTCGAGCGCCTGGCGTCGCCGATCGAACTGCCGCAACGCGACATCGTGCTGGCGGTTTCCATCGGCATCACCTTGTACCCGGACGATGCGGCCAACCCGGCGGTGCTGCTGAAGAACGCCGACATCGCGATGTACCGCGCCAAGCTCGACGGCAAGAATTGCTACCGCTTCTACACCCGCGACATGGACGTGGCGGTGGAGCAGCGCGTGGACATCGAGCACGAACTGCGCTTTGCGATCGAGCGCGAGGAATTCATCGTGCTGTACCAGCCGATCCACCGCCTGGCCGATGGCGCCGTGGCCGGAGCCGAGGCGCTGGTGCGCTGGCAGCATCCGCAGCGCGGCATGATTTCCCCGGATGTCTTCATCGGCGTGGCCGAGCAGAGCGACCTGATCAACGCCCTGGGCCGGCTGGTGCTGCGCCGCGCCTGCCAGGAGGCGCAGCGCTGGCGCTACCTGCCGCAGCCGCCCTTCGTTTCGGTCAACCTTTCGGCGCGGCAACTGCGCCATGGCGATTTGCCGGGCATCGTCGCGTCGGAGCTGGCCGCCAGCGGGCTGGAGCCGCGGCGCCTGCACCTGGAACTGACCGAAACCGCGATGTTCGGCAACGAGGGCGAGGCGGTGGCGACCCTGACGCGGCTGCGCGCGCTTGGCGTGAAGATATTGCTGGACGATTTCGGCACCGGCTTCTCCGGTCTTTCGCACCTGCGCCGGGTTGCGGTGGATGGAATCAAGATCGACCGAAGCTTCGTGGCCGGGATGCTGGAAGACCAGGGCGATCTTGCCCTGACCTCGGCGGTGGTCGTGCTTGGCCAGGCGCTGGGCATCGCCGTGATCGCCGAAGGCGTGGAAACTTCCGCACAGATGGAGGCCCTGCGCGAACGCGGTTGCGACTACGGCCAGGGCTATCTGTTCGGCAAGGCCATGAGCGGCGAGGCGCTGGGGGCATTGCTGGGCGGTACGGTTACAGGAACGGGGTAGGGCGTCATGCCCGGAGGCCGGCGATCCGGGGCCGGCCCGGCAACAGGTGCCGGTATCCGTCTTCGCTTTCGTGTACGCGCAGCGGCAGGCCGTAGAGCGAGGAAAGCTTTTCCGAAGTAAGTATCGAGGAGGGCGGCCCCTGGTCGAACACGCGGCCTTGCTGGAGCAGGATGGCCTGGCGCGTTTCCGGCAACACCTCTTCCAGGTGATGCGTCACCAGCACCAGCGTGGTGCCGGCGTTGGCGAGGCCGCGCAGCAGATCGAGGAAATGCGTCCTGGCGAGGATGTCCAGGCCGGTGGTGGGTTCATCCAGCACCAGCGCGGCCGGTTCGTGCACCAATGCGCGGGCGATCAGGGCGCGGCGGGCCTCGCCGGCGGAGAGCGTGGCAAGGCGGCGATGGCGCAGCGGCAGGATGCCCATGCGATCCAGCGCGGCATGGGCGCGATCGAGCATTTCGGCCGTGACGCGAAGATGGTCGGGGATGCCATGGCTGGCCCAGAAGCCGGACACCACTGCGTCTTCCACGTCCAGCCCGACCAGCATCGCCAGATCGTTGTGCAGATCGGCGGAAACCAGCCCCAGCCGGGTGCGCAACTGCGCCACGTTCCAGCGGCTTTGGCCGAACAGGCGCACCGGCTGGATTTCATTTTCATTGCGCGGCAACGGGTAAAGCGTGCGGTCGATCAGCTTGACGAAGCTGGATTTCCCGCAGCCGTTCGGGCCGAGGACGACGCTGTGCTGGCCGGGCTGGATCCGCAGGTTGATGCGATCCAGCACCGTGGTGCCGTCCCGGACGACGCTGGCCTCGCACAGTTCGATCAAGGGCACGGCGCCGGCGTTCACTTGCCGTCTTTCTTTTTGTCCTTGTTCTTGCCGTTCTTTTTGCCATCGCCATCGTCGATGGCGAAATCCGGGATCGGGCGCAGCGTACCGTAGCGCTCCTTCAACGGCTCGCCGGGCAAGGGCGGCAGCGTGACCTGGCTCGGCGGAACGTCCGTCACCGGCAGGCGATCCAGCAGGTCGCGGATCAGGGTGAGGCGGCCCAGGCGCTGGTCGTTGAAATCCACCAGCGTCCACGGCGCGGCATCGGTGTGCGTGGCATCCAGCATCGCATCGCGGGCCAGACCGTAATCGGCGTAGTGCTTGCGCGCCTCCAGGTCGACCGGCGAGAGCTTCCAGTGCTTCAAGGGATCCTCGGCGCGCTCGGCCAGGCGTTCCTCCTGCTGTTCCTGGTCGCAGCACAGGAAGTACTTGAAGAAGTGGATGCCATCGTCCACCAGCAGTTTCTCGAACGCCGGCACCTGCCGCAGGAACGCCTGGTACTGCGCATCGGTGCAGTAGCCCATGATCCTTTCCACGCCGGCCCGGTTGTACCAGCTGCGATCCAGCAGCACGATTTCCCCGGCGGTGGGCAGGTGCGAGACATAACGCTGGAAGTACCACTGCCCGGATTCGCGCTCGGTCGGCTTGGCCAGCGCCACGACGTGGCACTGGCGCGGGTTCAGCGAATCGGCGATGGCGCCGATGGCGCCCCCCTTGCCGGCGGTATCGCGGCCTTCGATCAGCACCACGACACGCTGCTTCTCGTGCGCCAGCCAGCGCCCCAGGCGGATCAGTTCGCGCTGCAGCGGTTTCAGCGCGTCTTCGTATTTTTCGCGTTTCATGCCGTTCTCCCCGATGCCTTCACTTCATGCGGGCGCTGGAACCGCCGACCCTTCGGAACGGTGCTCCCGGCAGCGGCCGGGAGAGGGGCGATCAATCCTCGCCTTTCAGGTCGCGCAGCTTGGTCGGCTGGCTGGCGAACCAGGCGGCGAGGTTGTCGATGTCCGCGTCGGAGAGCGTGCTGGCGAAGCCCTTCATGATGGCGTTGTCGCGCGCGCCGGATTTGTAGTCGTGCAGCACCTTGGCCAGGTAATCCGGGTACTGCCCGGCGAGCAGCGGGTACTGCGGATCGCCGATGCCGTTGCCGTCCGCGCCGTGACAGGCCTGGCACACCACCGAGGCGGCCTTGCCCGCTTCGGCATCGCCGACGGGGCCGATCGCCTGCGCTGCGGAGGCGGCGAAAAGAAGGGTGGCGGCAACGATGCCGCGAATGGGCGGGGACAGGCGGGCGCTCACTTGGCGGACTCCTGGCGAAGGCTGGAGAGGTAGGCGGCGATGTCGGCGACATCCTGGTCGGAGAAGCTCGACGCCTGCGCCTGCATGGTCGGGTGCAGGCGCGTACCGGCCTGGTATTCCTTCAGCGCCGCGACCAGGTAGTCGTAGTTCTGCCCGCCGATCTTCGGCACGTGGTAATGCGGATAAACGTTCTTGTAGCCCGGGACGCCGTGGCATCCGGTGCAGGAATAGGCCTTGATCTTGCCGGCTTCCGCACTGCCCTTGGCGGCATCCTGGGCGAAGGCGGTACTGGCGATGAGCGAAAGCGCGAGGCTGGCGGCGAGTCGGAGGATCGGCATGGTTGGCTGTGTTCCGGCGCGATGGCTATGAGCAGTGCCCGCACCTGCGGGCACCCAAGGCCGACAAGTATAGAGGCGAAGGCCGGGGGGCGGCCAGAGTGGGGGCGATGGGCCGATGGTTTCCATGAAGCCGGAAAGAATCACCGCCGTGCCCGGGATACGGGACTGAACGGTTCTTCCGTCACATACCGCCCTGCCGCCGGTCACCGTGACTTGCGGCACGCGAGAGATTGCGGGGCCGTGGGCAGAATCGCCGTCGAATCGCGGTGTCGTTTCACCGCACTGTGCTACTTCCATAGACCACCACAACAATCAAGCCCTCGCCATGACTCCTATGTCCTTCCGAACTTTACGCGCACGCGGCGCGATGCTCACGATGCTGCTGGCATTGGCCGCTTGCGGCCAGCAACAAGGTGCAGGCCCGCAGGACAAGAAGCCCGGCGATGGGCCCGCGCCGCTGGTCGTGGAAACCGGCGTGGTGGCGCGGCGGCCGATCGAGGCCAGCTACAACGCCACCGCCACGCTGGAAGCTCCGAACGAGGCGCAAGTGGTGGCCAAGACTTCCGGCGTGCTGCTGCAACTGCTGGTGGAGGAAGGCGACCGCGTGAGCGCCGGGCAGGTGCTGGCGCGGCTGGATGCCGAGCGCCAGAAACTGGACGTGCAGCGCGCCGAGGCGATGCTGCGCAAGCTCGAAGCCGAGCGCGAGCGCTCGCGTGAATTGTTCGAGCGCAAGCTGATCGCCGCCGATGTGTACGAAAGGATCCGCTACGACGTGGATACGCAGAAGGCCGCGTGGGAGATGGCGCGGCTGGAGCTTTCCTACACCAGCATCGTCGCGCCCATCGGCGGGGTGATCGCTTCGCGCTCGGCCAAGGTCGGCAATCTGATCCAGTTGAATTCGCCGCTGTTCCGCATCGTGGATGCGCAGAAGCTCGAAGCGGTGTTGAACGTGCCCGAGCGCGAACTGTCCACGATGAGCGCCGGCGTGCCGGTGACGCTGCTGGCCGATGCGGTGCCCGGTAAAACCTTCCGTGGCGAAGTGGCGCGCATCGCGCCGGTGGTGGATGCCGGCAGCGGCACCTTCCGCGTGGTGGCGGCCTTCGATGCGCAGGATGCGCTCAAGCCCGGCATGTTCGCGCGCATCGCGGTGCGCTACGACGTGCGCAACGATGTGCTCACCATCCCGCGCACGGCGCTGCTGGATCAGGACGGCGAGCCGGCGGTGTATGCGGTGCGGGACAACGTCGCCACGCGCGTACCGGTACGCACCGGCTTCATGTCCGGCGAGCTGGTGGAAGTGCTCGGCGGTATCGAGGCGGGCGAACAGGTGGTCACCGCCGGCAAGATCGCGCTGCGCGATGGCGCAGCGGTCGAGGTGATCGGCAGTGCCGCTCCAGAAACCCCGGCGCAGGCCCCGGTTCCGGCGGCTGGCGACGTCGCAGGGAACTGAGCATGCCTTCGACCCACGAACACGGTGCGGCGCCTGCCGCCCCTGGCGGTGGACTGGCGGAGTTCTCGGTGCGCCGCCGCGTCACCGTGGCGATGGCCACGCTCACCGTCGTGCTGTTCGGCGCGATCGCGCTGTCCAGCCTCAAGGTGAACCTGCTGCCGGATCTGAGCTATCCGACGCTGACCGTCCGCACCGAGTACACCGGCGCGGCGCCTTCGGAAATCGAGGTGCTGATCACCGATCCGATGGAAGAAGCCGTCGGTGTGGTGAAGGGCTTGCGCAAGCTGCGTTCGGTGTCGCGCACCGGCCAGAGCGACGTGGTGCTGGAGTTCGCCTGGGGCAGCGATATGGATCGGGCGAGCCTGGACGTGCGCGACAAGCTCGATTCGCTGAGCCTGCCGCTGGACGTGAAGCCGCCGGTGCTGTTGCGCTTCGATCCTTCCACCGAGCCGATCCTGCGCCTGGTGCTCACCGGCCAGGGCGGCGGCGTTTCGGAAACCGCCGAACTCACGCGCCTGCGCCGCTATGCCGACGAGGAGCTGAAGAAGCGGCTGGAACCGGTGGAAGGCGTGGCGGCGGTGAAGGTGGGCGGTGGCCTGGAAGACGAAATCCAGGTCGAGATCGACCAGAGCAAGCTGGCGCAGTTGCGCATCCCGCTGGAAACCGTGATCTCGCGGCTGGCGCAGGAGAACGTCAACATTTCCGGCGGCCGGCTCGAAGAGGGCAGCCAGCGTTATCTGGTGCGCACCATCAACCAGTTCGCCGATCTCAACGACATCCGCGACCTGTTGATCGTGGCCGGCGGCACGGGCGGCGGCAACGCGGCGGCGCAGGAAGCCGCGCTCGCGGCCTCGCGCATCGCCGCGCTTTCGCCCGAAGCCGCGGCGGCGGCGGCGGCGGCGAACGCCGCGGCGCAAGGCGATTCCAATGCACCCGGCGGCGGCCAGGCGGTGCGGCTGCGCGACGTGGCCACGGTCACCTTCGGCAACAAGGAACGCGAATCCATCATCCGGCTGGCCGGGAAGGAAGCGGTGGAGCTGGCGATCTACAAGGAAGGCGACGCCAATACCGTTTCCGTGGCCGACGCGGTGCACGCGCGCCTTGCCGAACTGCGCGGGCAACTGCCGCCGGAAACGGAGCTCACCATCATCGAGGATCAATCCGTCTTCATCCGCAAGGCGCTGCACGAGGTGCGCGTGGATGCGCTGATCGGCGGCCTCCTGGCGGTGCTGATGATCTTCTTCTTCCTGCGCGACGGCTGGAGCACCTTCGTCATCTCGCTTTCGCTGCCGGTGTCGGTGATTTCCACCTTCTTCTTCATGGATCGCTTCGGGTTGTCGCTCAACGTGATGTCCCTCGGCGGGCTGGCGCTGGCCACCGGATTGGTGGTGGACGATTCCATCGTGGTGCTCGAATCCATCGCCAAGGCGCGCGAGCGCGGGCTGTCGATATTGAGCGCGGCGGTCGAAGGCACGCGCGAGGTCGGCATGGCCGTGGTGGCGTCCACGCTCACCAACGTGGCCGTGTTCCTGCCGCTGGTGTTCGTCGAAGGCGTGGCCGGACAACTGTTCCGCGACCAGGCGCTGACGGTTTCCATCGCGGTACTGATGTCGCTGATCGTCTCGCTCACCCTCATTCCGATGCTGTCTTCGCTGAAGGCCAAGGCGCCGATGGAATTTCCGCCGGAGCCGCCGCGCGAGCCGTGGCAGCCCAGGCAGGCGCCATTGCGTGCATTGGCCGGTGCGGGCAACGGCATTTCCTGGGGCGTCGGCAAGGCTGCGTTCGGGTTCGCATGGGCGCTGCGGCATGGCTTTGCGCTGTTCGGCAAGCTCGTGGGCGGCGTGCTGTCGAAGATCGGCAGCGTCGTGATGCTGCCCTACGAACGCGCCGCTCGCAGCTACAGCCGTGGTTTGCCGGCGGCGCTGGAACACCGCGCCAAGGTGCTGGTCGTCGCGGCTGTCGCCTTCCTCGCTGCGATGGCGCTGGTGCCGGGCCTGGGCGTGGATCTGATCCCGCAACTGGCGCAGGATCGTTTCGAGCTGACCGTGAAGCTTCCGCCCGGCTCGCAGTTGCGCGATACCGACACGCTGGTGCGGGCGATCCAGCAGGCGCACCAGGGCGAATCCGGCATCTCGGCGCTGTACGGTGTTTCCGGCAGCGGCACGCGGCTGGATGCGAACCCGACCGAATCCGGCGACAACGTCGCCAAGCTCACCGTGGTGATGGAGCGCGATTCGCCCTCGGGCACCGAGGCGCGGCTGACCGAATCCCTGCGCGGCACCATGCAGCGCTTTCCGGCGGCGCAGTCGGAATTCGGGCGGCCCGACGTATTGAGCGTTTCGGTGCCGCTGGAAATCGAACTTCGCGGCGACGACCTTGCCGCCCTGCAACGCGCCGGCGCGCAGCTTTCCGGCCTGCTGAAAGGATCGGAACGCTTTGCCGACGTGAAATCCACGGTGGAGCAGGGCTATCCGGAAATCCAGATCCGCTTCGACCAGGAACGCGCCGCCGCCCTCGGCCTCACCACGCGCCAGGTCGCCGACGTGGTGGTGAAGAAGGTGCGCGGCGAAGTGGCCACGCGCTACAGCTTCCGCGACCGCAAGATCGACGTGCTGGTGCGTTCGCGCGAGGCCGACCGCGATTCGCTGGAAGCGATCCGCGCGCTGATCGTGAACCCGCAGAGCGCCCGCCCGGTGACGCTGGATTCGGTGGCCGACGTGGTGTCCACGCTCGGCCCAAGCGAGATTCGCCATGCCGACCAGGTGCGCGTGGCCGTCGTCTCGGCCAACCTGCGCCACGGCGACCTGGCCGCGGCCATCGAGGACGTGCGCTCGCTGATCGCCGCGCATCCGCTGGAAAGCGGCGTCTTCATGAAGGTGGGTGGGCAGGGCGAGGAACTGGACGATTCGGTGCGCTCCCTGCTGTTCGCGTTCGCGCTCGCCATCTTCCTCGT
>CAZHXV010000008.1:0-11220 GCA_964536455.1 uncultured Aquimonas sp.
GCTCCCCGTTGAGCAGCAGGTAGGAGGTTTCCAGGAAGCTGGAATGCTCGGCGAGCTGCTCGATCGGATAGCCGCGGTACATCAGCACGCCGGCGTCGCCGTCGATGTAGGTGATGGCGCTGCGGCAACTGGCGGTGGAGACGAAACCGGGGTCGTAGGTGAAGTAGCCGGTGTCGCGGTTGAGCTTGCCGATGTCCAGTGCAGGCGTGCCGATGCTGCCATGCAGCACGGGAAGGGAAGCGGATTTTTCGCTGCCCGGATCGGTCAGGACGACGTCTTTGTTTTCAGCCACGGGGTTCTCCCAGATGCGTTGAATCCAGTGCGCAGCCTGGAAAAGAGGCGGTTGGGCGCATGGGTTCGGAGCGCCGGATGTCGCCTCGCAATTCCCGTGCAAAGGGCCACGCGAGAACCTGAAATTATCGCACAGCAAAACGCCGCACGTCTGTGACGCGCGGCGTTGGGGATGCGACCTTGGTCGAACGCGGCGGGCGCGTTCGGATGCTGCCGCTTACTTGGCGGCGTAGCGACGGCGGAACTTGTCCACGCGGCCGCCGGTATCCACGATCTTGTGCTTGCCGGTGTAGAACGGGTGCGACTTGCTGGAGACTTCCAGCTTCACCAGCGGATAGGTTTCGCCGTCTTCCCACTGGATCGTCTCCTTGCCGGAGAGCGTGGAGCGGGTCAGGAACGCGAAGCCGGAGGAAACGTCCTGGAAGACCACGGCTTTGTAGTTGGGGTGGATGTCGGCTTTCATGGGAAACACCATTGGCTGGGGCCGGGCCAGACCGAAGCATTCGGCAGTTTTCCGGCGGAAAAGAGCGGCATGATAGCCTTCCCGGCTTGATGGTGCAAGCAACGCACGGCGCGGCCCTGCGACGACGAAGGTGGTTCATGTCCCGGATTTTCCTGCCGCTGCTGCTTGCGCTCGCTTCTCTCGCGCTGCACGCCGCCGTACCCGCACCGCTGCAAGCCTCCATCGAACAGGCCCGCGCCACGCTGGCGGCGCGGGGCGATCTGGCCGAAGCCCGGCGAACCGAACTGACGCAGCAACTGGACGCCGCGCGCGACGCCGACGGGCAGGCATCGGAGCTTCTGGCCGACGCGGCGCGAATCCAGGCCGAGGCGAAAGGCGAGCCGGCGCGCATCGCCACGCTGGAATCGGGCCTGGAACGCGATCCGGCGGAAGCCTTCCGGCAGTGGCGGCAGGCGCTGGATGTCCGCCGGCCGGCACAGCTTTCGCAGCAGCTTTCCGAACTGCGCGCCACCGCCGCCAACGATGCCGATCGCGCCAGTGCGCTGGATGCCGAACTGGATGCGTTGTCCCAACGCCCGGCGACGCTGGCGCAGCAGCTCGATCAGGCGCGCCGCGACGCCGATGCCACTGCGCCGACCGGCGTGGCGGGCAACGCCGATCCCGAACGGCTGGCGGCCACGCTCGCCGCACGGGCGGCGCAGCGGCAGCAACTGGCCCGGATCGAGAAGCTTTCCGCCGAACGCGCCGCGCTGCCGGATCGCGCCCACCGCCTGGAACTGGAGCAGCGCGCGCTGCAACGCCATCTGGCGCTGACGCAGCGCCAGATCGAAGTACTGGAAACGCTGCTGGCACAGAACACCGATGCGGAACTGGGCGAACTGGGCGCACGGCTCGATGCGCAGGCGGCGCAGGTGGCGCCCGACCCGGAACTGGCCGCGCAGGCGCAACGCAACCTGACACTGTGGCGGCAACTGGCCGACAGCGAAGCCGATGTGCGCGGCATCGCCGAACAGACCCGCACCGCCCAGAATCGCGCCGCCGAAACCGCCGAAGCGCTGCGCAACACCAAGAGCCGCCTGGCGCTGGGCGATGCGGACGAAACCGTCGGCCTGATCCTGCTGAACGAGCGTCGGCGGCTGGAAAATCCGCTCGCCATCGCCCAGTCGCTGACGCAGGCGCGGCGCAAGCTGGCGCAGGTGCAATTGCGCCTGATCGACCTGGACGAAGAGGCCGCCGCGCTCGCCGCGCGGAACCCGCTGGCCGGCCTGGCACAGAGCGACGAGGAACGGGAGGGCGAAACCCTTTCGGCGGCGAAGGAGGGGCTGCAATCGCTGCTCGATACCCGCATCGGCCTCGTGGCGCGGCTGAAAACCGCCGAACGCGCCCGGCTGGTGGCGCTGAACGGGCTGGAAGCGGCGCTGGCGCAGCAGCACGACACCGCGACCGTGCTGTCACAGCTGCTGGATCGGGAACTGCTGTGGTTCCCCAGCCACGATCGCGTGGGCGCTGCGTGGTTTTCGCGCCTGGCCGACGGGTGGGCCGATCTTTTCAAGCCCTCGCGCTACCTCACTTCCCTGAAACTGCTGCCCGCCGCGCTGGAACGGCAATGGCCGCTGGCGCTGTCGGCGCTGCTGCTGCTGTTCGCCCTGCGCCATGTGGCCCGGCGCCTGCCCGAACGCCTGGCCGCGCTGGCGCAGCCGCTGTCGCGGGTGCGTACGGATCGCTACCGCCACACCGCGGAAGCACTGTTCGCAACCGTGGCCGGGGCCCTGGTCTGGCCGCTGCCGCTGGCCCTGCTCGGCTGGCTGCTGCGGCACGCCGGGCAGGAAGGCAGGTTCAGCGACTCCCTGGGCCAGGCGTTCCTCACCAGCGCCGGCTCGCTGTTCTTCTACGCCTTCCTGCGCTGGCTGATCGTGGAGAACGGCGTGGCGCGCTGGCATTTCCGCTGGACGTCCCAGCGCCGGGCCGCCATCCGCGCTGCGTTGCCGTGGCTGCTTGGCGTGCTGCTGCCGGCGCAATTCCTCTTGATCCTGGCCTTCGTGCGCGAGCAGGAGCCGGCCTTCGACGCGGTCGCGCGGCTGATGCTGATCCTGATCTGCGCCGTGGGCGGCTGGCGGTTCTGGAAACTGCTCGCGCCAGGCGCGCTGTGGAGTACCCGCGGCGTCGCCGATCCGGAGCCGGCGCGCTTGCGCCAGGGGCTGCGCGCCGCACTGCCGCTGTGCGCCTTCGCCATCGTGCAGTTGACCTTGTTCGGTTACGTGCTGAGCGCGACGCTGCTGTTGCATGCCTTCTGGCTGAGCCTGATCCTGGTGGTGGCGCTGGCCGTGCTGCACGGCCTGGTATCGCGCTGGTTGCTGCTGGGGGAACGCCGGCTCGCGCTGAAACGCCTCACCGCGCGGCGCGAGGCCGAGGCGGTCGCGCCAGAGGTCGCGCCGGGCGAAGCGCCGGACGTCGATCCGGAAGCCGAGCTGATGAGCTCGGCCGCGGTGAGCCAGCAGGCCCGGCGGCTGCTGCGCGCCTTCACCCTCTGCGCGCTGGCCATCGGCCTGCTCTGGGTCTGGGCCGATGTGCTGCCCGCACTGACCCGGCTGGATTCCATCAGCGCATGGAGCGTTTCCGGCTTCGACGCCAGCGGCAAACCGGTGCTGGAGCCGGTGACGCTCGGCGCGCTGCTCTCCGGCGGGCTGATCCTCGCGCTCACCTTCATCGCCGCGCGCAACCTGCCGGGCCTGGTGGAGCTGGGCCTGCTCTCGCGCACCCATCTGGACAACGGCGCGCGCTACGCCTTCACCAGCCTGTGCCGCTACCTCATCACCATCATCGGCACGATCGCGGGCCTGGGGCTTCTGGGCGTGCGCTGGGGCCAGCTGCAATGGCTCGCCGCCGCGCTCACCGTGGGGCTGGGCTTCGGCTTGCAGGAGATCTTCGCCAACTTCGTTTCCGGCCTCATCATCCTGTTCGAGCGTCCATTCCGGGTCGGCGACCTCATCACCATCGGCGAAGTCGAAGGCAAGGTCACCCGCATCCGCACCCGCGCCACCACGGTGCTGGATTCGGACAACCGCGAAGTGGTCGTCCCGAACAAGACCTTCATCACCAGCCGCTTCGTCAACTGGACGCTCACCGATACCGTGACGCGCCTGGTATTCAAACTGAGCCTGGCGCAGGACGCCGACCCGGCCCGAGTGCGCGAACTGCTGCTGGAACTGGCGCGCAGCGAACCGCTGGTGCTGCAGCAACCCGCGCCCGGCTGCGCCTTCATCCAGATCGGCACCGCCAGCTACGACTTCGAGCTGCGCGTCTTCGTCGCCGAACTGGCGCACCGCGCTGCCGTGCAGATCGCCCTGAACCAGCACATCGCCGCCACGCTGCGCGAACACGGGCTGGCCACCAGCCGGCCCGCGGAAATGAAGATCAGGATGGAGCCGGTTGCGCCGGAAGGCGCGTAACGCAAGCGTCATGTGACGGAAACCTCGCTGTCGCATCGGCGATCCAGCATGGGGCTCCCTTCGCAACGATGGTGCTTGCCCCATGTCTTTCCCATTCCGCAAAACCCTGCTCGCCACGGCGCTGGCCGTGGCTTCTTCCGCCGCGTTCGCCGGCGCGCTGGTCAACGACGGCCTCGATGGTGCGTGGGCGGTACCCACCGATTCCGCGCGTGGCGCGCTGTTCGATGTGCTGCCGCGCGAAGACGGCTCCTCCGACGTGTACGGCGCCGTCTATACCTACGACGAGGAAGGCGCACCGCTGTGGCTCGTGTTCCTCGCCAACTTCCAGCCCGGCGAAAGCGCCAGGGAAGGCATCGAGGTGGCGCGCTACCACGGCGGTTCCTTCGGGTATCCGTCCGAGGTCGCCACGGAAGAGATGGTGGGCACGGCCTCGCTCGACCTCAACGGCCCGGGCTCGATTTCGCTGGCCTTGAACCTTGATGGCCTGCCGGAAGTGGTGCTCGACCTGCAACCGGCGCACCGCATTTTCCCCGGCTACATCGCACCGGCGGCCACGGCCGCAGCTTCGCTCTCCGCCTGCCCGACGGGCACCACCGCGCAGGGCAACGATTGCGTGCTGCCGAACGGCATCAACGGCGATCTGATCCTGCCTGCCGGCAAGACCTACGTGATCCACGGGGAGGTTTCTGTCAATGCCGGCGGCACGCTGACCATCGCCCCGGGCGTCACGCTCAAGGGCCACAGCAACACCGATCAGCTCAACTACCTGATCGTCCAGCGCGGCGGCCGCATCTACGCCGAAGGCACGGCGACCCAGCCGATCGTCTTCACCGGCCCGGAACCCGTGATCGGCTCGTGGGGCGGCGTCGCGATCGCCGGCTACTCGACCTGCAACGACGGCCCGGACACCGAAGCCTGCGGCTTCGAGGCCAACCTCGACATCAAGTACGGCGGCACGGATCTGCACGACAACTCCGGCGTGCTGAAGTACGTCCGCATCGAATACGCCGGCATCCAGATCGAGCCGGGCAAGGAATTCAACTCGCTCACCCTGCTTGGCGTCGGCGACGGCACCACGATCGAATACGTGCAGGTGGACAGCGGCAAGGACGACGGCATCGAGTTCTTCGGCGGCAGCGTCAACGTCCGTCACGCGATCTGCTCCAACATGGGCGACGACTGCTTCGACTTCGACCAGGGCTACAGCGGCAAGATCCAGTTCGCGCTGGCGTGGCCGGGATCCAACCCGGACATCACCGGCGCCGGCGACACCAACGGCATCGAGTCGGACAACGACGTCGCGGCCGGCGACCACGACCGGCAGCCGCGCACCCTGCCGCACGTCTCCAACATGACGCTGGTGGGTTCGACCACCGAAACCAACCAGCTCAACGCCATCCGCATCCGTCGCGGCTCGGGCGGCATCTATACCAACGTGGTCGCGGTCGGCTACGACCAGTACAGCCTGAAGATCGACGATCCCGTCACCCAGGGCCTCGGTGCCGACCTCCTGTCGTTCACCTACTCGTTCTTCGGCCCGAGCGCCGCAGGCACGATCCATTCCGGCGCCCAGGCCCAGTACGCCAACTGGGGCAGCACCAACGAGCAGGGCGACCCCAGGCTCGACGGCTTCCTGCCGGAAGCCGATTCGCCGGTGCTGACCGGCGGCCAGTCGCTGAGCGACCCGTGGTTCCGTCCGACCACCTACCGCGGCGCCTTCGCGGGCAAGCACGACGACTGGACGGCCGGCTGGACGGTGCGCCTGCCGCACTGATCGCTGCCCTTGCGTGCCGTTCCTCAAAGAGCCGCGCCTTCGGGTGCGGCTCTTTCGTTTGTCCGAATCCCGGATGAACTTCCGCAGGCGGCGCTCCGATGACGCTCCACGGTGTCATCGGGCTGTCACGCGAGCTTCATATCGTGCGCGGGATCGCTGCGCCGAACCGGCGTGCCGCGCTTTCGGCGCGCCGATCCGACCTCCAACCACACTGCCCCCGCCACCATGAAACTTTCCCCGATTGCCAAGGCGATCCTTCTCGCGTTGCCGCTTGTTTTCGCCACGAACGCCATTGCACAAGAGCACCCCCTGCCACCGGAACCGCTGCCGCCCGGCGAGGATGCCACCGAACTTCAGGGCGTCGAAGTCGAAGGCAGCTACCAGGTCGAGGAAGGCGGCCAGTTCGAAGCGCTGGAAGTGCGGCGCGAATCGGCCCAGGTGCTGGACGTGCTCTCGCTCGAACAGATTTCCCGCGCCGGCGATTCGGACGCGGCTTCCGCACTGAAGCGCGTCACCGGCCTGACCCTGGTGGACGACAAGTTCATCTACGTGCGCGGCCTGGGCGAACGCTATTCCTCGGTGACGTTGAACGGTGCCCAGATTCCCAGCCCCGATCCGACCCGCAAGGTGATTCCGCTGGATCTCTTCCCGGTGGAAATTCTTTCCGGCGTGGAGGTGTCCAAGTCCTATCACGCCGCCCTGCCGGGCGAATTCGGCGGCGGCGCGCTGCGCCTTGCCACGCGCGGCGTGCCGAACGAATTCCTGCTGCGCGCATCGGCCACGCTCGGCTACGCCGACGGCACGACCGGCGAGAAAGGCTGGCGCGCGCACGGCGGCAGCGACGATTGGCTCGGGCGCGACGACGGTTTCCGGCAAGCGCCCGCCGGCCTGTTCGTGCGCCCGCTGCCGGCGCGCGGTTCGGCCGAACTGGCGGCGCTCGGGCGCGAGGTGATGGGCAAGGGCTTCGCGGTCGACAAGAAATCCATCGGCCCGGACGAAGCCGCATCGCTCTCGGTCGGGCAGGTGTTCGGCAACGGCGACGGCGTGAAGCTCGGCTTCATCGGCTCGGCGCGCTGGTCGCAGAACTGGGACTTGCGCGAGGAACAGCGCGCCGACTACTCGACCCGCAGCAGCGGCGAACTGACGCAGGCCACCGACATCCATCGCGAGCGCACCGAGCGCAACATCGACAGCAGCCTGTTCTTCTCCGGCGGCGCGGCGTTCGGCGACAATCACCAGATCAACGCCACCTTCCTGCGGCTGGCGCAGACCATCGACCTCACCCGCATCGATTCCGGCCTCGCCAGTTCCGGCAACGACGACAGGAACACCGTGATCGAATGGACGCAGAACGTGCTGACCTCGCGCCAGCTCGACGGTGTGCACGCCTTCGGCGACTTCACCGCGCACTGGCAATACACCGATTCCACCGCCACGCGCGACATGCCCGACGCGCGCAGCTACCTGTATTCCTTCAACGAGAACGCCGGCGACTACATCTACACCACCTATTTCCCGCCGCAGATGCGCTGGGAAATGCTGGAGGACAACGTCGATGAGGCGCGGCTGGAACTGGCCTATCCGTTCCGCTTCGGCGAGAGGAATTCGCTCGCGCTGTCCGCGGGCGGCAGCACGCTCGACCGCGATCGTTCCTCGGACATCTGGCGCTACAGCGTGCGCCACCTCGCCAACCCGCCCACGGGTGTGCATCCGATCGAGGACATCCTCAATCCAGGCGCGATCGACGCAGGCCAGATCGAGCTGATCGGGCTCTCCCGCGCCACCGATTTCTACACCGCCGGGCAATCCCTCGATGCCTGGTTCCTGCGCGCCGACGTGAAACTGGGCGACTGGCGCGCCGATCTCGGCGTGCGGCGCGAAAGCAACGACCAGAGCGTGGTGACGGTCAGCCCGTTCCTGCCGAACGCCACGCCCGTGGTCGGCCGCATCCAGCGCGACGACACGCTGCCCTCGGCCGCCTTCACCTGGGGCTATTCGGACAACGCGCAACTGCGCCTGGCGTGGAACGAAACCTTGATCCGCCCGGACTTCCGCGAACTCTCCCGCGCGCCCTACACCGATCCGGTGCTGGACATGACGGTCTATGGCAATCCGGATCTGTTGCAGACCGACATCCGCAGCCTCGACCTGCGCTGGGAGGTCTACTTCGCCGGCACCGACAGCCTTTCCGTCGCGCTGTTCGACAAGGACTTCACCCACCCGATCGAACTGGTGCGCGTGGCCTCGACCGGCGACGATCTGGAACTGCGCAATGCCCAAGGCGGCTACTCGCGCGGCCTGGAGATCGAATTCAACTCGAACCTGGGGTACTTCGGCGACGCCGGATGGCTGCCCGAGGCGCTGCGCAACGGCATCCCGTGGCTCGACCTGACGCTCTCGATCAACCGAAGCTGGATCGATTCGGAAGTGCGGCTGGGTGCGGCCACCGGCATCCAGACTTCGTCCGAGCGCCCGCTGCAGGGCCAGTCGCCCTACGTCACCAACCTGGCGCTGACCTGGTTCGACCCGAACGGCGTGCACGAGGCGACCCTGCTCTACAACCGCGCCGGCGAGCGCATCAGCCGCGTCGGCCTCTCCGGCGTGCCGGACGAAGTCGAGCAGCCTTTCGACCAGCTCGATCTCACCTATGCCCGCAGCCTGGGCGAAGAAGGCCGCTGGAAACTCAAGTTGCGCCTGCGCAACCTGCTGGACCCGGAAGTGACATTCACCCAGGGTGGGGAGACCTCGCGCCGCTACCGCAAGGGCCGCGAGGCCGCGTTTACGCTGGAGTGGAAATACTGAGCGACAGGCAGGCGGCTTCCCCGCGCAAAGGCGCCACGCAGCGCGTCGCCCGACGCATCGCGCCCTGGTGCCATGACCTGTGTCGCATGGCTGCATCCGGCCAAGCCGCTATGCTGGGCGCCCCACGCCGTTCCTTCGAGTCGCACCCATGCCGCACGCCCAGCCCAACATCCTGCTCCGCCTCGTCCGGAGGCTGTGGGATGCCGTCAACTTCTTCCGCCGCCTGGTGTTGAACGCACTGTTCCTGCTGATCCTCGGGTTCGTGCTGGTGGCGATGTTCATGGGCGGCGGCGGCAAGAAGCTGGCCGGGGGCAGCGTGCTGGTGCTGGCCCCGCAGGGCACGCTGGTGGAACAGTTCAGCGCCGATCCGGTGGAGCGAGCGATGGCCAAGGCCTTCGGCCAGAGCGCGCCGGAAACCCAGTTGCGCGATGTGTTGCGCGCCATCGACGCCGCCGCAACCGATGCGCGCATCGAACGCCTGGCGATCCGCCCGGACAAGATGAGCGGTGCAGGCTACGCGGCACTGCGGGAAATCGCCGCCGCGCTGGCGCGCTTCAGGAAGAGCGGCAAGCAGGTCGTCGCCTACGGCCAGTTCCTCGACCAGAAGCAGTATTTCCTCGCAGCGCAGGCGGATGAGGTCTACCTGCATCCGGAAGGCGCGGTATTCCTCGAAGGGCTGGCGCGCTACCGCACCTATTACCGCGAGGCGCTGGCCGACAAGCTCGGCGTGGACGTGCACCTGATCCGCGTGGGCGAATTCAAATCCGCCGGCGAGCCTTTCATCCTCGATGCCGCTTCCGAAGCCGCGAAGGCCGCCGACCTGTTCTGGATGAACGATGTCTGGGGCCGCTTCCTCGCCGACATCGGCGCGCGGCGCGGCATCGCTCCGGCATCGCTGCAGGCGGACATCGACGCCTTCGACGAGCGGCTCATCGCCGCCGACGGCGACCTGGCCGGGCTGGCGCTGGAGCAGAAACTCGTCGATGGCCTGAAAACGCCCGACCAATGGCGCGCCATGATGATCGAGCGCGGCGCGGAAGACGCCGAGGAACACACCTTCCGCCATGTGGCGCTGGACGATTACCTGGGATTCCTCGACCGCGAGAAGAACCCGTTCGACCTGCGCCCGAAGGTGGCCGTGGTGGTGGCGCAGGGCGAAATCGCCGATGGCGACCTGCCGCCGGGCCAGGTGGGCGGGGATTCCACCTCCAAGCTGCTGCGGCAGGCGCGCGAGGACGACAACGTGAAGGCCGTGGTGTTGCGCGTGGATTCGCCCGGCGGCGGCGTGTTCGCCTCCGAGCTGATCCGGCGCGAGGTGGAACTGACGCGCAACGCCGGCAAGCCGGTGGTGGTCTCGATGGCGAACGTCGCGGCCTCCGGCGGCTACTGGATCTCGATGAACGCCGACCGCATCTACGCCGACCCTTCCACCATCACCGGCTCCATCGGCATCTTCGGCCTGTTCATGAACTTCCCCAAGACACTGGACAAGATCGGCGTGCACGTGGACGGCGTGGCGACCACGAAACTGGCCGGCGCATTCGACCCGACCCGCCCGCTGCAGCCCATCGTGGAGAAGGCGATCCAGGCCAACATCGAGCGCGGCTACCGCCAGTTCATCGGCAACGTCGCCGCCGCGCGCGGCTCCACGCCCGAAGCCATCGACAAAGTGGCGCAGGGTCGGGTGTGGAGCGGCGCGCAGGCGAAGGAACACGGCCTGGTCGATGAACTGGGCGGGCTGTCCGAGGCCATCGCCGATGCCGCGCGCCGCGCCAACCTGGGCGACGGCGAATTCGCCCTGGCCTATGTGGAAAAGGAACTTTCCCCATTCGAGAAAGCCTTCGTCGATGCCACCAGAAACGCCGGCATCCGCGCCCTGGCCACGGGCCTTGGCCTGCCGCAGCACTTCCTGCGCAGCCCGGTGCTGGACGAGGCGCGCAGCAACCTGCGGCTGCTCGATGCGGCGGCGAAAAGCGGCGCGCCCTACACGCTGGCGGCGCATTGCTTCTGTGGGCTGTAACCGCCCATGATCCCGCAGCGCAGCTTGCTGCGCTGTCCGCAACCGCGCCTCCCAGCCGAGCAAGCTCGGCTCTACCGGCATCGGGCCGGCCGGCCTTGAAGCATCCGTGCAGCGCCTTCATCTGCAACCGATGATTCCCTTCTCGATCCTCGACCTGGCTCCGATCCGCGAAGGCGGCGATGCCACCCAATCCTTCGCCGAAACCCGCGACCTGGCGCAGTGGGCCGAAACCCTCGGCTACCGGCGATACTGGCTGGCCGAACACCACAACATGACCGGCATCGCCAGCGCGGCCACCGCCGTGCTGATCGGGCACGTGGCCGGGGCCACCTCGCGCATCCGCGTCGGCGCGGGCGGCGTGATGCTGCCCAACCATGCCCCGCTGGTGATCGCCGAACAATTCGGCACCCTGGCTTCGCTG
>CAZHXV010000008.1:11230-18153 GCA_964536455.1 uncultured Aquimonas sp.
GGCCGAGCTGTACCCTGGCCGCATCGACCTGGGCCTGGGCCGTGCGCCCGGCACCGACGGTTTCACCGCCCGCGCGCTGCGCCGCAACCTGACGGGCGATGTGGACGGCTTCCCGGATGACGTGGACGAGCTGCTCGGCTACTTCGCCCCGGCACGTCCCGGCCAACGCGTGCAGGCCGTGCCCGGTGCCGGCACGGATGTCGAAGCCTGGATACTCGGCTCCAGCCTGTACGGCGCGCAGCTGGCCGCGACCATGGGCCTGCCCTACGCCTTCGCCTCGCACTTCGCCCCGGCCCAGCTCGACGCCGCGCTGCAAACCTATCGCCGCCTGTTCCGGCCCTCGGCGCGGCTCGACAAGCCACACGCCATGGTCGCCGCCAACGTGATCCTGGCCGACGACACTGCCGCCGCCAGGCTCGCCGCCAGTTCGCAGCAACAGCAGTTCGTCAGCCTCGTCCGGGGAAATCCCGGCCGATTGCCGCCACCGCGCGCGGACATGGATGCGTTCTGGTCGCCGGTCGAACGCGCGCACGTGGAAAAGACGCTGTCTTGCAGCTTCGTGGGCACGCCTGACGAGGTGCTGCCGGATCTGCGCGCCTTCCTGCAACGCACCGGCGCCGACGAACTGATCGTCAACTGCCACGTCTTCGACCACCGTGCGCGGCGGCGCTCGCTGGAGTTGCTGGCTTCGCTGCGGGAACGGCTTTAACGCCGGCCTTCATCGCACTGCGCCGCGCCAGCGCCAGTTGCCAGGGCGAGGCGTTGCCCACCGTTTGCAAGGCATCCAGGGCAGCGCTGGCGGCGGCGGGTTCAACATCGGGTCGCTGGCAACGGCATCGTGCCAACGCCGCGCCGCAAAAAGAGAAAGGCCGAAACAAGCCATGCGAACCTGCGCATCTTCGCGGGCATGACGGCCCGCAAGGACACGGCTCACCGGCGTTGCTTGATGGACATCGGAAGAAAGGCAAGACCATCCTTGCGCATTTCTTCCCCGTCTGCGGTGAAGCCGAGCTTTTCGTAAAACCGAACCGCATTGATCGAGGCGTTCACCGTTTTGATGGTATCGCCCAGTTCGTTCTGGGCATGGCGGAAAAGCGCGCTGCCGATTCCGGTTCCCTGCGCCGCGCGATCGACGAAGAGATGATAAAGATGCGTCTTCCGGCGTACCCCGACGACGCCGATCGCCCGCCCCTCCCGATCGCACGAGATCCAATAGTCGAATTCTTCCGAACCGATTTTCTCGAGAATCGAATCCACTGCAATGGATTCGAGAAAAACGCCGGCCGCGTCCTTCTCGGCGACGACCTCGTCAACGAAGCCGTGCAGCAATTCGCTGATCCGGCGGGCATCGCCTTTTCCCGAGACTGGGCGAAACGTCTTCTTGCACGTCATCGCGGTTTTCGATTGTCCCGCGCTACAACCCGCAATCCGGCCAGCAGCGGCGCAAGCGTATCGAACAGTGGCATCAGGGCCGCAGCTGCGCGAAACAGGTTCGGCAGCCGCGCCGCGCCGCGCAGGGGGCGAAGTTTCCCGATGAGGAAGCCGCCAAGCAGGCCGGCGACGACGATGCGCAGCGGTGTGGCGGAGGCGCGGGTGGTCTGGCCGGCCTGGTCGATGTTCCGCACGGCGGCGGAAAGGTGCGCATCGACGCGCCGCTCGGCGGCGGCGACGCGGGCCTTGAGGGCGCGGTGGTTCATGGCATGGCCTCCGGATCGCGCTCGACCTCGTCCGGGTCGTCGGCCAGGTGCAGCCGGGCGAGCTGGCGGCGCGTGGCCTTGAAGGTGGTGTCCTCGAAGGCACGCAGCGCGAGCCAGACGCAGATGCCGGCACCAAGCAGCGATGCCAGCGCCAGGATCGCCAGCGCCCCCCACCACGGCAGGCCGAGCGCAACCAGCCCGATGGCGGCCAGCGCCAAGCCGAACGCCAGCGCGCAGACGCCGAACACCGCCGCGATGGCGGCCAGCATCAGCATCCGCAGCGCCGCGCTGCGCGACAGCGCGAGTTCGGCGGCGACCAGACGCCGCAACGAACCCAGCGCGGCCAGCAGTTCCTTGCCGAACGCCTTGCCCGCCGCCGCGATGCTGCGGACGGCTTCGTCCAGTGGCGGTGGCGGATCGGGCGGCGTGCGCGCCGGCCCCGCGTCCATCAATCGCGCCGGCCCAGCTTGGCGATCAGCCAGCCCACGGCCAAGGCCGCCCCGAAGGAGGCCACCGGATGCTTGCGGATCGCATCCCCGGCGCTGGCAAGCAGTTCCTTGCCCTTTTCCATCAGCACTTCCACTTCCGCACCGGCGGCGGCGCGGGCCTCGGAAACGGCGGCACCGGCGGCGGAGGCGGCATCGCTGAGCGGGTCGCGGATCGCATCGGCGCCTGCGCCGATGTCCTCGCGCGCGGCGCTGGCGGCGGTGGTCGCAGCGCTTTTCACTGCGCCCACGACGGCGGAAGCGGCATCCTTGAAGCGTTCCTTGGCCTCGTACAAATGGCCTGCGGCGGCGGCGACGCTCTGCACCGAATCGGTTGGCGCATCCTTGGTTTGCTTGGACATGGCGATTCTCCTGGGTGGGGTTCGGCCAACGATGGCAACGCGCGCCGTTCGTGACAGGCGCGCACCGCCACGCTAGCACGGTCCTGGATGGGATTCGGGATTGGGGATTGGAGATTAGGGATTCGTAAAGGCAAAAGCGGAGCATCGATCCGCCAACCCCAAATCACAAATCCCGGCTCTACTCCATCACCGCGAAATACGCGCGGCGTCCGCGCACCAGGGTCAGCAGCAACTGTTCCGGCGTCGAGGACGCGGCACGTTGCAGCGCGGCGAGATCGGCGATGTCGGCACGGTTCACGGCCGTGATCAGATCGCCCGCGCGCAGGCCGCTGTTCGCGGCGCGGCTGCCTTGCGCCACCTCGGCCACCAGCACCCCGGACACACCCTGCGAGCGCAGCCGTTCGGGCACTTGCTCGAACGTGGCCCCGGAAAGGCGCGAATCGAGCCTGGCGCCGGTCAGTTTGTCCAACCGCGGTGCGAGTTTCGCGGTGATGTCCCGGCGCTTGCCGTCGCGCAGCAGCTCCAGCCGCACTGGCTCGCCGACCGGCAGTAGCCCTTCGAGGTTGGAAAGATCGTGCGCGCCGTGTACCGGCTTGCCTTCGACCGCGACGATGGCATCCCCGGCGCGCAGGCCCGCCGCCGCCGCCGGCGAACCGGGCTGCACGCGCGTGACGATGGCCCCGCGCGTGTTCGCAAGGCCCAGTGCCGTGACGATCTCCGGCGTGATGTCCTGGCTCTCGATGCCCAGCGTGCCACGCGCCACGCTGCCGGTTTCGATCAATTGCCGCATCACCGAAAGCGCCAGATCCGCCGGAATCGCGAAGCCGATGCCGATGTTGCCCGCACTGGAACCGCCGGGATTGAAGATCGCGGTGTTGATGCCCACCAGTTCGCCGGCAAGGTTCACCAGCGCGCCGCCGGAATTGCCGGGGTTGATGCTGGCGTCTGTCTGGATGAAGTTCTGGTAGCCCAGGCCCGGCAGGCCGCTGCGGCCCAGCGCGGACACGATGCCGCTGGTGACCGTCTGCCCCAGCCCGAACGGATTGCCGACCGCCACCACGAAATCGCCCACGCGCAAGCGTTCCGAACGCGCCACAGGCACGGCGCTCAGATCGCTGGCCTGGATCCGGATCACGCCCACGTCGGTGTCCTCGTCCGTGCCGACGATCGTGGCGGCCACGGTGCGGCCATCGGCCAGGAACACCTGGATGTCGTCCGCGCCTTCGATCACGTGGTTGTTGGTGAGGATCAGACCGCGCCTGGCATCGACGATCACGCCAGAGCCCAGGGATTGCTTGATGCGTTCGGTCGGTACGTTCGGCAAGCCGAAGAACTGCCGGAAGAACGGGTCTTCGGCATACGGGTTGCGCACGCGCACGATGGTCTTGCTCTGGATGTTGACCACCGCCGGGGTCACGCCTTCGAGCATCGGCGCCAGCGTCGGCAATGGCTGTCCATCGACCTGTGCGGGCAGCGCGGCACGGGCGTTTGCGCCGAACAGCAACAGCAACGCACCCAGCGCTGCGGCAAACGGCGGCTTCCACGGAGAAGGGGTTGGCATGGGGCTTCCTCCAGGCTTGGGAACGCGGCTTCGACCGGCCTGGGGCCGCGCTTGTTCCCCGGCGTCACGACCCGCGTTGCGATTCGTCGAAAGGGTACTTGCGCAATGCAAAAATCAGGCGCAGATTCCGCACCGCCAAACCCACCAGGAGGGCGACGATGAGCGATGAGAACGTGGTGAAGGAAGCGATTTCCAGTGCGGCGGAAACCGTCGCGGAAAAGACCGAAGCCGTCGTGGAAGCGGTCAAGGAAAAAGCGGTTGAAGTGAAAGCCAAGGTGGCGAAGAAAGCCGGCGAGGCCAAATCGAGCCTGGGCAAGACCGTGGCGGCGGCGAAGAAGAAGGCCGCAGCGGGCGCGAAAGCCGTCGGCGAGAAGGCCGGTGCGGTGAAGAAGGCCGCCGCGAAGAAACTTGCGACGGTGAAGAAGGCGGCCGGCAAGGAAATCGCCAAGGCCAAGCGTTCCGTGGCCGAAAAGCGCGCCGCCACCGCGAAGAAAGTGGCCGCGAAAAAAGCCGCGATCAAGAAGGCCGCGCCCGGAAAATCCGCGGCGAAGAAAACCCCGGCCAAGGCGGTGGCGAAGAAAGCCGTAGCAAAGAAAGCCGTGGCGAAAAAGGCTGTTGCGAAGAAGGCGCCGGCCAAAAAGGCTGCGGTCAAGAAGGCCGCTGCGAAGAAGGCTCCAGCCAAAAAGGCTGCGGTCAAGAAGGCCGCTGCGAAGAAGGCTCCAGCCAAAAAGGCTGCGAAAAAGTGAAGCGCCCGCGCCCTGACGCCTGCGTCAGGGCGCGCGGTATCGCAGGAACAGCGCCAGCCCGCCGATCAGCACCAGCGCGGAAACCGCTGCGATTCCGGCCCCCCAGACGAATGCCGGCAGCCACAGCGCCTGCGCGATCTGCGCCGTATCCGAGGCCATTTCGCCCGCGCCAGTGCGCGCCGTGGTGGTGAACAGGTAATCGGCGCGGGTCAGCGTCGCCAGACACAGCTGCACCGCCAGAAAGCACAGCAGCGCCTGCGCGGCATTGGCCGAAAGTACGCGCGCCGCCAGCGCCAGCAAGGCCGCGAGCACCAGCACCAGCAACATCCCGAACGGATTGCGCACCCACAGCAGCAGCGCAACCGCAAGGAAGACCGCCAGCACCCACAACGCCGCCTGCGCGGTTTTCGGCGTGCGCGCCAGCACGAACAGCAAGGCCGCGACCAGCGGCGGCCCGAGCGGCCCGGCGGCGGCGATGAAGGCGGCCTGCACGCGCGAGGAGGGATCGCGCGAGGTGGTCGCCACGCCCGAACCATCGGCGAACACGACCAGTTTCTCGAACCCGCCGCCGGAAACCAGCGCCGCCACGCCGTGCCCGAGTTCGTGGCACAGCGTGAACAGCCACTGGAACGGCCAGCCGATCCAGGCGAGCTGAGGAACGAAACGCGGAACCAGGATCAGCAGCACGCTTGCCGCCACCGCCGCGAACAAGGCCGTGGCCGCGCCTTGCCGCGTCGCGGTCACGGCCGCAGGTTCCGCCCGATGCCTACTTCGCCGCCATCAAGGCCAGCGTGGTATCGAGCATCCGGTTGGAGAAACCCCACTCGTTGTCGTACCAGGAAAGCACCTTCACCAGCGTACCGCCCATCACCTGCGTCAGCGTGGCGTCGTAAACCGAACTGCGCGGATCGTGGTTGAAGTCGATCGACACCAGCGGCTGGGTGTTCACGCCGAGGATGCCCTTGAGCGAACCGGCGGCGGCTTCATTGATCGCGGCGTCGATTTCTTCCTTCGTCGTAGCACGCGCGGCAACGAAGGAAAGATCCACCACGGAGACATTGATCGTGGGCACGCGCATCGAGAACCCGGTGAGCTTGCCGTTCAGTTCCGGCAACACCAGGCCCACGGCGGCGGCGGCGCCGGTCTTGGTGGGAATCTGCGAATGCGTGGCGGAGCGGGCGCGGCGCAGATCCTTGTGGAACACATCCGTGAGCACTTGATCGTTGGTGTAGGCATGGATCGTCGTCATCAGCCCATGCACGATGCCGATCTTCTCGTGCAGCACCTTGGCCAGCGGCGCGAGGCAGTTGGTGGTGCAGCTCGCATTGGAGATCACCGTATCGGACGCCTTCAGCGTGTCGTGGTTGACGCCGAACACCACGGTGGCGTCCACGTCCTTCTCGCCCGGCGCGGAGATGATCACCTTCTTCGCACCGGCGGCGATGTGCGCGCCAGCCTTGGCCTTGCTGGTGAAAAGCCCCGTGCATTCGAACACCACGTCGATGCCCAGCTCGCCCCAAGGCAGCTTGGCCGGATCGCGCTCGGCGAACACCTTGATGCGGTCGCCGTTGACCAGGATATCGCCGCCATCGACAGTCACATCGCCCGAAAACTTGCCGTGCGCGGTGTCGTAGCGGGTGAGGTGCGCATTGGTTTCGGCATCGCCCAGGTCGTTGACTGCGACGATCCGGATCTCGTTGGTGCGGCCGGCTTCGTACAGCGCCCGCAGGATGTTGCGGCCGATGCGGCCATACCCGTTGATCGCGACCTTGACTGCCATGTTGGCGCTCCTGAATTCTTGAATGGATGTGAGTGCGGGGAAACCGGCGCGGTGCCGGGCTATCCATTTTAACAGCTAGCGGGCAAAGCCCCTCTCCCCTCGCGGGAGAGGGGCTTTGGCGCACCGCCCCGCTAAACTTGCCCGATGGACGTATCGCATCTGCTCGACGGCTTGAACGCGGCCCAGCGCGAGGCCGTGACCGCGCCGCCCGGCCATCTGCTGGTGCTGGCGGGGGCCGGTTCCGGCAAGACCCGCGTGCTGGTGCACCGCATCGCCTGGCTGACGCAGGTGA